>DASYBJ010000052.1:0-27218 GCA_036500845.1 Acidobacteriaceae bacterium
CCTGTGTGTAAGGAGCGGAACTACTCGACGACGAAGAACAAGAAGACGACCACCGGCCGTCTCGAGTTCTCGAAGTTCTGCAGGCGGTGCCGCAAACACACGGCGCACAAAGAAACCAAGTAGGACCGCCCAGGCGTGCACGCCGGTTGAACGGTGTCCGGCTGAGCGTAGGGGCTTTGATGGCAGCGGTTTTTCTTGGTAGCGATGGTCAGAAGCAAGAGGGCGAGAGCGGCAGTACCGCGCAGCCCTTAGATGTTGGGGTGAATTGCGAAGCGAGCCTGGGAAGGGCGAGCGGAGCAAGAGGGCGAGAGCAGGAGTACCGCGCAGCCCTTAGATATTGGGGTGAATTGCGAAGCGAGCCTGGGAAGGGCGAGCGGAGCAAGAGGGCGAGAGCGGCAGTACCGCGTAGCCCTGGAATATTAGGGGCGTAAGCTCAACGGTTAAACTGTCGGTCTCCAAAACCGAACTTGGGGGTTCGAATCCCTCCGCCCCTGCCAGTTCGAATGTAGTGAACCGTTTTTTGCGAAGCGGGCTCGGGAATGGCAAGCGAAGCAAGAGGGCGAGAGCGGTAGGACCGCGCAGCCCTTCGAAAGAAGGAAGCGATGGCCAAGTCAGCAACTGTAGTTCGCGACGATAAGCAGGGCGCACAGCCGGTGAACGTCGCCGACAAGGCGACTAAACTTGCCAATAAGGCGGCCGACAAGGCTTCCCGGCAAACTGGCCCGAGTTCGGGCGGCGAAAACGCCGTTGTCAGCTTCTTTACCCGGGCGGTGGATTTTCTCAAGGATGTCCGCGCTGAGATGCGCAAAGTGGTCACGCCCTCGAAAGAGGAAGTTCGGAATACGACGACGATCGTAATTGTGACTGTCTTTGGCTTTGCGGCGTTTTTCTATGTGGTAGACGGGGTCCTCGGCCGATTGGTCCAGGCTCTGTTGCATTGGTTGGGCGGCGCGCGATAAGGCGGCTGAAAAGAGAGTTCGAATGACGGTAGAAAACAGTCAAGCTGCTCCTGCACCGGTTCCCGGGAGCCATACGGGTGAGTCCGTGACCGGCCAGCCTCCGCAGGAGACGTTGACCCCCCCTGCCAATGAGCGTTTCAAGTGGTACATCATCCACGCATACTCGGGATTTGAGCGCAAGGTGAAGGAGTCGATCGAGGGCCGGGTGCAGGCGTTCGGTCTGCAGAACAAAATCGGGCGAGTGATGATCCCAACCGAGCCGGTCACGGAAATCGTGAACGGCAAGAAGCGTACCATCGACAGGGTCTTTTTGCCGGGATACGTTTTGGTCGAGATGGATTTGGATAACGACCTATGGCATGTGATCAAGAACACTCCGCGGGTCACGGGATTTCTCGGGACGGGCGATAAGCCGGTAGCCTTGAGCGAGGAAGAGGTCAGCTCGATTCTCTTCCGCAGCGACGTTTCGAAGGAGAAGCCGCGGCTTAAGATCAAGTTCGAGAAAAACGAGTCGGTCCGGATCACGGACGGGCCGTTTGCCAACTTCAATGGTGTCGTGGATGAGGTGAATGAAGATCGCGAGACCTTGAAGGTGATGGTCACCATCTTCGGACGGTCGACACCTGTCGAACTCGAGTTCGGTAAAGTTGAAAAGGTAGTTTAGAAGTTTTAGGAGCGTCGAGCTGGTCGATTTTGGCTCGGGCTTCGCGTGCAGTTGTGCTCAGGCTGTTCTCCCCTGCGCTGGAAGTTTCAGTGGATTGCTTCTAAGGGCTGGGTTGAAGAAGAGAGTAAGTTGAGAAACGCCGCTAGGCAATGACCCCAGCCGAGAAGCTGTGTGGTTCGAAGAGCCTGGGAAGCGCGAGCGGAGCAAGAGGGCGAGGGCGGCAGTATTGCGCAGCCTTAAATTAAGGAAAGGAATTTTGAAATGCCTCCCACAAAGAAAGTTCAGACCCAGGTCAAATTGCAGATCGAAGCGGGCAAGGCTACCCCGGCGCCACCCGTCGGTCCTGCTCTGGGCCAGGCCCAAGTCAATATCATGGAGTTCTGCAAGCAGTTCAACGCGCGAACCCAGAATAAGGAAATGGCTGGGCTGATCATCCCTGTAGTGATCACGGTTTACGTGGACCGCACCTTCACTTTCGTAACCAAGACCCCGCCGGCTTCTGTGCTGCTAAAAAAGGCAGCGAATCTGGCCAAGGGCTCGGCGTCCCCGAATAAGGAGAAGGTCGGCAAGGTGACCGAGAACCAGGTGCTTGAAATCGCAAAACAGAAGCTGCCCGATCTCAACGCTGCCTCTGTCGAAGCAGCCGTCAAGAGCATCAAGGGCACGGCGCGCTCGATGGGGATTGACGTCGTCGCGTAGTTCGCGGGGTATTTTCTATTCGAATCCCGTCTCCTTTTTGGGGATTGGCTGGCTGGATTTATAGGAATCCGTGCTATTATCGGAAATGCGTCTCAAGTGGCCGATCGCTGGCCTGGAGGCGTGACGCATCTTCTCTTCATTGATGAAAATGCGATAAGTCAACGGCAGCCCGGTGTTCCGAGCGCCAACACCACGGCCGGATAGCTCCAGGTGTCTAGCGGTGGGAGACGAGGAAGTATGGCAAAGAAGCTAAGCAAAAATCAGGCGAAAGTGCGTGCGCAGGTGGAAGACCGCCCGTACTCACTGAATGATGCAGTTCCCCTCCTCAAAAAGGTAAAGTTCGCAAAATTCGACGAAACCGTCGATCTGACGCTGCGGTTGGGTGTCGATCCGAAACATGCCGATCAGATGGTTCGCGGGACTGTGGTCTTGCCGCATGGCTTAGGAAAGACCAAGAAGGTTGCAGTTGTGGCCTCTGGCGATCGGATGCGCGAGGCTGAGGCTGCCGGCGCTGACATTATTGGCGGCGAGGACCTTGTAGAGAAGATCCAAAAAGAGAGTTGGACCGATTTCGATGCCTTGATCGCGACACCAGACATGATGAAGTCCGTGGGTCGTCTGGGCAAGGTCCTCGGACCTCGTGGCTTGATGCCCAATCCAAAGACAGGCACCGTCACCAATGACGTAGCTGCGGCGATCAGAGAGATCAAGGCTGGCAAAGTCGAGTTTCGCACCGACAAGACGGCTCTCGTGCACGTGCCGGTAGGGAAGCTTTCCTTCCCACCGGAAAAGCTGATCGAGAACGCGACCACGGTCATCACCAGCGTGGTTCGCGCGAAGCCATCGGCAGCGAAGGGCAAATACATTCGGGGCATCACGCTCAGCTCCACCATGGGACCCGGGATCGCGCTGACCAGTGAAGTGGCGGACGGCGCCGCTAAGGCGTAACCCAGAACTCGACCACCCCTTTCCGCCGATTTTCCAGGCGTTGGGCGTTGAGCGTTGAGCTGTTGAATAGATTGACTCATTTTCACGCTGATGGCGTCCGGGTTCCCTGAAAGGTCGATGGCGGGCGGTTGGCAACCGGAAGAACGAATAGAGGCTGGTTTTATGGCACTGACCAAGCAGGCGAAGGCAGAGAAGATTGAACATCTCGCGCGCGAGCTCGAAGGCTCGACGAGCGCGATCGTGGGCACGTTTCAAAAGCTTACGGTGGCGCAGGATTTCGAATTGCGCAAGGTGGTACGCGGTGCGGGCGGCCGCTACCGCGTATTGAAGAATAAGTTGGCGGCGCGCGCTGCCAAGGGCACCAAGGTAGAGCAGGCCCTACAGAATCTCAAGGGCGTTTCTTCAATTGCATATACCGGCGCCGATCCGGTCGCGCTGGCCAAGGCCCTGTCCACCTGGGTGCAGGAGAACGCCGAGTTCACCTTCAAGCTGGGAATCATCGACGGCAAATTGATTTCCGTCGAGGAGGTCAAGCAGCTGGCAACGATGCCAGGAAAGGAAGAGCTTTATTCGAAGCTCCTCTTCCTGATCAATGCCCCGGCGCAGCGGTTGGTTACAGTTTTGAATGCCGCAGGACGCGATCTCGCGGTTGTGTTAAACCAGGGTGTCGAAAAGCAGAAGTTCGCTGCGGCGCCGCAGGCGGAAGGACGGCCAGCGGTAGAGGCTCCGGCAGCGGCACTTCCGGTAACGGAAGCTCCAGCACCCCAAGCCTCAGCAGCGGAAGCTCCAACAGTGGAAACTCCAGCCGCCAAAGTTCCAGCAGTGGAAGCGGCAGCAGCAGAGGCGCCGGCAGCGGAAGTTCCAGCCGTGGAGGCGCCAGCAGCAGAGGCGCCGGCAGCGGAAGCTCCAGCAGTGGAGGCGGCAGCAGCAGAGGCGCCAGGAGCAAGCTAGAAAGTCAAAAGGATCGTGCTGCGGGAGCCCCCGGGGTGTGCTGGTCTGGGCACATCGGAAACCTCTGGGGATAGCGTGGCAAACGGAGCGCCTGACGGCAATCCGGGCAATATCAAGTCGTAATACCAACAAGTTTGTCTTACGTGGAGAGAAAAATGGCGGATCTGCAGCAGTTGGAAGATCAAATTGTGGGCTTGAGCCTGCTCGACGCAGCGGCCCTGGTAAAGAAGCTGGAAGAGCGTCTTGGCGTTTCGGCAGCAGCGGCAGCACCGGTTGTCGTCGCTGGCGGCGGGGCAGGCGCGGCAGCCGCGGCGCCAGTCGAAGAGAAGACCGAGTTCACCGTAATCCTCAAGGATGCGGGTGCGAACAAGATCAACACCATCAAGGCCGTACGCGAAGTCACCTCGCTTGGACTCAAGGAAGCCAAGGACCTGGTTGACGGCGCTCCCAAACCGCTCAAAGAGAACGTGAGCAAGGAAGAAGCCGAGACAGTCAGGAAGAAGTTCGAGGGGATCGCCGGAGTCGAGGTTAAGTAGCAAGTTGCATGCCAAAGCGGGACGCGCTATCATATTCTTTAGGCAATTGGCGCGTCTCTGCTAGGGGTGAGCTTCTTTCGCTTTAGTGGAGTGGTTCCTTGCGTACGATCGTCTTCAGATCAGATGAATCGTATGTGACCTAATCTCCGGTGCTCTTAACAGTACCGGCACATTTGGAAAAGCGGCGGCGGGTTTCCAGATGTGGTGAACGATCTGCTGTAGGGCGGCGAACACGCGGCTTATCGGAACCAGCGGGATTCGGACATTCCTATCTATTGGTCAAGTGCACAATTCGTTTGTGGCGCTCGTAGGGCGGTTTGCCCTAGCGAGCGCTTGTCATTTTTCCGATTCCCTTCCACGTGTCTTCCGGCCTCTTTGGGCCTCCCGTCGACTATGCGTCTGCTCGCGTGGGCGAGTGATTGAGCAGGCATTAGCACCTCCGTCTGACGTTTCCCCGTCATTGGGGGTTGCTTAGATCCAAAAGAATGCGATGTTTTTGCCGGGCGAGGCGGCGAAGACGTGTCAGCGCATCAGTCAATTCAGCACTCCCAGATGCACCGCTGGACTCGGGCGGAGCTCTGTGTTCCCCGCAACTTCGCGTACCCGAGCCTCAGGAGTGAAGCATGTCAAACGAGAACCGCGCCATTCGTAGCCGTCTCGATTTTTCCAAAATTCCGACCTCTATCCAAATCCCGAACCTGATTGAAGTGCAACGCCGCTCCTATGAGCGCTTCCTGCAAATGGATAAGCTGCCTTCAGAGCGGGAAGATAACGGTCTCCAGTCCGTGTTCGTCTCGGTTTTTCCGATCACGGACTTCCGAAATATCTCACAGCTCGACTTCGTCGACTACTCGATCGGCAACTGGGAGTGCAAGTGCGGCCACTTGAAAGGCCTGCACCATCTCCGCACGACTTGCGTGAACTGCGGCGCAATGGTGATTACTGATCCGTTCCACCCGGGCGATGTGCTCTGCCAGAAATGCGGAACGTACAACAAGAACACTCCGGATTTCTGCAACAAGTGCGGCGATCCTGTGGGCTTGCAGCTCAAGTATGACCAGGCGGAGTGTGAAGAGCGTGGGATGACGTACTCCGCGCCACTCAAGGTGACGGTACGCCTGACCATTTACGACAAGGATCCCGAAACCGGCGCGAAGACGATCCGCGACATTAAGGAGCAAGAGGTCTTCTTCGGCGACATTCCGTTGATGACCCAGAATGGCACCTTCATCGTAAACGGCACCGAGCGCGTCATCGTGAGCCAGTTGCATCGCTCTCCTGGCGTTTTCTTTGAGACCGCCAACAATCGGACTTATTTCCTGGGCAAGATCATTCCGTACCGCGGCTCCTGGGTGGAGTTCGAATACGACCAGAAAAATACGCTTTATGTCCGCATCGACCGCAAGCGCAAATTTCTGGGCACGATCTTTCTGCGGGCCCTCGGCCTGCGCTCGGACGAGGAGATCCTGAAGACCTTTTATCTGGTCGACACGATCGCCGTAAAGGATGGCAAGCTCTTCTGGACAGTCACTGAGGATGCCGAAAAGCCCACGCATCTCCTGGGAGCGAAGCCTGCGCATGCCGTCCTAGTCAAGGGCGAGGAGATTGCGCATTCCGGCCGCAAGGTGACGCCGAGCATCCTGAAGGCGCTCCGTTCGCACAAAGTATCGCAAGTCGAAATTGAGGCTTCCGAGCTCGATGGCGCGATGACTGCGTCCGACGTGGTGGATACCTCGACCGGCGACGTGCTGCTCGAGGCCAACCAGGAGTTGACTGCTGAAAAGCTGCACAAGATTGTTCAAAGCGGCGTGTCTTCGATTGCGGTCTTCTTCCCCGAGCGGGACGACGTCGGCAACATTATCACCAACACGCTGCGGCGTGACTCGGTGCGTAAGCCGGAAGAGGCGCTGATTGAGATCTACCGCAAGCTACGTCCCGGCGATCCGCCCACATTAGATACGGCAACCGCTTTGTTCGAGGGCATGTTCTTCGACCCCCGCAAGTATGACTTTTCGCGCGTGGGCCGGCTGAAGTTCAACATCAAGCTGTACGAGACGGCGGATGAATCCCAGTTGGACCGTCGCACGCTGACGCCAGAGGATTTCTACGGAACCATCCGATATCTGCTTAAGCTGCGCAAAAACATCGGCGTGGTCGATGATATCGATCACCTCGGCAACCGCCGGGTGCGTGCCGTTGGTGAGCTGATGGAAAACCAGTTCCGCATCGGACTGGTTCGCATGGAGCGTGCGATCAAGGAAAAGATGAGCGTGTATCAGGAGATGTCCACGGCGATGCCGCACGACCTGATCAATGCCAAGCCGGTCATGGCCGCCATCCGTGAGTTCTTTGGATCTTCGCAGCTCTCGCAGTTCATGGACCAGACGAATCCCTTATCGGAGATTACGCACAAGCGGCGTCTCTCCGCGCTGGGGCCGGGCGGTTTAAGCCGGGAGCGCGCAGGCTTTGAAGTCCGCGACGTGCACCCGACGCACTATGGCCGTATCTGCCCGATTGAAACCCCGGAAGGCCCGAACATCGGCCTTATCAGCTCGCTGTCGTGCTTTGCGCGGATCAATGAGTATGGCTTCATCGAGTCGCCGTACCGGCGTGTTCGCCATGGCCACATTCTCGATTATGCGCAAGTCACCAATGCCGGGGAGAGTGGGTTGCGGGTTGGCGATCATCTGGAGCGGCAGGAAGCGCTCCGGCTGAATGCCCAGCTGCGCAAGGACAAAAAGCGCCCGATCGAATTCGATCCCTACTCGTTCTATCTCTCGGCGTGGGAAGAGGACCGTCATACGATCGCGCAGGCAAACATTGAGCTCGACTCGGAAGGACGCATTGTCGAGGACCTCGTGAACGCCCGCCGCCAAGGGAACTTCGTGCTGGTCAACCGCGACGAAGTGGACTACATCGACGTCAGCCCGAAACAACTCGTCTCGGTCGCTGCTTCGCTCGTCCCCTTTCTCGAACATGACGACGCCAACCGTGCGCTGATGGGCGCCAACATGCAACGGCAATCCGTTCCGTTGCTTGTTGCGGAAGCGCCGCTGGTCGGCACCGGGATGGAAGGGGTAACTGCACGCGACTCCGGTGCGGTCATTCTTGCCAAGCGCAACGGGATTATCGATTCTGTCGACTCCGAACGCATCATCGTTCGCGTCGAGGGTGAGCACCACCCGACGCAGCTCTCGCGCGAGGTGGGGTCCGACATTTATCAGCTGATCAAGTTCAAGCGGTCCAACCAGAACACCTGCATCAACCAGAAGCCGATCGTTCGTCAGGGCGACCGCGTCCTCAAGGGGCAGGTGATCGCCGATGGTCCGTGCACGGAGCAGGGCGAACTGGCACTCGGTAGGAATGTGCTGGTGGCCTTTATGCCGTGGCGCGGATACAACTTCGAGGATGCGATCCTGATCTCCGAGAAGCTGGTGCGCGACGACTACTACACTTCGGTACACATCGAAGAGTTCGAGATCGAAGCGCGCGACACCAAGCTTGGTCCTGAAGAGATCACGCGCGATATCCCCAACGTCTCCGAGTCGGCATTGCGTGACCTTGACGAGAGCGGCGTGATCCGCATCGGCGCCAAGGTAAAACACAATGACATCCTGGTCGGCAAGGTAACGCCCAAAGGCGAGACCCAGCTGACGCCGGAAGAGAAGCTGCTGCGCGCCATCTTCGGCGAAAAAGCAGGCGACGTGCGCGACGCTTCGCTGACGTGCCCTCCAGGCATCGAAGGCACAGTCGTGGACGTTCGCATCTTCTCCCGCAAGGGGCAGGAAAAGGATGAACGCGCCAAGCTGATCGAAGCCGAGCAGGTGGCGAAGCTCGAGAAGAACCTGGCTGACGAAATCCGCATTCTGACTGACGAGCGGCTGAAACGATTGGAGTCGATCCTGGGCGGGAAGGAAGTCTTGGCCGACCTGCACGACGAGCGCACCAACAAGCGCCTGATCGTGAAAGAGCAGATCATCGACCGCGACACCATCGAGCGCATCTCGACTCGTAACCTCAAACGTATTCGCTATGCCGACAAGGACCCCCGGGTCAACGAGCAGATCGACGAGATTGAGGAGATGACTTCGCGGCAGATCGATGTGCTGCGCAAGATCACCAACGAGAGAATTGGCAAACTGCAGAAGGGCGATGAGCTGGCGCCGGGCGTCATCAAGCTGGTCAAGGTCTACATCGCAATGAAGCGCAAGCTGTCGGTTGGCGACAAGATGGCAGGACGTCACGGCAACAAGGGCGTGATTGCGCGCATTCTTCCCGAAGAAGATATGCCGTATCTGCCCAACGGGACGCCGGTCGAGATCGTCTTGAATCCGCTGGGTGTTCCCTCGCGCATGAACGTCGGTCAGATCCTGGAGACACACCTGGGCTGGGCGGCGCACAAGCTAGGCGAACAGATTGCTGCAATTGTTGAGCGCAATCGCGATGCCAACGAGGTTCGTGAGTTGGTAACGCAGCGGTTCGCCAATACGGCGACGCTACGCCAACTGCTTGAGCTCGATGACGAACAGTTGCTCCGGGTCGCTGCCGGCATGAAGCGCGGCATCTGGTTCGGCACAGCGGTCTTCGACGGAGCCAAGGAATCCGAAATGAAGGCCCTGTTGGCTTCGGCGGATCTTCCCAGCTCGGGCAAGACCCACTTGTTCGACGGCATGACGGGCGAACAGTTCGAGCAGCCGGCAACCGTTGGCTACATTTACATGCTCAAGCTGTCGCACCTGGTCGACGACAAGATCCACGCTCGCTCGATCGGACCGTACTCGCTCATTACTCAGCAGCCCCTGGGTGGTAAGGCACAGTTCGGTGGTCAGCGTTTCGGCGAGATGGAAGTCTGGGCGCTTGAGGCTTATGGCGCCGCGTACATCTTGCAGGAGTTGCTCACTGCCAAGTCCGACGATGTCTATGGCCGCACGAAAATCTATGAGGCCATTGTCAAGGGCGAGGCGGCGATCGAGCCCGGTGTGCCGGAATCGTTCAACGTGCTGATTCGCGAGTTGCAATCGCTATGTCTTGATGTGGAACTGATCAAGCAATTGGGAGATAAGAAACAAGTCGTCCCGGCCATCGCGGCGGCCGACTGATCTCTCTGCGGCGCAAGACGCCTGGGCCTATCAAGGCTGGCGGCCGGACCCAGGCGCCTCCCGTAAGAGAGTGAGATTGAAGAACTAAATTTTTGAAATCGGGCCCTGTCCCTAAAAGCAAGTGCTCCCGGAAAAGGACAGGAAGCCAGAGCAGAATGAATTCCGGGAACGTAGCCGGCACACGCTTAGGAACAAACCGGTCCGCAGCGAGATGCCAAGGAGGGTCGTCTTGTACCGTTCCAGCCCATTTGAACTCACTAGCCCTATCACGGATTTCGATGCAATCCGTATTTCACTCGCTTCGCCGGAAAAGATCCGTAGTTGGTCGCACGGCGAAGTAACCAAGCCGGAAACGATCAACTACCGCACTTTCAAACCCGAGCGTGACGGTCTTTTCTGCGCCCGTATCTTTGGTCCTGTCACCGATTGGGAGTGCTTGTGCGGCAAGTACAAGCGCATGAAGCACCGCGGCGTGATCTGCGACAAATGCGGTGTCGAAGTTACCTTGTCCAAAGTGCGTCGTGAGCGCCTCGGCCACATCGAACTGGCGTCGCCCTGTTCGCACGTCTGGTTCTTCAAGGGTCTGCCCTCGCGTATCGGACACTTATTGGATATTTCGCTGCGCGATCTTGAGAGCGTGCTCTACTTTGAGAGCTACGTCGTGGTCGATCCAGGCGACGCCCCGGTGCGTGAGCGCGAAATCATCAAGGACGAAGCTCGTTTCCGCGAGCTCGACCAGCAGTACCGCCCGACTGGCTTCAAGGGAATGATGGGAGCCGAGGCGATTAAGGAATTGCTGAAGCGCGTCGTCGTAGACGAGTTGGCCATCGAGCTCCGTGAGCGGATGAAGGCCGAGACCTCGCTCCAGAAGCGGCTCAAATATGCCAAGCGCCTCAAGGTTGTCGAAGCGTTCCGCAAGTCCGGCAACAAGCCGCAATGGATGATCCTCGACGTCATCCCGGTTATCCCGCCGGAACTGCGCCCGCTCGTGCCATTGGATGGTGGACGATTTGCCACTTCCGATCTGAACGACCTGTATCGTCGCGTCATCAACCGGAACAACCGCCTCAAGAAGCTCATGGACCTCCATGCGCCCGAGGTGATCGTCCGCAATGAGAAGCGCATGTTGCAGGAAGCAGTCGACGCGCTCTTCGACAACGGCCGCAGAGGACGTGTGCTGCGCGGCGCCAATAACCGCCCGCTCAAGTCGCTCTCCGATACGCTGAAGGGCAAGCAGGGCCGTTTCCGCCAAAACCTCCTGGGCAAGCGCGTCGACTATTCAGGACGCTCTGTCATCGTCGTTGGTCCGGAGCTCAAGCTGCATCAGTGCGGCTTGCCGAAGAAGATGGCGCTTGAGCTCTTCAAGCCCTTCATCTATCACCGGCTGGAGCAGACAGGGCACTGCACGACCATCAAGCAGGCCAAAGAGATGGTCGAACTGCAAGAGCCGATTGTGTGGGACATCCTTGAAGAAGTCATCAAGGACCACCCGGTCCTCTTGAACCGCGCTCCAACGCTGCACCGCCTCGGTATCCAGGCTTTCGAACCGGTATTGGTGGAAGGCAAGGCAATCAAGATCCATCCGCTCGTCTGCACTGCATTCAACGCAGACTTCGATGGTGACCAGATGGCCGTGCACATTCCGCTGTCTCCGGAAGCGCAGGTAGAAGCTAGCGTGTTGATGCTTGCTTCGCACAACATCCTGTCGCCGGCCTCCGGTCAGCCGATCACCGTTCCGACGCAGGACATGGTGCTCGGTCTCTATTACCTCACCAAGGTAAAGAAGGGTGGCAAAGGGGAGGGCCGTGTCTTCGCCGATACGGAAGAAGTCCTGATGGCCCTTGAAGCCAAGGAAGTCGAGACCCTGACACCGATCCGGTTGCGCTATAGCGGACCTGTGCTCGATATGACCACCGCCTACGATGACCAGGACCTCACTCACACCGAGCCGGTGCAGTACGACAAGCAGTACATCTCGACTACCGTCGGACGGGCGATCCTCAATGATGCGCTTCCTGAGGCCATGCCGTTTGTAAATGGCTTGCTTAAAAAGAAGGGCATCGGACAGCTCGTCAACTACTGCTACTTGAACCTGGGCCTCGAAGTTACGGTCAAGATGCTGGACCGCATCAAGGACCTTGGATTCCAGTACGCGACCCGCAGCGGGCTCTCTGTCGGTCTCGACGACATGGTGATTCCAGACACCAAGTACACACTGGTGCGCGACGCGGAAAAGCAGGTCTTTGCCGTGCAGCAGCAATACCTGGATGGTGCTATCACCAATGGCGAGCGTAACAACAAGGTCATCCAGATCTGGTCGGCGGTTACCGAGAAGGTTGCCGATGAGATGTTCGACAACATGAAGAACGCCGATAAGGCGGGCGTCATGAATCCGATCTACATCATGGCCGACTCCGGTGCTCGCGGTTCGAAGCAGCAGATTCGCCAGCTCTCCGGAATGCGCGGTCTGATGGCGAAGCCCTCTGGTGAAATCATCGAAACGCCGATCACGGCAAACTTCCGCGAAGGTCTCACCGTGCTGCAGTACTTCATCTCGACGCACGGCGCTCGTAAGGGCTTGGCGGATACCGCTCTGAAGACGGCCGATTCCGGCTACCTGACCCGCCGCTTGGTCGACGTGGCGCAAGACGTCATCGTCAGCGAGCAGAACTGCGGCACGGTAGAAGGCATTTATGTCGGTCCGATCGTCGAGTCCGGCGAGATCATCGAGCCGCTGCGCGACCGCATTATTGGCCGCGTGTCCCTTGAGAAGATCAAGGACTACGAAGGCAGCGTGATCGTCGAAGTGAACCAGGAAATCACCGAGGATCTGGCGTCTGCAATCCAGGGCGCTGGAATCGAAAAGGTGAAGATCCGCTCTGTGCTGACCTGCGAATCCAGACGTGGTGTCTGCATCCTCTGCTACGGCCGCAACCTGGCCTCTGGCCGCATGGTTGAGCTTGGTGAGGCAGTTGGCGTGATCGCTGCCCAATCGATCGGTGAGCCAGGCACGCAGTTGACGATGCGTACCTTCCACATCGGCGGAACAGCCTCCCGCGTCTCCGAGCAGTCGCGGCTGGATGCTAAGAACAATGGTGTGGTCCGCTTCATCAACATGGCTACGGTCCGTGCCAAGACGGGTGACTTGGTCGCCATGAACCGTTCGGGTGCAATCGCAGTAGTTGACGAGCGTGGCCGCGAGAAGGAGCGCTACCAGGTCGTCTATGGCGCCAAGCTCAAGGTGGAAGATGGTGCGCGCGTCCAGCTCGGCCAGACCCTGGTCGAATGGGATCCTTACACCTTCGCGATTCTCACTGAGATCGGCGGCACGGTGCAGTTCAAGGACCTCCAGGAAGGCATTACGCTGAACGAGGAAGTCGATGAAGTCACCGGTCTATCTCGTCTGGTGGTTGCCGAAGCTCCCGACGAGAAGCGCCAGCCGGCCATCATCATTAAAGGCGCCAAAGGCAACAAGCGATATCTGATGCCCAGCCGCGCTCACCTCATGATCCAGGACGGCGACGAGGTCTTCCCGGGCGACGTCCTGGCGAAGATCCCGCGCGAGACAACCCGCACCAAGGACATTACCGGTGGTCTGCCGCGCGTGGTCGAGCTCTTCGAGGCGCGTAAGCCGCGCGAAACCGCGATCATCAGCGAGATCGATGGCGTGGTCAAGTTCGGCGAAGTGGCCAAGGGACAGCGCAAGATCTACGTGACCGCCGACAACGGCGAGGAGAAAGAGTACTCGGTACAACGTGGCGTACACGTCAACGTGCAGGAAGGGGAACGCCTGCGCGCTGGGGAACCGCTCATGGATGGACCGCTCAATCCGCATGACATCCTCGCGGTGCTCGGCGAGAAGGAGCTTCAGGGGTATCTGGTCAACGAGATCCAGGAAGTCTACCGTCTGCAAGGCGTTGCCATCTCTGACAAACACATTGAGACGATCGTTCGTCAGATGCTGCGCTGGGTCAAGATCGAGGAGGTGGGAGACACATCCTTCCTGCTCGAACAGCAGATCGATAAGTTCCGCTTCCGCGAGGAGAATGAGCGCGTGATCGCGAATGGTGGCCGGCCTGCAATTGGCCGTCCGCTTCTGCTCGGGATCACCAAGGCTTCGCTCTCGACCGACTCGTTTATCTCCGCTGCTTCCTTCCAGGAGACGACACGCGTGCTTACCGAAGCCAGCATCAACGGCTCGGTGGACACCCTGCGCGGTCTCAAGGAGAACGTCATTGTCGGGCGGCTTATCCCGGCCGGTACTGGCATGGAGTACTACCGCAACATTCAGCTCTCGCCTGAGCTGGAAGAAGCTGCGGTTCGCGTCCAACAGGAAGTTACCGCAGCGTACGAAGAGGCGGAGCGCGAACTGGAATTGATGCGTCAGGAAGGCGAAGCGGAAGAAATGGCAACCGAGTAGTTCTCCGAATCATACAAAAAGCCAAAAGGCCGCGAGCGATCGCGGCCTTTTCTTTGCAACCATGGAACCTGAATCCTTCCGCCGGCGTATTTTTATCCGGGACAGAAGGGACGGGAACTTCCATGACTCAGCCAGCGATCGTGATTACCAGTGACCAGCAACGAGCTGCCTTTCATTCTCAAATACATCCCTATGCGAAGGATGAAGCGACTGGTGTGCTGTTGGCCCTCATTTTGGGCAGCTTTGGAGCACATCATTTCTACCTGGGCCGGAATGGCCTGGGCATTCTTTATTTGCTCTTTTTCTGGACCGGAATTCCGGCTCTCTTGGGTTTCATCGAGTGTTTCTTCATGCCGGCAAGAGTGCGGCGGTATAACGCCGAGCATGCCCAGATCTTCGCCTCAACACTTCTGGCGGGCGGCTTGCCCGTAGCCGCGCCGCCCCTCGCCGTGTGTACTGCATGTGGGGCGGGCAACGCCGCGGTCGCCCGCTTCTGCCATCGCTGCGGGGCGGCCGTCGCAGTATAGCCATCTATCCATCCGCGCATTCGTCCAAAAACGCAAAAATGCCCACAAACCAGCATTGCTGGCTATGGGCATCGATCTCTGGAACAGCTCGTAGCTTACGATTTTTCCGGGCTGACCGAATCCACAGTCAGTGTGTCGCCGTCGACCGTGCCAGTTACAGTAACGTTCTCTCCTGCGTACTTGCCAACTTGGCCCGTCTTGCCCTTGAGGTGATAAACCTTGCCATCACTCACTACCACTGCCTCAGAGCTGCCTTTCAAGCAGCCCTTGATGCACTTCGATGCCGCAGCGCTCGGGGAGCTATGCGCTGTGCCACAACGTGAATCGCTGACGAAACCATGAATCGTTTGCGAGGACTGCGCCGAAAGCATTTGAACTCCGAAGGCCAACGTTCCCAGCACTCCTACGACGTTTAGAACCTTGCTACGCATGTGTGCTCCTTTCAACTGCTCTTGTCCACTATAACTTTCCTACCGAAGTCCGGTAAGTCAAGCTTCGCCCATGATTTCTCAAGAATTCACATATTCGTATGACCAGCCCGCATTTCTTCATTAAACGCAGGTTTCGTGAAAGCCAAGGACTCTTCCAGGCGAGCGCGAAATTCGTGTTCCCGTTTGAGGAGCGCTGGAGTTGCGGCGGCGAATGCGCCATCTTCGCTCCGGTTTAACACTCCCGCGCGAGCGAGTTCTGCGGCCGCCGTGGCAAGCATTTCCGGCGTCGTGTTGAGGTATTGCGCATCCCGAGGGTCGGCGACCCATACAGGGCGGCTCTGTCCAAGGATGCCCGATAGCCAGAAAACCTTGGATAAGATGAACTGTCGCCGTGTCTCCTCGGTGCTATCGCTGAAGAAGAATTTCTTCTGCCAGCGGCTGTAATACCGCGTGGTGACGGGGACGGGCTGGCGATTCCCGCTCTTCAGCAGCTCGAGCTGGCCTTGATCGAGCGTTTTCCGAATCGCGTTATAAATGAACGTTTCTGCGTACGGCTGTTCGGCTGCCGGAACAATCTCAGCGAAAGTTACAGTCATGCTGGCAGAAATTTTGGCGTGGAGCGGGGAGGCGGTTCCGTCCGCGAGTGACACCAGCCCGTGCACGATGTAGGTATCCGCACCCGAGGTCGACCGGTGAAAAGGCCAGTGAAACTCACCGAGAGTGATCGGTATTCCGCCGACCGTCACGTAAACATCTGGCTGCGGATTTCGCAACCGCAGCGCTTGTTCGCTCAGGTATGTGCCTAGTGCTTGAAACAACTCCGGCTGCTCCACGTCTAAGACGTTGCTGAGCTCTAGCTGAAGTGTGCGTTCGCCCGGAGCACTTCCTGAGACGCCGAGCTTGTACGCGGCGGTCGGCTGCCCGTTGAAGTCTGTAGCCTGGTCAGCCGACAGTACGGAGAGGCCTGCTTGGCCAGCAGCTTTGTAAATGGCCGTCGTGAGGTTCGTAGCGGTATTGGACGACATGGTCTGCTTTCCTGATCGGATTTCTTCTTGTGAGTAATCCAATCAATTGTACCGAGAGCATAGCTTTCCGGCACTCCTAGTGGCCTGTCGCAGTGAATTCGTTAGCATACAGCCAAGCTGGGTGCCCCAGATCTCGATTCTGAGACCTGGGATTCTCGGGACGCAAACTGTCTCTCGCTGATTCTCGTCACTATCGTTGTTATTTCGACAAGTCACTAGCGATCTCGTCGCGCAAGCGCGAAGGCTACCAACGTCAACCTCTCTTCATCGCCGCGCCTGTTTCCCTGCGCGAGCTCTCCGAGAACTTGAGCTTCGATACCATCCGGGTCGACCACCATCTCACAGGCAGCGATCTCCTCTTCCGTTGCGCCGTGATAGCACAGCTCACAAATCCCCAATCCACCTTCCGTGCCGGATCTGGAGCGCACCGGCGGTCCGAAGACGCGGCAAGCAACAGGACGGTGCGTATATAGGTCGCAAAACCCGGTTGTAGGATCGAGCACCGCGCATGTTTCATCGTTGGCAAACTCCTCAAACCCGGCCTGCGCCTCATCGGAGGTATCGAGCAAGCCAGTGACTGCGTCTCCCGGGAAGTTGTGACTGAGGCGGTCGATGGATTCTTGGACACGTTGGACGAGGGCTGCGGAGCGTAACGGGTCAGTGCGAGTGAGCTCATCGAGGCCAGCGCGCAGACGCTCAGCATCGAGCTGATTGATAGAAAAGACCCCAATGCAACACTGTGTACACCCGGGATGGCAGACGAGCCAATCCCCACTGCGCCGGCCAACGTCGCTGAGCGCCAGATCAAGGATCTGTACGAGTTTTTGGTCGCCGGCAGGGAGCATACCCACACAGAATAGACCACATGTCGTGTCACATTCGTTGCAGTTCGACGGACGGCAGGCCGATAGATGATAGAAGCAGGCGATCCCGATAACCGAAGCTACACGAATTCTTGAAGCGGATGACTCGCTTCTTAGTGCAACTTTTTCTGTGCTCTTGCGTTAAAAAGTTATACATTCGTGGGTCCGCAACACGAGCACTCTACGCGGGCACAATGACGCCGGAACACTCCCCTAGTCCGATACTCACGAATCCTGCGCGATCGCAGTAACCGCGAAGCATAATCTCATCCCCGTCCTCGAGGAAAGTGCGCCTCTCGCCCGTAGGCAAGGGGATTGGTTCTGCTCCCCGTCTTGTCAGCTCCAGCAGGCATCCGAGAGATCCAGCGTCGGCCCCTGACACCGTTCCGCTTCCCAAGAGGTCACCCGGTCGAAGGTTGCAGCCGTTGCTTGTGTGATGCGTCACAAGCTGTGATGGGGTCCAGTAAAGATCTCGCAAATTGCTCCGGCTCAAACGGACTGGGGGAACCTGGGCATCCGGCCGCCGCATGTTGGCAGACCTGAGGTATACCTCGAGGGTAATATCGACCGCACCGTGGTTCTGATCCTCGTAAGAATAAAGATAAGGAAGCGGCTCCGGATCACCTTCCGGACGCGCAAACGCCGGGACTCGGAATGGCGCCAGCGCTTCCATCGTTACCACCCACGGAGAAATCGTTGTCGCGAAACCCTTCGAAAGGAATGGCCCCAATGGCTGATATTCCCATGACTGAATATCACGTGCCGACCAATCATTCAGCAGGCACAAACCAAAGATGTGCGACGCGGCCCAATCGATGGGAATCGGTTGTCCCAGCTCGTTGCCCGGGCCGGCAAAGAGTCCGATCTCCAACTCATAATCCAACAAGCGGCTTGGTAGGAGACGCGGCTGCGTTTCGCCGGTAGGAAGAATCTGCCCGCGTGGGCGCTTTACAGGAGTGCCACTGACCACAATCGAGGACACTCGTCCGTTATAGCCGATCGGAACGTATTTGTAGTTCGGCAACAGGGGATTGTCAGGCCGGAAGAACCCCCCGACATTGGTGGCGTGAAACAGCGACGAGTAAAAGTCGGTGTAATCCCCGATGACACCCGGCTTCACCATGTCGACATCGGCGGCAGCCAGTAGGCGCGGACGCAGTGCCTCTTCATGCTGTGCCGAGTTCGGGTGATCGTCTCGCAGCAGATCGCTCAGCAATGAACGCAACTGCGACCAGGAAGCTGGACTCAGAGCCATCAACCGGTTGAAATTGTCTGCGCCACACGCGTTTCGCAGTGGTACTGGTAGCGAGTCAAGAATGCCCTCTAACAGGCAGGAGCGCAAGTCGAGAACTGAGTCTCCGATCGCGACGCTTATCGCGGGGGGCAAGCCTGCGCTCTCTGCCGGCGTTCCATTGCGTCGAACGAATAGTCCGTAGGGAAGATTTTGTATGGGAAAAGGACTGTCGGCCGGAACGGGAATCCAACTCTTCCGTTTGGGATCGTGTGTTGCATTTAGCGTTCGAGGCAACTCCTCGCTCCAGCCTATAGCCATGCGAGCCTCTTCAGGTCGTCCATCGGCTCTTCGAAGGAGCAGGACCCGAAGCTAATCGCGAAGTGCTCCCTAGCCTCGCGGAGCTGATTCTTTGTCAGCGTGTAAGGATGCCAATAGACTTCTTCATCACCGAATTCGAAGGATTCAGGCGAGTCTCTGTGCAGCGTAATTGCCGCATCTGCCTCGCTGCCTCCCGACCACAGCAACGCGGCGGCAAGAAATACGTTCACGAATCCATGCATCGTATCGGTGGGAGCATCTGCTGCATAGGTAAGTCTGTACAAAGAGCGGATGGGATGATGCAATCCCGCTGTGGCTTTGAACGGGGTTGTGGTTTGTTCGCACAATACAAGGGCATGCGCGATTTCTTCCGCGCGTGGAATCATGCTCGGCGTTAAGCCTCCGGTTCGCAGCTTGACGCGAACGCCCGTGGCTGCGCAGGCGTTGATGAATTCAGGCAGCTCCTTGCCCCACGGACATTCAAAGTATGCTGTCAACCCTTCAGGGATGCGTTGAGCAGCCGACGCAATCTCACCCGCTGAAACTGCTTTGCTTTCCAGCGTGTCGATCGTAGCGGGGGTTTTCGCGCTGGCATTCTCTTCGAGAGCCCGTGGTATCTCGTCTGGCGTGCCCAGCAGGCTGATGCGCCATGTCACGGCGTGCTGCGGAGCCAACGCTTCCCGGGTTTCGTGGAATTCAGCCATCCGCTCCCATGGCAGAATGAATCGGCCCAGCGCCCATTGCTCCGTGCCCTCAAGGTAGCAGCCATAGTTCCGTACGGCCTCGCGCATCGTCAGCGATGCCGGCGGAAACAGCCCCGCATAATCGATCAATCCCGAGATCAGGGTTCCCACGGTATTCATTTCGCGTAGGTTTTTTCAAAGTGTTTCGTGAGTGGCTGCCACACCTCAAAGTAGTCGCGTTGCAAGCATTCGGTCTCAAGTGCAAATCGAGTGGGGCGAATCACCAGCTGCGTCTCGAACATAAACGCCAATGTGTTCGCCAGATATTGCGGCTTGAGATCCGCTTGGCTGGCTCGCTCAAACGTTTCGGCGTCTGGTCCGTGCGCCTGCATGCAGCTGTGCAGACTCGCGCCCCCGGGGACGAATCCCTCCGCCTTGGCATCGTACTGGCCGAAGATCAGTCCCATAAACTCGTTCATCGCGTTGCGGTGGAACCATGGCGGGCGAAATGTATGCTCCGCGACCAACCACCGTGGGGGAAAAATGACGAAATCTACGTTCGCTGTACCCTGAATAGCGGTTGGAGCCGTTAGAACGGTGTAGATCGATGGATCGGGATGGTCGAAGCTGACCGAGTTGATACAGTTGAAAGTTGCCAAATCGTATTTGTATGGGGCGTAGTTCCCATGCCATGCGACGACGTCCAGCGGAGAATGGTCGATCTTGGCCGACCACATCTGGCTTTGGAATTTGCATAGCATCCGGAAATCCCCTTCGACATCTTCAAAGGCGGCTTCGGGTGCCAGGAAATCGCGCGGATTGGCAAGCCCATTGGCGCCGATCGGGCCAAGATCGGGCAAACGGAAGTACTGGCCGTAGTTTTCGCAGAGATAACCACGGGCTGATTCTTCGAGCAGATCCACGCGGAATTTAAGACCTCGCGGAATCACACAAATCTCTCCTGGTGCGACTTCGAGGATGCCGAGTTCGGTCGCGAAGCGCAGCTTGCCCTGCTGCGGCACGATCAGCATCTCTCCGTCGGCATTCGAAAAAAATCGATTCTTCATGCTTCTGTTTGCAACGTAAAGATGAACGGCGCAGCCTGCTTGAACTGCGGGATCACCGTTGCCGCCCATCGTGAAAATGCCATCGAGAAAGTCGCATGGAGTCTCTGGGATCGGGATTGGATTCCAGCGAAGTTGGTTCGGGGTCGCCGGAGCTTCATTGAACGGTCCGCTTCGCAGATGATTGAGCGGCGCCGGCTCAAACGGCTTGTGTGTCACTGAAGGGCGGATGCGATAGAGCCATGCCCTGCGGTTTACGCCGCGCGGAGCAGTAAAAGGGGTGCCGCTGAACTGCTCCGCATAGAGACCCAGGGGTGAGTGCTGTGGGGAATTTTGGCCTTTGGGTAAGGCGCCGGCGATGGCTTCTGTCGCAAATTCGTTTCCGAAGCCGGAGTGATAGCGCAGCTCTGACATGACTTCCTCCATGCCCGCAAGCCATGCCCTGGCCCGCTGGGACGTCCCGGGATGCTCTGGGCGGCTCATATGAGCGCCCGGTAAAGCCCTTCCAGGCAACGACACAGTGTGCCAGAAAGTACAGCGGTCCGTCCTGTGAACAGCCCAGGGAAGGTCCATTCCTGACCTGGAAATCACGACGGGGCCATGATTCCATTTTGAGGCAGTGGGTTCAAATCCATGTTCCTGCTGGGGTTTTTAGGTATTTTTTAATCACGAGGGCGGCGGGATCTGCGGATACTTCAGCCAGAAGTTGAAATTCATGGAGATTTCGGCCGGTCCCTGCATCGAAAAAAGATAGTGGACCTGCTGAGCCGGGGGCCGTCACGGAAAGACCTTAGTTGTAGGAATGAAGCGGGCAGGCGAGCCATGGGCAGGATAAGGTGAGCCTATGACCGCTGCGCACGAACGAAGGCACTAGAGCCCTTTTCGAACCCGGAGGAGTAAATGGACCTGGATCAGCTGCTCTCTTATCTGACCCCCATAGGTGCCGCCGCGCTCATGGCAGCAGCTTGGGTGGCTCCCGCTCACGCGCTTGACGAACCTGCTCCGCCGGCGTTGAACGCTGATCAGGTGGTCGCGCGCCTCGAGCAAAAGAATCAAGAGCGAGCTGAAGCGCTCGAGCACTACGTCGGACATCGCCGTTATCACCTCGAATATCACGGGTTTCCTGGTACTAAAGAAGCGACGATGGAGGTGAACGCCAATTTCGATGCCCCGGCTTCAAAGCGCTTTACGGTGACCAGCGAGACCGGCTCAAAGCTCATTCTGAACCGCGTCTTTCGGCGTCTCCTCGAGAGCGAACAAGAGGCTACAGACGCGAACAATGGGAAGCGGACGGCGCTCACAACAGCCAACTACACTTTCTCCTTGGCAGGGATAGACGGAACCAACTACGTCCTCAATGTTGAGCCGAAAGAAGAGACAAAGTTTCTTTATCGGGGAAAAATTTGGGTCGATCCAAATGACTTCGCAGTGACCAAAATCGAAGCCGAACCGGCGAAAAATCCCTCTTTCTGGACCACAAAATCGGAGATTCGGCACACTTACCAGAAGATAGATAATTTCTATCTCCCCAAGCAGAACGAGACTGTAACAAACACCAGGCTCGGGGGTGTGGCGACACTGACGATCGAGTATCTCTCCTACGACGTAATACCGTCTGCTAAGAAGGAGACCGCAGCAAAGACCTCAGCCGGAGCAGCCCTTGAGGCGAACCATGCTACGACGGTCGGCGCCCTCGTAACAGGGATCTCACACTAGAAACAGGTAGAGAAAACGACGTGGGCTGAACGGGAAGCAGGCCCGTTCCGAAGGCCGGAATGTACATACCTTCCGGTCGAGCAATGGTGCGGTATCGGGAAGAGCAGCGCAAGCCACTATTTGCTTTCGACTCGGCTAGGGTCATAATGGTGGTCATCGGAGCCTAACTAGCCAGTCCATGGAATGTCCAGTCTGCGCGACCAAGAATCCATACACGGTCTCGCGCTGTGGAAGCTGCCACACGCCTCTTCCCACTCAACCGTCCCAGGAACCCCTCACTGAAGTTGGTGTGCCGGAAGCCTGGTCCATGGCTGTGACGCCACGGTCTGCCGGAATTGCAGCGGCAGCTGACGATATTGAGATAGGAAGGGTATTGGCCGAGCGCTACGAAGTTCTCCAGTTGCTTGGGCGAGGCGGCATGGGCGCGGTCTACAAGGCGCGCGACACGGAACTCGATCGCATTGTTGCACTCAAACTCATTCGCCCGGAACTCGCGAAGAATCCGGAGATCCTGCGGCGATTCAAGCAGGAACTGATTCTCGCCCGGCAGGTCACTCACAAGAATGTCATTCGCATCTTCGATCTGGGGCAATCCGACGGGATCAAATTCATCACCATGGATTTTGTCGAGGGCCACGACCTCCGTGGGCTGTTGCTCGAAAGAGGCAAATTTCCTCCCAAGCAAGCCTCTCGCGTCATGTTGCAAATTTGCCGCGCTCTAGAGGCGGCCCACGGCGAAGGTGTAATTCACCGCGATTTGAAGCCGCAAAACATCATGGTGACTCCGGACGAGCGCGTGTACGTGATGGATTTCGGCATCGCGCGGTCCGCGTACCTGCCTGGGATGACGCAAACAGGTGCGCTCATCGGCACCCCGGAATACATGTCGCCGGAACAGGCACGTGGCGAGACACTCACAGAGCGTTCCGATCTTTTCTCGCTTGGAGTTATTTTCTACGAGCTTCTCACCGGCAAGTCGCCCTACCCTGCGGATGCGCCGTTAGGAACCTTGTGGAAGCGCCTGCAGGAAAAGGCGAAACCGCCTGCAGAAATCGACGCTACCGTGCCCAAGCCACTCAACGATATCGTCATGAGCGCGCTGGAGATCGAGCCAGAGAAGAGATGCTCCAGCGCCCGGGAGATGGCGCAACAATTGGAAATATGGCTGGGTCCTTCCGCGGGGACCTCCACGATCGTTATGCCCGCTCCACGAACTGCGGGCTATTGGAAGTGGGCAGCGACGGCTCTCGCGATCTTGCTCGTTGCAGTGGGGATTGTGTTTCGACTGAAGGCGCCGCCCAAGCCGAAAGCCGTGCACGCCCCGGTTAGCGTTCTTGTCGCAGACTTCACGAACTACACTGGCGATCCCATCTTCGACAGCACGTTGGAACCGATGTTCAACGTTGCCCTGGAAGGCGCCAGCTTCATCAATGCCTATAATCGCGGTGACGCGCGCCGGCTGGCCGAAAAACTTGTCAACCCGGCCAGCAAGCTCGACGAACAGGCAGCTAGGCTGGTCGCCGTCAGCCAGGGTGTCAGCGCGATCGTGGTCGGATCTCTGAGCAGCCGCGGCGATGGCTATCGGTTGTCGGTGGAAGGAATCGACGCTGTTACCGGTAAGACCCTCGCCAGCGCCGATGCCACGGCCGCGAATAAAGACGAAGTTCTGCTCGATATCCCTAAGCTCGCTGCCCCGATCCGCAAGGCGCTCGGTGACACCACACCGGAATCCGTGCAACAGGCTGCCACGGAAGGCAGTTTCGCCGCAAGCAATCTCGAGGCGGTGCATCAGTACGGAATTGCCATGGAACAGCAGTTCTCAGGTAAGTGGCAGGACGCGCTGCAATCGTTTTCCAGGGCGGCGGAGCTGGATCCGAACTTCGCTCGTGCCTATTCCGGGATGGCTGCTGCATCGCGCAACCTCGGCCAGCGGCAGGATGCCGAGAAGTACATCAAGCTGGCGATGGGGCACGTCGACCGAATGACCGAACGCGAACGCTTCCGCCTGCGAGGGACTTACTACATCCTTACGGGCGCTTGGCAGAAATGTATCGAGGAATATAGCGCCCTGATCAACCAATACCCGGTGGACAACATAGGCCACAGTAATCTGGCCTACTGCTACAGTAATTTGCCGAACATGACCAAGGCAGTTGAGGAGCAGCGGCGAGCAGTTGAGCTCTCACCCAATACTCCGTCTCAGCGCATGAACCTCTCCGTCTATGCCACTTATGCAGGGGATTTCCAGACCGGCGAGGCGCAGGCGCGCGCCGTCTTGAAGTTGAATCCCGCGTACGAAAAGGGCTACCTCGCCCTGGCCTACGCCGAAATAAGCCAGCGCCGTCTGACCGAGGCCGCCAGCACCTATCGGCAGTTGAGCAAGGTCAGCGAGAGGGGGAACTCGTACGCGACGGCGGGCTTAGCGGATCTGGCTATCTACGAAGGACGGTTTGCAGAGGCTGCCCGAATCCTCAAGGAAGGCGCAGCCGCTGACCTGAAAGCCAAACGGCCTGAGATGGCTTCGGCTAAGTTCGCGGCGCTGGCCGACGCGGAGCTCTGGCGCAACCAGAAAGCAGAGGCTTTGCCAGCCATCACACATGCCTTGGCGAACGGAAAAGGAGCGAAGCTCCAATTCCTCGCGGCACGTCTGTACGTGGCTGCCGGCGAAGTCGCCGCGGCGCGGGGACTGGCGTCTGGTCTTTCTTCCCAAGTGAGCACGGAACCTCAGACCTACGGCAAGTTAGTAGAAGGCGAAATCGCCTTGCTCGACAAAAACCCTAGCCAAGGGATCGGGGCGTTCAACGAAGCCACGAAGATAGTAGATACCTGGATCGGGCACTTCGATCTGGGGCGGGCATACTTGGATGCTGGTCTTTTTGTCGAAGCAGACTCCGAGTTCGAACTGTGCCTCAAGCGACGCGGCGAGGCCCTAGAGCTCTTCATGAGCGATATGCCCACTTACAGCTACGTCGCGCCCGTGTATTACTATTTGGGCCGTGCGGAAGAAGGCATGGGTAGCTCCGGAGCATCCAACTCCTACGCGACGTTTGTCTCCCTGCAGAGCAAAGGAGATGGCAGCCTACTTCTCGACGACGCCAAGCAGCGCCTCGCTAAGCTGACTCCTGGCAAGTAATAGCGGATGACGAAGTGTCGGGCAGACTGGCCCGCACGCCAAAAGAGAAACAATCCCACAAGATGGCTCAAAGTTTACGGGCCGGTTGGGTGCCCCCATCACGTTCGTTCGCCGCAGGGCGGAGGTACGTGAGCGAATCAAGCGAACTTCCTTATTTCCTTCCCCCGACCGACCTCAAAGCTGAACGGCTGAGAGAATTCCTCAATGCGAAACGATCATGCGGCTTCTGATCATTGCGGTCGTGGTGACTAAAATTAAGACCGGAGTGAAGCTCCGACCTTGTTCCTGTAGCCCTGACAGAGACTTCCGTTCCGGCTCCGTTCTTCCTGAAGGAGGGAGTGAGTTCGCCTCCGGCGGACGGGATGATAGTAGCTCATGACGTCAGTGGTGGGTTCGCATGCGCGAGAAGAGAAGCAAGTCCCGCAAAGGGACAGCTCAAATCCCCAGCCTATACCCCTGCCCTGCGGCCATTCATCCCGACGGTCCGGGGTGTCTAATCGTTCGACCTCGTGTCCATCTGCAAAAGGCAATGGCGCTGCCAAACCGCTCACTACCTTTTGCCAATCCTAATGTACTGTTACGGTGACCGGGGCAGATGGACCGCTCTGCACGTTCTGCAAGTTCGCATCCGTCACGAAGTACGTGTACGTCGTGTTTTTCTTGACTGAGCTGTCGGTGAAGCTGGCCACCGGGGGAGAGCCCTTTACCGTGCCAATGTTCGAGAACGAATTGATATTGGCGATTATAGAGCTCTGCGTTGGGAAATTGCCCACCGCGCGCCAAACATAGTATGTACGAATCTGGCCAAATCCAGGCGGCGTCCATGCTAAAGAGACGCTTTTGTTGCTCTCGACAAAAGTCCCTGACGAGAGGACACAGTTCGTACAAGTCAAACCCGCAGGTGGATCAACGGTGGAATTGGCGAGCGTGAAGTCAACTTCGGCGCCACCGCCGAAGACATCAGCCCCGCCGCCAAAGATATCCGCGCCGCCACCGAAAATGTCCGCCCCGCCACCGAAGATATCTGCGCCACCACCGAAGATATCCGCCCCACCGCCGAAAATATCTGCACCGCTAACGTCGCCCGAGTATCCACCGACATTGCGCCGGGCGCCAATTTGAGTAAGGTTCACTCTCTGCCAGTCGTTGAATCCCTGGAAGGCCGGGTCACCGATTACGCCGTTGAAGTTCACATCCTGGGGACTGATCGTCCCAATTTCAATCGTGCCGTCATGATTCCAGTCAATCGGGCTGGAATAGGTAGTGCCATCCACTCGGACCATCTGTGCTCCGTCCGTGATCGGCGTGCCATCGCAGTGCGTGGTCGCGAAGGGTCCGGCCCCCGTGCTCGCCAGTTTCAAGTCGATCGCGTTTGGCGGCGCATACCACCGCGTAAAATGCGCGGCGAGCTTTCCAAGAGAATCCGACCCAATGCCGGCGGATTCACTTAGTCCTTTTTCATCCAGACTTGCAAAAATCTGCGAGGAATAATCAAATCCTCCGTCGGGGAAGCCGCGAATCTGGAAAAGGTAATTCATCACGCTCAAGAAGTTGGCCTTACAGTTCAGCCCATAACTTGGCAGGCTCGGGTCCGAGGAATTGGTGTAGTACGTGCCGCCGTGCGTCAGGGCGAGGGTATGGCCCAGCTCATGCATCAGCGTGCCGCCCTGAACCGTCACACTCCCTACCTGATTGTTGCAAGAGACCTGACCTGCCGTCAGCTGTGAGGGATTCGGCTGGCAGTTTGAAGGATCGTCGGCGCTCCACAAGCCGAGCGTGATCAGGGAGTCTCCGCCTCCCAGATCCGAGAACCCCGAAGTGCTCTTCGGACCGCCGAAAACAACGGCGAGCTGTGGCTCGTTGGAGTAACTGTACGTCCCGTTTGCCACGCCCGAAGTTGTCACGGTGAAGACCGTCGTATCGACGGTGTTCGTTGTCGTTTGACTGA
>DASYBJ010000053.1:0-6526 GCA_036500845.1 Acidobacteriaceae bacterium
AGCTAGCATCTTTATACCCTTGCCAAACCGCTGCCCCAAACAGAGGTCTCAGCAAGACTGCAGGAAGGTTAGAAGAGCCTCGAAGTAGGGGATCTGGTCGTCGTAGAAAGACATGTGACTGCCCTTATCGGAGATCCAACCTTGGGCGTTCGGCATAAGCTTTGCCATGCGGCGCATGTCGTCAGGATTCATCTCGTCGTATCTAGCGCCCATGGTGAGTGCACGCGCGCGGATCTTCGGCAGATCGTTCCAGCGCTCCCGGTTCTTTTAGCTGCCGGTGATGACGAGTTCGTTGGGCCCCTGCATCGAGTTGTAGACTCGTTCGTTGAGATGGCCGAAGCAGCGGAGCAGGGGTTCGAGCATGGATTAAGCCGGCAGATGTGCCGGCTGTAGACCTGCTCCAGGACGACCTGCTGATATTCAGGCGACTTGTAGTCCCCGGCCTTTTCGTATTTGTCTAGGACGGCGATCACATTCACGGGAAGTTGGCTGCGAAGCAGTGCGGCGTACTTCTGATAAGCCTGAATGCCTGCGGTCATGTTGGAGATCACGAGGCCGCGCAGATGCTGTGGGTAGGCCAGAGCATACTCGATCGCGAGCATGCCGCCCCAGGAGTGGCCATAGAGATAAAAGCTTTCGAGCCCTAGACCTTTGCGAACCGCTTCGACCTCGTCGCGGTAACGTTCGACGGTCCAGAGCGCGGGATCATTCGGTTTATCGGAGTTGGTGGAGTCGAGCTGGTCGTAGTAGTAGAATTCGATACCGTTCTGGGGTAAAAAGTCCTCGAAGCACTCGAAATAGCAATGGTCCGCACCTGGGCCGCCATGCAATAGCAGCACCTTAGTCTCGCCGCTACCCACTTTCTTGGTCCAGACATGACGGCTATCGCCGATATCGATCATACGTGAGCCGCCAGTGTGGATCTTCCGATCGCGCGGCATGTGCAGTTCGCTCTTGGGGTCTTCTGCGGACGACGGCATTGCCGTACCGACAGCAGCCGCGAGCGCACTGAGTGTGAGAAATCTTCTACGATGCATCCTTATGTTTAACCTTCAAATTCAAGCTAATTAGCTGTCTGCGCTGCTCAGTTCACATGCAAACTCGCCACCCAGACGTGGCTTTCCGGGCAGATCTTTCGCTCCATGCCGTAGGCGATGAGCGCGAAAGCATGAAAATGATCCCAGCGAGGCAGACGGAGAAGAGAGCCTTATCAGCCATGAAGGACCTCCGGCGACCCGGCGGTATGCGCCAGCAATCGCACGACTGAGCCAAATTTCATTGGACAGCGAAGACCGTAAGGAAGCAGTAAAACGAACATAAACACTTCATATGGAAGGGCCAGAGGTTTAGGTGAGAACGGGGTGCCGCGCGGTGACCGGCCGCCGATTCGATGGAGTGTATGGTGATGTCTCGGCGGGATCGGCAGTGTGGCACCGACGAGCTAATCTGAAGTCGTGAATCGTCCTAAGGTCATGTACATCTGTTCAGAGGCTCCGGGGTGCAGCCCTCTCACATGCCGCTTGGCCGCGCAGACACGCGACTCGGATGGACGCCTTCGGGGGCGTCAGCGGGAACCGTTCTATTTTTTGTTCAGCGCCTCTCCGTTGTTGGCATCGACGAAGGCAAGATAGCCGGATTTCTTGTCCCCCCACATCAGATACCAGACCGGCGTCTGAAACCTGTATGCGTTCCTAAGCTCAAATGACGAGAGTTTCTTGTCTGGATTCTTCTTCATCCAAACTGCTGCGCCGCCTGCTGCGGTTTTGTACGCAACGTCTGAATCGATATTGAAGCTCGAAAGCTCAATCGGCATAGCATCGCGCGTTAGTCCGCCCCAAGGCTGCCGGAGGCCAGCCGCCACGCCCTTGCGAATGTCCGGCGGCACGGTGGCGATTGCGTAAGAGTAAACCCGGTACTCATGCCGTCCGGGCGAACCAAAAGTCGCCTCCCACATTGCCGCTTTGCCCGCTTCATTCTTGAAGCCTGGAACTTCCTTAGGTGCGAGCCTAAGCGTGACGAGATCGGTCGTCCAGGTCCGGGCGGACCTGTACATCGGCCAAAAGGCTGTCTTGGCAGTTGCGAGTTCCGGCGGACCTGTGGACTTTGTTGCTGCTTCAGACGTACCGCTGACTGAAGGCGTGGTCGATTGCGAGCAGGCTGCGAGGAGCAGCACTGTAAGAGCGATTGCACCTGTCGCGCATTGTTTAAGCACAGCGCTCATCGGAGTCCTCCACTTACTGCCGTTTCTAGTCGTTCTGCGGACGAAGACGTAGTCGCTTCTTCGTTGGCAATGCAGCAGTAGCTGAGTACCGGGCACGGAGCTGCCGAAGGATTTCGCACGCGTACGTGCTCAAGTGTCCCAGCATCCGGGGTTTTTTGCCCGGGCCTATTATAGCCAGATCGGCTTCTCGATCGCACTGTGAACCGTCAGGACCGGTATCTGGCGAATTTGTTCGTAAACTACAGGACGGGCAATACTTCTTGGGCCATTTGAGCGGAGCAGGATGCGTCTGATATCAAGCCAGCCAGGCGAGGATCTCCATCGTTCGGATTTCTCAAACTTGCGCAATCGCGATCAAGTGAGCTTCAAAAAAGCAAACCATACTGAGGACATCGTGGAGGAGAGCTCGCATGGGTCCTGCCGGAAGAGCGCTCTGGTTTATTGAAAGCCATTTCGCAAACGATATTACGCTCGAGGATATTGCGAGCAGCGCAGCTGTGTCGCGCTACCACATGTCGCGGGCATTCGAACTGGCGACCGGGCGATCGGTCATGCGTTATGTACGTGAACGACGTCTGACAGAAGCGGCGCGGGTTCTCGCGAATGGAGCGCCGGATATTCTTTCGGTCGCTCTCGACGCAGGATATGGCTCTCACGAAGCGTTCACGCGTGCCTTTCGCGACCTATTCGGGCTTACCCCGGAGATGGTTCGCGAACAACATCACTTGAACAACATCGACCTGAAGGAGCCGATCAAAATGGAAGAAGCTGTCCTAACACATCTGGAAGCGCCTAGCTTTGAGATCAGCAAGCCGCTGCTCATCGGAGGACTGGGAGAACACTACACTTGCGAAACCAGCGCGGGTATTCCGGCGCAATGGCAACGGTTTTTGCCGTACTTCAACCATATTCAGGGGCAGGTTGGCCGAACAGCCTACGGTGTCCGGTGCAATAGCGACGAGGAAGGGAACTTCGACTATATATGCGGTGTCGAGGTATCCGATTTCTCCGAGTTACCTGCCGAGTGGAGTCGCGTGCGGATTCCCCAACAGCGCTACGCTGTGTTTGCCCATCACGACCATATCTCGACCATCCGCCGCACCTGGAGCACAATCTGGAACACCTGGTTACCTAAGTCCGGGCATGAGGTCGCCGATGCACCCGACTTCGAACGGTACGCTGAAGACTTCAACCCAGATACCGGAAGAGGCGGCGTCGAGATCTGGGTTCCGATCAAAACATAGACCGCGAGGTAGCCTCAGCGGCAACGAGCGCTGACGTGCGAACATGGATGAATGGCTTTCACTGAAGGAACGAAATCCCTGCATTCGAGGTCAATGCCGGCCTTTGATCCGCACCCGGAAGACCCGTACACGGACGTTCTAACCGAAGCGGCAGCGCGGGCCCGGCAGTATCTCGAAGCGATCCACGAGCGGCATGTTGGGGTACAGAAAGAGGCGCTCGAGAGACTGCCGGACCTTGGTGGGCCGCTGCCGGTAGAAGGACTCTCTCCACAATCCGTCATAAGGCTGCTCGACGAGGTTGGCTCTCCTGCAACGATGGCGATCATGGGTGGAAGATTCTTCGGTGGGGTGATCGGTAGCGCCCTACCTGTGACGGTCGCCGCTCACTGGCTGGCGGACGCATGGGATCAGAACGCGTGTCTGTTCAATCTCTCGCCCGTCTCAGCCTACCTAGAAGAAGTAGTCCTTGATTGGTTAGTGAAATTGCTGGGACTCCCTGCAGGATCGGGCGGAGCTGTCGTTACCGGAACACAGATGGCCAACGTTACTGCTCTTGCGGCCGCCCGCCATGCGTTACTGCGCAAGGTCGGGTGGGACGCGGAAGGCGACGGACTTTTCGCCGCGCCTCTGATCTCGGTGATCGTCGGGGAAGAGGTTCACGCCACGATGCTCAAGGCAATCGCCTTGATGGGCTTCGGAAGAAACCGGGTACATGTCGTCCCTGCGGATTCTCAAGGACGAATGAGGGCGGCGGAGATCCCGCAACTGTCGGGCCCAGTGATCGTGTGCGCGCAGCTAGGCAACGTGAATACCGGAGCCTGCGACCCCATTGGCGAAATCTGCGAAGCCGTCCAGGCGATGGACGCATGGGTTCACGTCGACGGCGCCTTCGGCCTCTGGGCAGCAGCTGCACCAACACGCAAACATTTAGCACAAGGCATTGCAATCGCTGACTCATGGGCAACGGACGCGCACAAGTACCTCAACGTACCACAGGATAGCGGAGTCGTGATCGTGCGCGATGCGGAGACCTTACACCGGGCGATGTCGATTTCAGCAGCGTATTTGAATTCCGGTTCTCATCGCGATCCGATGGAGTGGGGCCCTGAGTCGTCCCGGCGCGCCCGCGGCGTGGAGATATGGGCGGCTTTGCGCTCGCTCGGTAGTCAAGGCGTTGCGGAGCTCATCGAGCGCACATGTCAACATGCGTCAAGGTTTGCCGCCGGGCTTCGCGAGGCTGGATTTGAAGTGCTCAATGATGTGGTGTTGAATCAAGTGCTGGTTTCCTTCGGCGACGATGAAACGACCGCGCGTGTCATCAGGGGTATTCAGGCGGAAGGAACCTGCTGGTGCGGTGGCACTGTCTGGAAAGGGCGCAAAGCCATGCGGATCAGCGTGTCATCTTGGGCGACAACAGAATCGGATGTGGAGAGAAGCTTGCAGGCAATGCTCAACGTTGCATCCGTGGAGCGTATTCCGCTGAAGTAGCAGGTCGGTGAGTCGGCTAGGGAGTATCACTAAGCCGGCTAGCCAAGAGCTGTTCAGGGAAGAGAGCCGCGCAACTCATTTACTTGTTCCAGTAAATGAGTAACTGTGACTGATACGGCATCTCTGAGCTCCGAGCGATGCGAGTCCATGAATTCTAAGAACGTACTAAAATCGCAATTACCAGGATGAGAAGAAGTGCAAAGACAAATCCGCATGGGATGAGCACTTCTTCATACAGGGCATTCCATCCGCCTTTCTGCGGCAATCCATCCTCAGCGCGGATATTCGGCTGATAGATCGAAGCATTCTCTTCCAGTTTGGAGCGTCTAATCGTGTTTTCCTGCATAGTTTCGTCTGGCCTGCAAGCCGGCCCGGCCGCACAGACCTCAAACGTGCAGTTGCACAAGGTCTCCTGAGGATATGGACGGCATAAAATCTCCCAGCGTGGGGCCGTAAGCGACAGGCAGCTCTCCAATCGCCATCGCTGTTTCATCGCAGTTACCCCGTCGTGCGCAGTGCAAGCAGTCCTTCAAAATCTTGTCGGGCAGCTCCTCGTGTTTCGTGACACGAAAGCGAAAGTGTTCAAAGAAAGCTGGTATACGCGTGAAAAGACAGACGCATTGGATTCCAAATTCCTCGGCCTGCTCGAGGAGAGACCGGAGGAGCAGGCCACCTGCGCCGCTTCCCTTGATCTCTGGCCGGACGACGATCGAGCGGACCTCGGCGAGGTGTGGCCCGTAGACATGAAGAGCAGCACAGCCGATGAACTCGTGCGAGTCCGTCTCGACAATGGTGAACGTCCGGATGTTCTCACAAATCTCCTGGTAAGAACGACGAAGGAGAGTCCCATCCTGGGAGAAGCTATTTATTAGCCGATAAATTGCGTTTGCATCCCGCAACTCTGCTTTACGCGTTTGCATAGGGATTTCTTTGCACCGATACGTCGCGAAGATTTGGGGGAGGGTAGATCGCTGTTCGACAGGAGCTGGGAGCAGAACACTGACCACTCTTGCAATCACCGACCATCCGGGTCTTCATTCGAAGAGCTCTGAAGAAGACGAGGAGAAAGACGAAAGCTAAAAGCGTGGGAAACCCGCATACGAGGAATGTTGCCATCCATCACCGCCCTGCCGGCACTTTCAGCCGGCAAATTTAATTTCAACAGCAGGCTCGTAAAAGGGGCGTACGAAGTTCGTAAAGAAGACATAGTGTTATGGGGAACCGCGATCTCTTCCTTATTTTTCGCGAGCCGTGACTTGGGAACAGCACTGACACACTGTCTTCGCCTGATAAAAACCACGTTTTCGTCGAGCTTTACAGCAAGAAGTCCTGGCAGTAGCCTACGTTTGTTCTGCATTGGCTCCAGGGTCGAGACGGCGTTATGACTTGTAGGTCAGCGCGAGGCTTCCAAAGAGCGATCGTCGGATTTGCTGCCTGCATTTTGTTCTCTATGCATCGCCTTACCGCACAAGAGGTGCAAGCCTTCGAGGGCGAAATTACGGATTCTACGTGCTCTCGGTCGGCCGGGCCTAGAGGGATCGCGGACCCGAGCTTAGCTGCTGAGCTCTGCCCT
>DASYBJ010000054.1:0-10728 GCA_036500845.1 Acidobacteriaceae bacterium
AGGGTAAAGAGCCATGACCTGAACTCGTTCGGCATTGTTTCGAGGGCGACACTTCGCCGACGAAGTCATTGTCCTTTGCGTAGATTGGTACCTCCGATTCAATCCGCAACCGCTACCGGGAGAGTGGCAGTCCTGGCGTGCTCGGCTAGAACACAATGAGCACGGTTGGTTCTGCACCTGTACTGCCACGATGAACGCTGTTCACTGTCTCCGTGACCGCTTGTCCGGGCCGCGAAATGCTGTTTCGTCCCGTCCTTTTTCTCGATCGTAAGTGCATCGGACAGAATGTAGCCCGTGTTCGGCAGAGGATGAGAGTGCCACTTCATCGTGGTGTATGGAGCGATAGTGATCTTGAGGATAGTGATTTGGGGTCGTCCGGCAGGGTAGGAAATATAAGGTGTTTCATCCCATGAGGACGTACTTTGGATAAGAGTCTCGGTTTGAATCGGGGGAGATGTATCCTCCGCTTGAACAGCGCAAGGAATTATGGGTGCGAGTAGAGCAGCCATCATGAGTTTCAAGAGTTTCCTCTGGCGAGCTTCAGTGACGAAGTCGATAGGTGACTTTCGGAGTGACGATTCGACGCACGTTCGGGTCGCCTGGCGGAGACCTATGGTCTTAACATCCGAACTCACAGTCTATTCCCGACGGTGATGAGTCGCTTCCCCAGCAAGAGTCACGTCCCGCCTGCTTTTCTACCCTGTACCGGTTCTGGTGCTCGCAAAGCCCACCGGACAGCTCTGCTGTCGAAGGCCGTAAAGCGAACTAATCTTACGGACGCCTTTATTGGACGGCTAGCAAGAGGAATGGCTAATGGACGAACTTAGCGATATCACCAGTCCTCCATTGCCATTTCCTCTACAACACGCCCCTCACACAAACGATCGCAGTACCTGTATCTACGCAGGAACAAGGAGACTTGATGCCTTTTTGGGCGGGTCAAAGTGTCAGCCTCTCTCATCACACACAAGCGAGTGAGTTGATGGCGGAATTGATTGCGAAAGCCGACGCTTTTTTCCCCGGATGTTAGCTATTGTCGGCCCTCTTTTCTGAACAGCACACAGGTTTGAAGCGTCTCGCCTGACACGTGCGCCCCACAACTCTTCTAACTTCTGACGGTTCGCATTACGAGCTTTCGGTCAACCTGGCGACTCTCCCGCGCTTAGTTGCTTGCCGTGACAGAGTCGTTCACTGTTCTCCGTCTGAGCTCTTCCAAGAATTTGACTTGTTCTTTGATCTCTTCAGCATCGTAAGCATTGGGAACAATCGTCAGAAAGGTCTTCTTCTGCTCGGCTGCGCCGGCATAGTCACCCTCGCGGGCGAGAATGTCTCCTAAGAGGAGGTACACCTGGGGACGTTCATGTTCAGTGTCGAGGGCCTGAAACATACGCGCACTTTTCTCAGCAACGGTGAGATTTTCCAGATTCAAATTAGCTGCAGCGTTATAGAGATACGCAACCGGAAAACCGAGGGAGTCTATACTCACCAATTGATCTGTGAATTGGATAACCTCTTGCCACCTCTTCCCTCGAAAGGCGATTCTTGCCAATGCAAGATATGCGGGCAGCAGATGCGAGTCTATTCGTAACGCTCGGGAGTAGTCCGTAAAGGCCTCATCGAGTTGGAGCCTTTTCTCGCGTAATGTTCCCAGAAGGCACCATGCAACGGCGGACTTGGGATAGATCGCCAGCGTAGTATTAAGTTTTTTTTCGGCATTTTCTAGTCTGTTCTTTGCGAAATCCTTTTCAACATCTTCGAATGCACGCGCGGCTTTTTGGGGAGCCAGCAGAGTCGTCACACTTACCGTTGCACCTTCTACAGTCCCTGTCGTTCCCACGAGGGGACCAGGAGTGCATGCTTCACTGGTGCTGAATGGGACCGGCGGAGTAGAGCGAACTGATCCCTCGAGCCCATAAGCGTGGCACGAGGGAAGGGCGAAAAAGATTATCCAGACCGTTACGCGAACCATGCGTATTCTAATCATCGAAGACGACAAGATCATGACACGGATGCTGAAGCGGGCGCTCAATGAGAAGGCACCTAGGCCGGATATCGCTTTCACGGGTCGAGACGGATTGGAACGCGTGCAAAATAACGAATATGACGTCATCGTGCTAGACCTCATGTGGCCCCATACCGACGGGTTCCAGGTCGACAAAGCTACGCTCTAAGATGAATCACGTGCCCATCCTCGTCCTTATGAAGAGTGACACGCTGGCCAACATGGTCCGCGCGTAGCTTTCTCACAACCGTTAACCTCACCAAATCACCTTGAGACCGATCTGCATCTGTCTCGAGGGAGTGGCGGTGGTATCAATTTGTCCTGCTCCATTGATCGCGCTTCCAGTTGCGTCGAACAGATCGCGATGGTTGAGCGGAGCTGCGAAATTCGGATGATTGAAAACGTTGAAGACTTCCACGCGCACCTGCAAGTCAAACGCGTCCGAGACTCGTTGTATGTGGTTGTCCTTAAAAAGAGATGCATCAACGTTAGAGAGACCTGGTCCAACAACAGAGTTACGTCGAAGATTTCCGAGAACATTCACTGGACTAGGGAACGCGAAGCACTGCAATTTAAGGTACTTCAGCGCGTTGCCGGGATTCACCGGACTTTCGCATCCTGCTGAATGCAATCGATTGGGCACGTCGTAAGGATCAGTACTTTTCGATCCGAGAGGATCGCCGCCAATGACCGGGGTAAAAGGCGCTCCCCGGCTCGCCTGATAGGTCCCGACGGTCCGCCAGTCTTTCAAATACCACGCGCCCGACCCAGCCCTCGGTGAAGGCAACTGATAAGTAAGGTGAACCGACAAAGTCTGCCCAACATCAAAGTCGGACGGACCCCGGTTAAGACGTAAATCGTACCAGGGAAGGCTGGAGACGGAGTTTGCGAACTGATCGCCGGCTATCGTTGCCGAACCAGTGTCGATGCTCTTTCCCCAGGTATAGGAAGCTAGTAAGTGCAACGATCTTGCTGTGTCGGCCCGCGCCTGGATCTGAAGGGCGTTATAGTATGAGCGGCCCTGCCACAACAGCCCGTCAACTCTGCCGGCTCCAGGATTGATCTTGGTTCCGCTGCCAATCGGGGTGGGCCAGGTATATCCTTGCGGGGTCTTCGTCGGCAACACCAGGTTGGTATCGTCGGTTCGAAAGGGCTGATGGACGCCTCTTGATCCCACATAGCCAATCACGAATGACATTGATTGCGTCGGTTGCACTGCCAGGTTCAGATTCCACTGCGTCACATAATTTCTGTGTGGCTTCGGTTCAATATAGGCGTACCGAAGTGTCTTTCCGCTCAGCGCGAGTTGGACTGCACCTTGTGCAAACGAACCCGGCGGCAAGTTACTTGGTGTGGCGCCTTCATAGTAGGGGGCTACTCCCATGGAGAGGAGCTCAAACTGATAGGGCAGAGGCAGAACATCAAAGACTCCGAATCCCGATCGCACTGCGAGACGGCCGTTCCCGAAAGCATCCCAGGCAAAGCCAACGCGCGGCTCAAAGTTGGCCTTGGTCGGATTTGCGAAGTACGGACTACCCAAATATGGAGTCACGTCCGAGATATTGCGGAGCGCTGAGAGTCTCCCCGCAGTCTCCGTTGGTACGGATGTCGTTTCGTATCGTAGACCCAGGTTTACGATGAAGTTCGGTCTCAAGCGGATGTCATCCCGGAGATAGGCTGCGAAAAGCGTCTGCCGAAGATCACGAGGGGTTGTCGTTCCGGGAATTGCGATGGTCAGACTGTATGGCTGGTTGGTAAGGAAATCCCTCAACGAATTGAAGATAAAAACACCGTTCGGATTGGCGGTCGAGAGCATGTTGTCTCGCATCCGCTCGAAGGCCACGCCGAAGCGGAGGGCGTTTCTCCCAGAGGTTCGGCTTAGGTCGTCGTATGCCTGGATCGATGTCCAATGGAACTTGTAAGGTGAAGCCGCCCCAAGACCGCCGCTGAAACTCGTCAAGCCAATAACGTTGATGTTGCCGCTGGTTTTCCCCGGTAAGAAGCCGTACGCCAGATCAGCCGCGATTGGCTGCAGCGCACTAGGGGTGAGACCGATCTCAGCAACGACGCGGTTGATCCCGAGGCGAAACGAATTCAGAAGAGTTTGGCTGAAAGCGTGCGTCTCCTGCAAGGAGAGAAGATTCCGCTTGGTCTTGATCTCGTTGATGAGCAAGTTGAACTGATCCGGCTGAGTTGTTTGCGCGCCATCAAACACATAGGAACCGCTAAGCGCGTCATTGACATGTAACTTATGATCGACGCGTCCAGTGAAATAATTCTCCGGCGTGATCTGCTGTCCAGAAAATGCAAAATTTCCCGTATCGCCGTTGCCGAGCAAGCCACGATTTGGAAGCGGAAAGAAAGCAAGGTAGCGAGCTGCTTGCGGGTCCACCTGAACACTGCCGCCGGAAAGGTTGCCATTACGAGCCGCTTGGGAGGGAACGATATCGAGATGGGTCACTCCGAGTGACTGACGCAGACCTTCATAATTGGCAAAAAAGAATGAGCGGTTTCGATGGATCGGGCCTCCCGCAGCGATACCGAATTGGTTGCGGCGGAAAGGTGGCTTGACTCCATCAAAGTAGTTCTTCGTATCGAGAGCGCTGTTGCGCAGAAACTCGTAAACAGAGCCGTGAAATGCGTTAGAGCCGGAGCGAGTGACAGCATTGATGATTCCACCTGAGGACCGTCCAAACTCTGCAGGATAGTTGCTCGTACCAACAGCAAACTGCTCCACAGCGTCTGCTCCGAGGTCTAAACCGAGCACACTGCCGGGAGCAGAGTTCGCGTAATCGTTGATGCTGGTCCCGTTAAGGATGTAGTTGTTTTGTTGCGGGCGCGCTCCGGAAACGCTCATCTGCGCACCGAAGCCGCGCTGTCCGCGTCCTGAACCCGTGTTGCTTGCATCCGGCTGGGTCTGCACCGAATTCACGCCCGCTTGCAGAGTAGCTGCCTGGGTCCAATCACGCCCATTGGATGGCAAATCGCGGACTGTGTTGGAATCTTGGACGCCTCCGGTCGAGGAGTTGGCCGTTTGAATTACGTTGGAGGCTTCTGTGCGATGCACGACCTGGTTCGCGTCGCCGGGGGGCAAGCGAAAAACAACGACGTGTCGCTCACCAACCACGAGTGAGAGCTGCACATCAATGGTGACGAATCCTACGTGGGACGCGGTTACCACGTACTGACCCGGCTGCAGATTAGAGGCCGTATAGAAGCCTTTCGGGTCCGTTGTCACTACACTTAGAGCATTCGTTGCGAGGTGTCGTATTGAGACTTGGACACCGGGCACAGGCTCTCCATTCGTAGCGCTTGCTTGGCCCTGTATCGTTCCTGTGCCGTTTTGTGCCTGGCAAACATGGGCAACAATCCCAAACAAGAGGACCGCGACGAAGAGACGAAGCGACATGACGGCTTCCCGAGACTGGAAGCAGGACTTGCCCGCTCCAGGCTGATGGCCATCCTAGGGTGGGTTGCTGAAAATTGGCTGAAAACAGAGGTGCTTGAGCTCTCGGTTCCCTGTACCTTAGTGAGTCGTGGGTTCCTCACCATGCGCATCTTGATCATTGAGGACGAAAGAAATATGGCCCAGCTGCTAAAGAGGGCCGTGGACGAAAAGGGTCACTCTTCCACCGTGTCGCTTACGGGTCAGGATGGGTTGGCGCAGGCCCTCAGCGGTGTGTTTGACGTAATTGTCCTCGATCTTATGCTGCCGGACATTGATGGCTTTGCTGTGGCTCAGACCCTCAGAGCTGAGCGGAACCACGTCCCAATTTTGATTCTTACCGCCCTCGATACCGTTGCTGATATGGTGCGCGCCCTCGATCTCGGAGCCGATGACTACCTCACAAAACCATTTGCGCTCGCAGAATTCATGGCCCGTCTGCGGGCTATCGGCCGTCGCGGACCTGTTCTTCAGCCAGCGGTACTTAGAGTGGCAGATATCACGCTAAATCCTGTGACCTGCGAAGTGCGGCGCGGCGATAAGCTCATCTCCCTCACCAAGACGGAGTATTTGTTGCTTGAGTTCTTCATGCGCCGGCCGTCACGAGTACTGAGCAAAGCGGCCATAATCGATGGGGTATGGAGCGCAGATAAGAACGTCGAAGAAAACACGCTGGAGGCCTTTATCAAGCTACTCAGAGCAAAGATCGACGACGAGCGAGAGGACAAATTGATTCAAACGATCCGCGGCTTCGGTTACCGGCTGCACAGCAGGAGCGAGTCTTGAGGAACCTGCCTATTCGGCTGCGGCTTACGCTCTGGTACACGAGCATCATATGCATCACGTTTCTTGGTGCCGCATTAACTATGTATCTCGGAATTCGCGCATCTGTCGAACGGAATGCGGACCGGGAACTTGCGCTGCGGCTGGAAGGCATAAGAGTATTCCTGCGACAGAGCACCGCGCATCGAACCGCGGAGCAGCTAGCTTTGGATCTTCAGGAACACTCCGGCGTACGACTCAACGGCGATCCATATCAGCTTGTGACCCGAAATGGCACCTGGGTCTACCGACCGGCTTCAATGCTCCCGTTAAATATCCCTGGAGATGTTCCAGAACCTTTCAGCAAGCCCCGCGTGTTTACGCTTGATAATCAAGGGAGGAAGTTCCGGGTCCTTTCTGCGACTGTCCAGGATGGCAGTGAATACTACGGTGTCCAGATTGCAGCGAACAACACACCCATCTATGAGATCCTCTCCCATTTTCTCTGGCTGGCTCTCGGAGCTACGCCGATCATCCTGACAGTTGCAGGGCTCGGCGGATACTGGATGAGCAAGCGGGCGATGCAACCCGTATATCAGATCACGCAGACTGCCAAGAGCATAAGCGAGCAGAATCTCGCCGGACGCCTCGAGGTTCCCGTACCCCACGACGAACTGCGGGAGCTCTCTGAGACCCTGAACGATATGCTTGAACGCCTGGAGCGTGCATTCACGCGTATCACACGGTTCACTGCCAATGCATCTCATGAACTCAGAACACCCGTCGCAATCATCCGCACGGCAGCCGATTTCCTTCTGCAGGAAGAACGATCGGTACCGGAGTATCAGCAGTTGCTGGGACTGATATTGACCGAGTCAGAGATGACAACAGAACTGATCGCGAACCTGTTGACACTGGCGCGGGCTGACGGCCAGCCAAGAACCTTCGATTACAAGCCGGTTGATCTTCGGGCCGTCGTATCGGAATTAGCGAGAGGTGCATCAGCGATGGCGCAAGCGAAACAGATCACATTCGATGTAACGACCTCCGAGAAACCTGTCATCGTGCTCGGCGATGCTCGCGAAATCAAGACCATGCTTCTGGTGTTGGTGGATAACGCTGTCAAGTACACGCCTGCAGGTGGTTCCATCTCAATGGAGGTGGATCATATCGATGCTAGTGGCTTTGTCGAGGTGAGGGACTCTGGAATCGGCGTGTCAAAAGAAGACCTTCCGCACATTTTCGAAAGATTCTATCGTGCTGACAAAGCCCGTTCTCGCGATGCAGGCGGAGTAGGCCTTGGTTTATCCATCGCCCAGGCGATCGCAAAGGCTCATCATGCGGAAATCTCTGTTTGCAGCGTTCCGGGTCATGGCTCCGTCTTCCGTGTTTGGCTTGACCTCATTTCTTGAGCAGACGGGCTAGCCTATTGAGACACCCGCCACGGCGATGTAGTGGACCAACTTCTTAGCTGCGTCAGAGCCCACCCCGTCGACTTGTCTTGGTGGCATGACGTGCATGGATTGGGAATTTTGTATTTATCTGTCATGGCTGGCGAGATGAACTTGAACGTATGAGAACGGACAAACGAGCCAGGAACCCCTTGCGTTTCGATCTTCGGCATGTGGCAGGCGATGCACTGACTTCCCGGACTTCCATCCTTATGATGGGTATGCTCCTCCAAGGTTGCCGTGTGCGGGCCGTTCGGGGATGTTGGGCCGTGGCAGTCCAGGCAGAGTTTTTGCGCAGGCTCTCGAAGTTGCGCGTAATTCCCGGTGCCGTGCACGTCATGACAGGAGGCGCACGTCACGCCATGCTGGTACATAACGCTCTGGACAAAGTCGTTACCTTGCATGCGGTTCTTATGGGCGGTTCCGTCCGCGAAGTGGGTGAACGTCGTCTGGCCGAGAGTGTAATCTTCGAGCCTCCAATAATCTTGGAGATGGAGCCCGACGCGATAGCCGACGGGCCAATCGTACGCTTTGCCTTCGATTTGTTTTTCCAGAGGCTGGCCTTGTGAATGGCATTGGATGCAAGTGTCGCTCGACGCCACATTATCCATTTCCGCCGGATTCAGGATGTTGGCGCGCGATGGATGCGCTATATGCTCGCTCCCTGGCCCGTGGCAGCGTTCGCAACCCACGTTCCATTCTGTGACCTGCTTAGAGTGAATATCATAATTGACGGAGTGGCAGCCATCGCAGGTCGGACCGGTCGGCCGTTGCATGTTGTCCGAAGGGTAGTACTGCGTCCACCAATCAGCCCCTGTGTCCGGGACGTGATAGGGACGCCAAACTTTGTTGCCAATGTCCCATTGAGCGCCGAGCGGATAGTAGTCGTCGCCTACCTTTGTGAAGTATCGCTGCTTCCATTTGCTGCCGTAGACGAAGGCAACTTGCTCCCTGGTGAACTTTGCAACTTTATTGGTGTTTAGGTCTGGAATGATGGCGTCCGGATGCTCTCGTGGATCACGTACCACGTTAGCCATCGGCGTGTTCTTCCAGTGCTCGAATATCTGCGCATGACATTTCGCGCAAGCCTGGGATCCAACATAATGCGCTGCCGAAGTGGCCGCCGCCTTTCGAGATAGTTCCTGGTGGGTGAGGGGCCGCAGGCTTCGGATGAAGAGAACGAGTTCCCAACTGCCGGCAGACGATTTAAGGTGGGGATTGCCCCAGGCAGGCATTCCAGTGAGTTGGACCCCATTTTCGATAATGTAATTCATTTCGCCATCGGTGAGACTTTGCGTTCCACTCGCTCGCAGATCAGGAACCCTGGGGTACTGGCCCAGACCGATTGGCGTATTTCCGCTTCCATCGATTCCGTGACAACCCGCGCACCGGGTCAAGAACTGTTCTCGCCCTTGCTGTAAGGCCTCGGGGGTCAGTTCGAATGGATTCCTCGCGTTGCGCTCGCGCCTGGGAATCGCCAAGTTTCGCGCAGATCGTGCCACAACTGTCTCGAATGCAGAAGGCTGGGCGGTAGCGCGGAAGCCTCGCCAAATCAACAGGCCAACACAAACTACGGCAACAATCGCGGTAGCCAGAAGTGTCAGAAGAACCACATTCCATTTTTTCATGAGCGCTCACGTCAGTAGTGCAAGAAAGGCTTATTGAGCCCGCGGTTTTTGGGAGTTCGTCGAATCGAGAGCCGCCCGGAGGCCATGCGCAAGTTTCACCGCATCGTCATTCGCCCAGAAGTGCATGAAGTAAAGATGCGGTTCATCGCCGAGCATGTGGTTGTGCACGGCTGTCACTTCAATGCCATTCGTGCGCAGAGCGCGGATTACGGGATTGACTTCGCTGGCTAGCAGCACGAAGTCGCCAGTGATGGCGGCCTTGCCTTGGCCAGTCGGCTGAAAGTTGATAGCCGTCGCAGTGCCCATGGCTGGTGGGATTTCCATGCCGCCTTCCATGATCTTTTCCGCTCTTGGGACACTGAACTGGAAGATTCCGCCATTCGCCTTGCCTGTGTAGCCAAGCTCCTTCTGGACTCCTGCTGTATCGATATCGGGTGCAGGGGACGGCGTGGCAACTGCCGCGGTAGTAGGCAGCGGTGTCCTGGTAAGGGCGAGCGCTGTGGCGAGCGACTTAGCGAGGACTACGGGATCGCCGTGTCCCTCAATGTGCATGTAAACGACACGCGGGGACTCACCCAGGAGGTGATTGTGGATCGCACTCTGTTCGATGCCATTTTGCTGGAGGCTCAACATAACCGGCTCGATTTCGTCTTCGGTAAGCACAAGGTCACCCATGACCATGGCCTGATCGCCCATCTTCTGAAACGCTGCCCAGGAGCCGAGCGCAAGCCCGGGCGCGATCGCCACGCCATCCTTAGTCACTTTCAGATCTTTTCGTGGCATCGCGAACTTGTAGACTCCGCCGGGCTGCATTTGTCCGGATCGACCGAGAGCGGCATCTACTGCCTTCCATTGCTCGAGATTGCCTGACCCTTGCTGTGCGAAGAGCTGAGCTGCCAATGCGAACGGCAGCATACATTGACCGATACTGAGAATTTTCAATGCTGGATACTCCCCCGGTGTTACTGAATGGATTGGTAAAGGCCTTCGATAAGTTCCATGCCTCTGCGCAGTAGCTCTTCGTCTGCCGTGCCCAGCTTGGCCCAGCCTTTGAGAATCTGATTGATCGTTGTGCCATCCGTCCGGCCATATTTCGCGTCACCGAGATCGGCGTCGTGAATTGCCTGGGCAATGAGCTGCACTCTTTTCCCTTTCACGCCGAAGCGGCTGCAGAGCGTTTCAAAAGTACACATCTCTCCCTCGTGCCCAAAGCCCCCGGGTTGATACATATCAAACGCAACGGCATCGGGTTGGCAGCTCGCATCCGCACCGAAAGCAAAGGTTGCTTTGTCATCAATAAAGCGAGCAATGAGCCATGCAGATGACACCCGATCGATTCCGGGCCGCGGGCGTGTGATCCAGATACGATTTTGATAGTCCGTTTTCGACAGCCTTCGTTTGCTCTCTGGTTGGGGAACCGATAGCGGACGTTCAGCTCTA
>DASYBJ010000055.1:0-14291 GCA_036500845.1 Acidobacteriaceae bacterium
TACTTCCGCTCGCTCGGTCTTCCTTCGCTATTCGACAACTGCTAGCGTAACTTCTCGAACCGCCGTGTACGGACCCGTATGCACGGTGGTGTGGCAGGGGTCGGCAGGTGACTGCCGCCCCTATGCCGATCAAGTCGGCTTCTCGTCAGTCATCCGTTCCGACGGAGTGCTAGTCGGGAGTTTCGTAACACCCTCGTTCCCGCTCGCGGCGCCGCCCCCTCGAGTCGTCTACGTTTGTTTGACATCCGGCCACTCATTTAAGCCGCCTTGCGAAATGTGAGATTGAAGCGGTATGAGCCCGCCAATGGATGGGTGCCATCTTTGAGCGAGTTCACTCCGTGATAGCGCAGTCTCGCCGGTCCACCCCAAACAAGAACGTCGCCATGCGCTACCGGCATACGAATCGTCTTTTCGGATCGCTCCAAGCCGCCAAAGAGGAAGATGGCAGGAAGCCCCAGCGATACCGAGACAATCGGCTGGCCGAAGTCGTTCTCATTCTTATCCTGATGGAGAGTGAGCCGCGCTCCCGGCTCGTAGCGGTTGATAAGGCACGCGTCTGGGGTGAAGTCGGGGTATCCAGCCTTCGTTGCAGATTGTCGAGCCAAGTCCAGAAAGACCTTTGGCATCTCTGGCCAGGGCTCGCCTGTCTCCGGGTCTGTAGAAGCGTAGCGATACCCCTTGCGATCCGTGACCCATCCGAGAGCTCCACAGTTCGTCATGGCCACAGACATCCGGAATCCTCCGGGCGTGACCATGTGCCGGAACGGCGACTGAGCGGCGACCGCAAAGAATGCCTCCATAATCGACGTCTCGACAGTTCGGGCAAAGCCATGCAGGATCGCCGTTCCCGGACCGAGGTTTTCATTCCGAGGCGCGCATTCCGTAGCGTCCTCAAAGAGAGTCGCCGTCATACTACCTCCTAGTTGGCATCGTGGAAGATGATGCCAAGTGTATGTCTTTGTCCTGAGCGGAGGCGGCTTACGCCATGCCGAAGGTTCACTCGATAGGTTCCGCGCGTCCCCTGAACTGGACGATGATGGACCGCGAAGGCCACAGCATCTCCCTGGCGAAGGGGCACGACTTCGGGACGCGATTGCATACGGGGCCTTTGCTCCGTCAGCACGAACTCGCCTCCGGTGAAGTCTCGTTGCGGCTCCGAAAGCAGGATGGCAACTTGTATTGGAAAGACGTGCTCCCCGTAAAGGTCCTGGTGAAGACAGTTGTAATCGCCGGGTCCGTATTGGAGCAACAATGGAGTGGGCCTCTTCTGGCCCGCATCGTGGCATCGCCGGACAAACTCCGCGTGGCGCTCCGGATAACGTACCTCGATCCTCATTGAGTCGTTCCAGCGATTCGCGACGGAGGAAAGACGAGGATACAATGCAGTACGAAGACCCTGAACGATCGGTGGGAGCGGATAGCTGAAGTACTTGTATTCGCCCCGGCCAAAGCCGTGCCGCGCCATGACAACACGGCTGCGAAAGATCGACTCCTCCGGGTAGAGAGATGCGATGGCAGTGCACTCTTTTACGGATAGGACGCTCCGGAGCAACGCACTGCCTTGTTCGTCGAGGTCTTTGCTGACCTGACCCCAATCGAGCGCATCGACCCGCGCGATGGCTCCGTCATCTGTGAGTAGAGTGTTCATGCTTGCGCCTCTCGATCCAATAGTGCCCGTTTACGCTCCACTCCCCAGCGGTATCCAGAGAGCGCCCCGTCATTTCTGATGACCCGATGGCACGGAATTGCGACGGCCAGCGAATTCGCTCCACAGGCTTGTGCGACTGCGCGTACCGCCTTCGGCATTCCGATAGACTTGGCGATGCCCGCATAACTCGCGGTTGAGCCAACGGGGATCTGCTGCAACGCTTTCCAGACTCTCTGTTGAAAGGCTGTTCCGCGAATGTCCAGGGGCAAGTCAAGCCCGACACTCGGCGTTTCGATGAGGCCAATCACCTTTGCAACCATGTCCTCATAGTCGCCGTCGTCACCGATGAGATTTGCCTTGGGAAATTGGTCTTGAAGATCGCGCACCAGTTGGAGCGGATCATCCCCCATCAGGACAGCACAGACGCCGCGCTCGCTCTTGGCGACCAGGATCGAGCCGAGTGAACATTCAGCGATTGCAAAGTGAATGGCGGTGTCTGCTCCGCCGTTGCGAAAGTTAGTGGGTGTCATACCGAGTACCTCGTTTGAGTTTTCATAAAAGCGGCTGTTCGAGTTGAATCCGGCGTCGTAGATGGCGTCCGTGACCGACTGCTTCCTTCCGAGCGTTGCGCGCACTCGTTTCGAGCGATGCGCGGCGCCATAGCCACTCGGTGTCAGTCCCGTTACTGCCTTGAAGGTGCGGTGGAAATGGAAGACGCTGATGCCGGCATATTGGGCCAGGCTCTCCAGAGAAGGAATCTCTTCCGACCGCTCGATGAGGCGGCAGACCTTTTCGATCTTGGCCGTGTTGGCCGCCGTCAGCGAGAGTCCCGTTGGCTTGCATCGCTTGCAGGCGCGAAAGCCGGCTTTCTCTGCATCGGCGGTGCTTACGTGGAAACGGACGTTTTCAGGTCGCGGAAGGCGTGCGGCACAGGAAGGCCGGCAATAAACGCCAGTTGTTCCGACCGAGTAGAAGAATTTTCCGTCTGCATCCTTCTCGCGCGTCACAATCGACTGCCAGCGTGGGTCGTTGGTCGTCGCGGCGGCGAGCTTTTCGATTTCCGTCAGTTTACTCATAGAGGTCTCCTGAACATCACTTCTCAACTCTAGTGAGGTCTTGTGGCGGCGACACTCCGCTTCTTGCTTTCAAATTTCTGAGGAGAGGAGCGTTATGAACCGGACCATACGGCCCAAACAGATTTTGAAATCAAAAGCAAGATTCGGAGTGTTGCGGTCGGGACGTGCGAATAACTTCCGAGATGCGAGGCGGAAACAAGATCGCCTTTGTCAATCAAGCGTTCAAAAGGAGAAAACACCATGTCGAAGGAACAAGACAACAAAGTAATCGTGGGCTGCTGGTTTACGAGCTTTTGGGGTCCGACTTGCGACCTCAATATCGTTGACGAGCTTGCCGCCCCGGATATGCTTCTGCAGTACTCTCTGCACGAGCCCCGGCGTGGTCACGCAGACATCAAAGCGTTCATGACCGACTTCCGCGCCGCGTTCCCTGATCTCAGCTTTGGCGGGGCCGCCGATCTTATCGCGGAGGGCGACTATGTCATCGGACGCTGGATCGGCGGTGGCACCCATACCGGGCCCGCATTCTCTGACTTTCTGGCCGGGTCGCTGCCTGCGGCAACGGGTCGGAAGATGCACTTCACCGGCACGACCGTTCTGCGGCTTGAGAACGGCAAGATCGTGGAAGAGATCGGTCTGGATGACGGCGTTACTGCTCTAACGCAGCTTGGTCTTATCCGCACTGTCTGATTCCAGATGCAGATCGCTGGCGTAGCAGGTCCGCGGTCTGCATCTCGTTCCTATGTGCCGGAAATGCTTGTCAATCGGATCATGGGCTTCCGGAAATGTTGTTGACGCCCGTGGTTTATGTTTTCGCCCCAACACTCAGAGGAACAGTGATTGCGGTTGACCGATGAACCCAAGATAGCTACTGATATGTCGGCTCTGCGACAGGAATCCGGAAGAGACAACGGCGTTCCCAAAACTCGTCACATGCGCGTTGGTGAGGACTCATCTCGCCTCGCTTGCGAAAAGACGAGGGCGTGCCCATTACAGTCATCGCGCTTTCACCACCTGTGCCGTTTCATCTCCCGGGAAATTGAAGAGCTCCACGAGCGTCCTCACGCGCTCTTTCTGACGGCTGGGCGGAAATCGTGCTATTGAACACTTGAAGAGATTCCGTTCCGCACCGGTTCCGCTTTTGCGACGGATTATGAAGGATTATCTGTGATCTTGGCAGTCCCGGATAGCCTGTAAGTTGTTGGATTACCGAATATTCGGATTTTGACACGGTAGAGGTCAGCGGTTCGAATCCGCTCGTGCCTACCATCTTTTTCAATCACTTACGGAAGATTCGGTCATTTCCCGCCGTTCCACTACGCTCCAATAAGGGCCTAAATGGTTGTAATCACTGGTTCAGCCCCAGAGCGGCGCTATTCTCGTCGAGCTTCGTTTTAGGTAATTCAAGATACGTTGTCTTATGAGATGGCCTGAGTTGTTGGTGCTGGTATATCGGCGTCATCCGGGAAAATGGCTTCGGCCCAGACGCTGCTGTGCCTTACGCTTCTGCTCGGTCCTCGAAGTGACTAGACTCGTGACAAAAAGCTCTATCCCGCGGAGCTACTGCGCCGCAGCCGATTCAGACTCACATTCTTACTCCCATTCCACCTGCTCCCCTGGCAGACCCATCCTGGTCCATCCGTTAATATGACGCATGCTCAAACCTGGTTTCGTAGAACCAATGGAATGCCAATCGGCCGAGAAGCTGCCGACCGGCTCAGGGTGGCTCTACGAGATCAAGCTTGATGGCTATCGCATGCTTGCTGTGCGCAACGCGAAAACCGAGCTCTATTCCCGACTGAAGAACTCGAATACGAAGAAGTTTCCGTACATCGCCGAAGCGCTTACTTTCCTGCCCGAGGAAACCGTCATTGATTGCGAATTGGTGGCACTCAATACCGAGGGCAAGCCTGACTTTAATCTGATGCAGAATTACAAGTCAGCTGAGGCACATCTGGTCTACTTCGCATTCGATATCTTGTTCCACAAAGGAAAACCACTTCTCGACCTACCGCTCACAGATCGCCGGCGAATCCTGCGCGACGTAGTTAAACCGAACGATCGCGTGCAGATTGTTGAGGTATCCAACAACGCAGCAGACATCGTGCGCTTTGTGAAAGCGCACCAGCTCGAGGGCGTAATTGCTAAGCGGGCTGACTCTCACTATCTGCCCGGCAAGCGGACGAGTTTGTGGGTGAAGACTCGTATCACACAGAGCCAGGAGTTTGTGATTGGGGGATACACACCAAGCCATCTCGGACTCGATGCCGTCATTGCGGGCGTCTACCGCGGGAAGGATCTCTACTTCGTCGGCCGCGTTCGTGCCGGTTTCACCCCGGCAGGCAGACGCCAGGTACACGAGAAGATCCGAGGCCTAAAGATCGACAACTGCCCGTTCGCCAATCTTCCTCAGAAAAGCGAAGGCCGTTGGGGACAGGGCATTACAGAGAAGGCGATGAAGGATATGGTCTGGCTCAAACCCGAAACTGTGGCGCAAATCGACTTCCAAGAATGGACCAGCGCCTCCATGCTTCGGGGTGCGACTTTCGTTCGATTAAGAGATGATAAGGACCCGCGAAAAGTAGTCAGAGAGACCTAACGTCTAGAACCCTTCAACTTGTCCAGTCTCTCTCTTACTCACTTGTACAAATCAAGCCGGGCGCTCCAGAGCGAAGCTCTCTCTGCAGGCATCACGATTCGGATAGGCGACTTATCGCCCAAGTGACGAGAAGCCCGTTTATCGTTCCTAATTCGGCCAGATTCCTCATAACAGTTATCGACGTCCAGCTTGGGAGGGCGTTGCCAAAGACTGGCTCGACTGCTGGTCGAACTTAAAAGGAGCAATGGTCCGGTAAACGATCGAGTAACCCGATACACCCATTCGCCTTGCAGGCATGGCGCCGCCGCCCATCTACGAACCGCGCTTGAGCTTTTGAGAGCAGTCATCAAGACGCCGCCGCGTTCACTTGGCTCGTTGAAAAATAAGATTCGACAGCGTCTTACCGATTACTGACCGACTCCAATGCCGGAGCGCCCGGCGAGTGAAGCGCCCGAATATCTCGCATCGGTGGTTGGCCGAAGAAACGGCTGTATTCGCGATTGAATTGGCTGGCACTTTCGTATCCGACCTCAAAGCCCGCACTCGCCGCGTCCAGACCATCCAGAAGCATGTGGCCCCGCGCTGCCTGCAACCGAAGTTGCTTCTGATACTGAAGAGGACTCATGGCCGTCAGCACGCGGAAATGATGGTGAAGCGTGGACACGCCCATGCCCGCGATTTCTGCGAGATGTTCCACCCGTAGCGGCTTCGCATAGTTCGCCCTGATCCAGGCGATCGCTTTTGCCGTCCGGTGGCTCTGATCTCCCAGCGTTGGCAATCGCTCGAAGGCGTGTTCCCTCCGCACCGCGAAGGATTCGGTAGATGATCTCGCGTTGAATCAGGCCACTGAGAAAGGGAATGTCCTGCGGCGTGCGCAGCAGGTCCACGAGGCGGCAGCATGCATTGAGGAATTCCACGGTGGTCTCACCGATAGCTATGCCAGGACTGTTAGACCCCGTCTCAGCCACCTCAATCTCCTCTCGGCTGAGAAGCTCTCGGACCACCGGCATTTCGAGTTTGAGCGACAACGCCAGGCAGGGCACCGCTTCACTCGCCTCGATCACCCGGCTGACCACCGGCAAGTCGAGCGACGTCAGCAGAAATCGCGACTCATCGCAGATGAAAATGTTTCGGCCGAGTTCTACTCGCTTTCGCCCCTGGGCGATGACTGTCACGCTCGGCTCGTAAGTCATTGAGCACGGAGCGGTGGTGGCGGTCCGTCTGCCCAGTGTCAGCCCGGAAATCTCCGTTGCCCGGATCTCTTCGGAGCCCACAGACAAGGCAATCTTCCGAGCCAGCTCTGCCCGCAATTCGTGGGCTTGATCTGCTACAGAGACGCCGCCCCACTACGGTTTTTCATGGTAACGGTTGCGCTCACCTCCACTCTATGATAACTGCTCGCTCTGTGCGCGGATCAACAGTGCAAGAGAACTAGGCAATAAATCGGAAGGATCGGGATACCGTTGGAACGGCGCCCGATCCTAACCTGCAGATGAGGGAAACAGTTCCCCAAGGAGAAACAATGCAGAAGCGCAAACTTGGAAATAGCGGCCTGGAAGTTTCGGCTCTCGGCCTCGGCTGCATGGGAATGAGCGAGTATTACGGCGAAGCGGCGAATGAGGCGGAGTCGATCGCCACGATCCACCGCGCACTTGATCTCGGTATCAACTTCTTCGACACTGCGGAGGTATACGGCCCTTATGTCAACGAGGAACTCCTCGGTCGGGCGCTCAAAGGGCGCCGGGACAACGCCATTGTCGCGACGAAATTTGGTATGGACCTTTCGAGGGGCGCGGCCGGCGGAACCAATAGTCGGCCCGAACACATCCGTGAGGTCGCCGACGCATCGCTTCTCCGGCTCGGCATCGATCACATCGATCTGTTCTACCAGCATCGGGTAGACCGGGCCGTGCCGATGGAGGATGTCGCCGGGACCGTCGGCGATCTCGTGCGTGAAGGCAAAGTACGCTTCTTCGGTCTGTCCGAAGCGGGCGTTGAAAACATTCGCCGAGCCCATGCCGTCCATCCCGTCAGTGCGCTGCAGAGCGAATATTCGCTGTGGGAGCGCAATCTGGAGAGCGAGATAATTCCCCTGTTACAGGAACTCGGGATCGGTCTTGTTCCCTTCTGCCCGCTTGGCCGGGGGTTCTTGACGGGTAGTGTTAGGCGTGCGGAGGAATATACAGCGAAGGACCACCGCCAATTCGATCCCCGTTTCCAGGGCGAGAATTTCGGGGCCAATAGGAAAGCGGTTGAGATCGTGCGGAACATCGCCGAGGCCATCGGCGCCAAGCCAAGCCAGGTGGCCCTCGCCTGGCTGTTGGGCAAAGGCGATTTCATCGTGCCGATTCCCGGTACGAAACGCCGCGTCTACCTTGAGGAGAATGCCGGCGCCGTGGATCTCAAACTCAGCGACGACGACGTGGCTCGCCTGGAGGCCGCATTACGCCCAGACGCCGTGTCCGGATCGCGCTACAACGAAAAAATCATGGCGGGGGTTGATCGCTGAGGGCAGGGTTACTGTCGCCGACCATTTGGAGGTAATGGAGACTGTTCTCCTGCGTAAATGGGTCACAAGGATCTCCTTGTGACCCACACCTTATACCGGCAGAGAGACTACTCGGAGGCCCATGACGCAGCGTCCGGCGGCGCCTGCGGCTTCGTTCTAGCCGGCCAGTGTCCAGCGAACTCTCATTGGCCCCGAAAGGCCAACTGTCGACAAGGGCAATGCGGTCACTGAAACGCGTGGTTGGTCGAAATACCAGCGGGGGATGGCGTTAGCCGAGCAGCCAATGGAAACCTTCACTGCGCTCTTCATTTGCGCCAATTAGACCTTTTCGAGGGGTTGGGCAAAAATAGCCATGTACCTGCTCCAGGCCTCTTCTCCGCCGCGACTGGAATTATTTCGAACGTCAACGACATGGCCCGATATGCCGTCGCACTCGAGGGCAGCGAACTGGTGAATGAAGAGAGCAAGACCCTTATGTTCACCCCTACGCGCTCGCTGAAAGGCGAGGATCTGCCATATGGTTTGGGATGGTTTGTGGAGAACTATCTCGGCCAAGAGATCGTGTGGCACTATGGGCAAGCAGACAGTTATGCCAGCCTCTTCGTTCGTATTCCGAAGGCCAAATTGACGCTGATCGTGTTGGCGAATTCCGGGGCGATGAGCGATGCGTTCCGGTTGCTCGACGGAAACGCAATGCGTTCACTGCTGGCTCCGGATTTCCTCAAGGACGTCGTGCTCCGCGACAGAAGCACGGAGCCACCTGTGCGAAATCGGTTTGAGATGGATGAAGAGATTGACCAGGCATTGGCCAGGATCTATCTTGGCGAACCTGACCAGGCGCTTCCCTATGCCCGCATGGCGTTCGCATCCGGAATCCTTCCATCCCCTCCCGATCTGACGACGCTATATCTGCTGGCACGACTGCGCGACCGCAGCCTGAACCAAACGACCGAAGCGATTGGCATCGAGTTGATTCAACGACATCCGCGTCTCTCGCCTGCATTGTTCTATCTGGCAATTTACTACCAGACGCACGGTGAACCGGAGAAGGCGATGCCTCTCTTCGAACGCATCGCTGAGATTCGGCCTCCACTGCTCCATTGGACCACCTCGTCGGCATTGTTGGATCTGGGGAGGTGGTACGCTGATCGAAACCCATCGGAGGCCAGGAAGTATCTACAGCGGGTTGTCGACAGCGGAGACAACTCTTCGGGCGCGGTCGACGAGGCGAAAGAGATGCTCCGCAGAGTTCCGAAGCAATGACTCGATAGACGCGGAAATCTCTTTCCCCTAAGAAAGTGCAGCTTTCGAAAAGCTGGAAGACGAAGCAGTACAAATCGTCCCGGTTGTTCCGCGTGCATTGGTTTAGACACGGTGGTTCTCCTTTCTAAAGAAAAATCCACCCAGTATCCCGCCGGCTTCCCCCACTTAGCTACGGTTCCGAGACGCTAGTTTTGCAGAAAGATCGGTGTCAAACTCTCACCATGGTTGCAAGCGATAGCCGCTCATCCGTGCGGCCTTCATGAAGAGCCAGGCAGGGTTGGCACGACCCTAACCGATCGCCCGACGGATGCGGCCGATGGCCTCGATCTCCTTTCGCTCCGCCTCGGGCAACGCCGCAATCCAAGCCGCCTCTTCGCCGGGCTCTGGCACCACGCGACCGAACTCGACGATCTGAGTAGCCGGCATATCCACCAGATGAGCCCACACGTGGCTCTTCGGCATCGCAGCGGCTTGCGCGACTGCTTCGACTATTCGCTCAACGAGCGAACGCTTGGCCTCTACGCTGCGCCCGGTGCGGAGATGGCCCTCGACGCTGATCTGATCGGTATCGAGCGGCACGCCACCAACGAAGTAGTTGCCGCTCTTCACCTCAATCAAGATCACTTGGGTGAGATTCTCTGGCACCCCGGTCAGTTCTTTGTAGGTGCGACCAATTGCCACCGCGACTCTGGTCTTCTGTTCGCTTAAGAGACGTCCCTCGGGCACAATCACATTGAATGTAGGCATGATTTTCTCCTTCGTGTTTTTACATTTGTGGAGCAAACCGTGTCTCGCGCGTCGCTAGAAGCAGGATTAGTATTCCCGTTCGAGTTGCGTAAAACACTAGCTGCTGCGGCCAAGGTACCTATGTATTGAACATTTTTTTGTTCAATACATACGTACGTGGTGTCGTTCTGCATCGTCTTAGCGCTTTTGAGGATATCGAGCACTCATTTCAGCGCGCCTCTGCTCCGAGACGTTGGCGCCGAGGATATCGAGCAATTGGAAGAGCGTTGGGATTGTCGCGCCGACTCCGAACTGTCCATCGTCGATTTCGATGAGATTTACGATGATCCCGGTATCGGCTTCTTCCCTGCCGACACCCAGCGCGGCCTTCAGGACACGCGCGACTTCTCTGACCACCCTTGACTTCAACTCCGGCGTCAGCAGACCTTGCGGCGTGATGACGCGCGCGAACGCCATTTTCCTTCCCTTCACGTACGTATCATCAAAGCGGCCGCCAACGGCCCAACTGTCGGCTGGCATGGTGCGGAACCACGTCCAGTCAACCAGCTTCGCGGACTCGGTCGGGCCTCCAAGCTCTATGGTCATTGCTGTATTGCCCAACTCTTCCGCAAGCTTCGCGCGAATTTCATCGGACAGCTTTTCTCTGGTAAACACTTCGATAAATGGCATAACTGCTCCTTCAAGGATTTGCGTTTCATCTTAGATTATTGTTATAATCCATTTTGTTGGATTCGCCGAATTTTGATTTGGTCGCAGGTTTGTTTGCTTTTGGGGAGGAGACGCGATGGGCACCCATTCCAGAGCTGAAAAGGCAGAAACTCACGAGCGGATCGTTTCGCTCGCCTCGAAGAGGTTCCGCGAAAAGGGGCTAACAGGGATCGGCATCGCCGAACTGATGAAGGAAGCCGGTCTCACGGTCGGCGGCTTTTACAAGCACTTTGACTCGCGTGATGGCCTGGTGGCGGAAGCCCTTGGCTCTGCCGTTGGACCGTGGGAGCCTCTGTTGGGTGCGGCTGCGTCGGGAGGGCCACCCGTGACGTACGATTCGCTGATCGATAGTTATTTGACCGAAGCACATCGCGATCATCCCGGCACAGGCTGTCCGGTCGGCGCTTTGGCAGGGGATGTGGCACGAAGCGACAAACGAACTCGGGCTATTGCCACCAGGAAGATTGTAGAGCGCCTTGACAGGCTCGAGAACTCGATTCGCGAGACCAGCGGGGAGGACAAGGGCACCGCAAGATCGCTGGCAATCATGACGTGGTGCGCGCTCGTCGGTGCCATCACCCTAGCTCGCGCTGTATCAGACCAGCACCTTTCGCGGGAAATCCTGAAGACTGTAGCACAGCTTCTGAAACCCACTCCCCGACATCATGGGCGTTAGCATGCATTTCGTGATGTCCTAGGCTTCAGCTCTCCACAACAAACTGCAAATTGCATTCACAACCTGACGAAGGCGCCCGGATTCCCGACGGATGACGAGCCAACCGGGAGTCACCCGCTCACCAGAAAAAAATCACGTGTGATCGTCACCTGTGGTGTTTCCGTTTTACACGACTTATGACGTACTAAGGCAGTCCTCGGCGGCTTGTAAAGCGTTGAAAGTACTCAAAACCACGGTTCTGAAAAGGCCGGCGCCAGCGGTTCGATCCCGTCTCTGGCTACTGGCCGACTCCAGACCGGTATAGGACCGTCGTCTTCAGTGACGATGCCTGTTGATGCGTGCAAAACCAATCGTTGGTAACAAAAAGTAACTTCTCGCGCTTACCGCGCTTTTCGCGCAGTATTTCCGTCGGCTATCCAACCCTGGATACGCTGCAAAAATGACATAGTGCGCTTAGTGCGCACATTTTGGTACCAAACCGGTGGCCGGTGCGATTCGTCTCCAGACCGCGTCGATGAATGCTGTCTTTACGATGACTCTTTCCGGTCATTGCTCCAGCTACAGCTGTGCCGGCGGATGTGTTCTTCGCATAAGTGCCGCGGCGCATGTCGCAAGCTGCTCGTTGTTGCCCAGGGCCTTTTAACACTATTAGGGTGAATTGCGAAGCGAGCCTGGGAAGGGCGAGCGGAGCAAGAGGGCGAGAGGGGCAGTAGCGCGCAGCCCTGGAATATTAGTAGCGACGAATATCGGGTATCTTCGAGCGACGAGCGACAACGAGGCCGGGGAAATTGGCCCCGTTCGCGGCGAAAGACGAAGCCTTGCGGCGAACAACCAAGCCAGTCTTCTTATCAGCCTAGGGAGACTCTGAAAAACGCGCCGAAGCTGCAGGCGAGGCGCCAGCAGATCTGTGATCTGCTGCCATCCATCCTCTCAACCTAAACGCTGTCATCCCGAGCGAGCGCAGCGAGCCGAGGGATCTGCTTTCCTACCAGCAACGCCGGGTGCGTTGAATTGCTTCTCGCAAGCTATATCTCGTCTGCTCGACCAGCAGCGGAACTGTGTTTCAGAGTCTTCCTAGACCTTGTAACCACCAAAGCCTTCGGCCCCCGCCTCGCCGGGCTTGGTTTTCGCTCGCAACCCTGTTCGCCCTAATAGTGTTAACAGATGGCCCTAGCCTCCTTTCGGCGGCTGTTGGCGGAAGCTAAAGGATGCTCACTCTTGGCCGATTACATCCTTATCTGTGGGTTTATGGGATGACTGTTTTTGCAAGCTGAACCGCAAGGTACGAGCTCCTTCGATACAACTCTGCTGCTGAAACCTATGAGAATGAACTCGCGAATTTCTTCTTCCGCAGAGCAAATGGAAAACGTGCTCAATGGCATAGCACTTCCCTCCGCTGATGTTCCGGCGGTTTCGTTTGACCGGCGTTCTCCCGATCGAAGAAAGTCTCGCGGAGACAAAGGCAGAATGTCGCCTGCTGTGATCGTGAACATGGTCCAGGCTTCGGACCTGCTATTGCTACTGCTCAGCGGAATGCTCGGCAAACAGACCGTGGCGGCGCTGCACGGGCTGGGTTCCGATGGCCCGCTTATGCTCGCTACAATCGCGGGCAGTGTCATCGTGATCATTTGCCTTGCCCGTTGCGGTGCATATACGCTCCGCTCTCTGCGTTCGCTGGGCAATCAGTTCGAACTTCTGCCCATGCCGCTGCTGGTGGGCACCGGCGGCGTGATCGTCTGTCTTTTCCTGATGGGTGAAGATGGCCTGCCTTTTCGCGAATGGAGCCTCCTCTGGCTGGTGGTCAGTTCCGTTCTGCTCATTGTCTTTCGACAGTTTCTGTCGCGCATGCTTCACGATTGGATGGATTCTGGACGGCTAGCACGAAGGGTGGCGGTTGTCGGCGCGGGCGAGTTCAGCCGCGAGTTTATCGAACGCTTACGCTCGGAGCCTCATTCCTACACAATCGTGGGCCTCTATGATGACCGTTTGTCGCGCGTAGCGGCGTTGCAGAATGGCGTGGAGGTTCGTGGAACCGTCCGGGATCTCCTGGAGCGAAGCCGTCAAGAGCAGATTGACCTGATTGTTGTCGCACTCCCGCTGAGTGCCGTCGATCGCATCTCGGTGATTCTCGAACAGCTCGGGAGCGCCGTCGCCGACGTGTGCTTGACAACTGATTTCGCGGGCCTCCGCTATCACGGTAGCCAGATCTCTACTGTTGGTTCAAATCCCGTGGTCTTGATCAGAGAGCGGCCGTTGAAGGACTGGCGAGCTGCAAAGAAAATGGCATTCGATTTCATTTTGGGTTTCCTTCTGCTGCTTGTTCTCTCGCCCTTTCTCGTGCTCATCGCGCTGATCATCCAGCTTGAAAGCCCCGGTCCCGCGTTGTTCCGGCAGCCACGTCTCGGCTTCAACAATCGTCTCTTCACCTGTTATAAATTCCGCACCATGCACGAGGGAATGGCCGATCTGATGGGTGATCAACAGACAACGCGAGATGACCCGCGAGTCACACGCCTGGGCAAATGGCTGCGAAGGCTCAGTATCGACGAGTTGCCGCAATTGTTAAATGTTTTGCAGGGCAACATGTCCCTGGTTGGACCGCGCCCGCATGCGCCGAATACCAAGGCGGCAGACCAGCTATTCACCGACGTAGTTGCACGATATGCGGTCCGCCACAGTATGAAGCCTGGAATCACAGGGTGGGCCCAGGTAAACGGATGGCGGGGCGAAACAAAGACAGTTGAGCAGATCGAGAAACGCGTCGCTTGTGATTTGGCATACATCGAAAACTGGTCGGTGTGGTTCGATTTGCGAATTCTAATGCTGACCGTGACTCGTGAAATTCTGAGCCGCAACGCGTTCTAGCCCTTGCAGGCGAGACCTCCCGATAGCGAGTGGCGGTGTACGGTGTAGCTCCGTCAGGCAAAGCCGCTCTCAACTAGTCCTGTTAACAGGCCCTAAGTACGGTAACTGGATTCCTGGTATAACCCGCCCGAACTCCCCATCAAAGTCGATCGTGAATTCTTTACCGGAGAAGGTTCGCGCAACCTGCACGTTTAGAATGT
>DASYBJ010000056.1:0-3806 GCA_036500845.1 Acidobacteriaceae bacterium
CAGCGACAAGACGATAGCCGCTGGTCCGATACTTCAATGAACCGCCCTTCGAGTATCTGAAGAAGGGACGGTGACAAGCCTTCAACTCCCAGGGAAATGGCCGGCAGCATTTTCTTCGTTACAGCCGTGCAAGAACTCAAACCCGGCTCTACGCGTTTCAAGCGAAAAGTGGCCGTAGGCTAAAATCCTGCAATACTGACCTGACTACGAGGACGCTTGAATGAAAGCTCTTGTAAAGTATGCGCCGGGCGAAGGGAACGTAGACATCCGTCATGTCGATGAGCCACAGTGTGGAGAGAATCAGGTCAAGCTGGAGATCGCGTATTGCGGAATCTGCGGAACGGATCTCCATGTTCTTCACGATACGTTTCCCAATTTTCCGCCGGTAATTCTCGGGCACGAGTTTGCAGGTACCGTGGTCGAGATGGGCAGGAGCGTTAAGAACGTAACAATAGGAGAGCGTGCCGCAGGATTAGGTGCCACTGCCGTTACATGCGGCCAATGTCGATATTGCCGCTCCGGATATTTCATCTTGTGCGCAAACCGCAGAGGCATGGGACATGGTGTCAACGGCGGCTTCACGCGCTACGTCGTTATGCGTCCAGACCAGCTGTATCGCATTCCCGCTAATTTCACTCTGGAAGAAGCGGCTTTGAGCGAGCCGTTTGCCGCTGTTGTGCAGGCAGTCACAGAAGTTTCGAATGTACGGATCGGGGACACTGCGCTGGTCTCTGGCCCGGGACCGATCGGGCTTTTATGCCTGAAGCTCTTAGTGGCCGAAGGTATCAAGACAATTGTCGCAGGCGCTGCTGCAGATAAGGAGCGGCTGGATGCAGCGCTCCGGTTTGGCGCCGCAGCCGTTGTGAATGTGGGCGAACAGAAGCTCGCTGATTCAATCACCGAGCATACTGGAGGAGCCGGCGCAGACATCGCGTTCGAGTGTGCCGGTCATCCGGATTCGGTGCGTGGATGTCTTGAGTCGCTTCGTCCCATGGGACGCTATACGCAAGTAGCGATTTGCGGGCGGGCCATACAGTTTCCCATCGATCAAATCTTTTATAAGCAGCTCACGATGTGCGGATCTATGTGTTACACGGCCCGAACGTGGGAGCGAATGATGCGGATCTATGCCGAAGGCCGAGTCCGACTGAACGATCTCGTTTCGAGAAAACTCCCCCTCTCGGAATGGCAAACAGCATTCGCCTTGTGCGAGGGGAAGAAGGCGCTCAAGGTCTTGCTATATCCCGAGACATAGCGGCAAAGGCAGTCCACCTTAGCCCTCTGATTCCAGCTCGCACGACCTTTGTATTCGGAGCTGCGAACGACGTGCGGCGAGGAACTCGCTCAAACTGAAATTTACGCCGTTGCTCTCCCCTGATTGCGAAAGCAGCAATTGTCTAGCGCGAGGAATTCTCCATAGCGCGACCAGCCAAACACGACGGACGACAAGTCCAGATCATCAGATATTGTACTGACTGTCAAAATGAGATATTTCTTGACAGCTCGGATAGGACCTATATATAAGGATGCGGCTCAATCGATGTGGCATTGCAGCGATCCTGTTCGCCGAAGGGTTCCCGCCCGGTATGAAGGCAAAGACTCGGAAGGTTCGCCTGTACCTGCTCGCACCACTCTCTATAGCGGCTGTTCTGTCGGGGCAGGCACGAAAACATCCTCATGACGTTAACTGGAGCGATTACGGGGGAGGAATGGATGCCATGCAATATTCCCCACTCCACCAAATCGACAAATCGAATGTAAGCCATCTGGTCCAAACGTGGTTCTATCCCGTACCCGGTACGAGTGCCCGATTTGGATTCAATCCTTTGATCGTGGATGGCGTGATGTACGTTCTCGGCAAAGATGACGCCATTGTTGCTCTCGATGCGACGAACGGTAAAGAAATCTGGTCGCACCCGACCGAAGGCCAGCTTCCAACCGACCGCGGCATGAATTACTGGCAGAGTAAAGACGGCTCGGACCGGAGACTCATCTTCTCGGCCGATAGTTTCCTTCAAGAGATCGACGCGAAAACAGGTGTGTCCATTCGCACATTTGGAAATGATGGACGCATCAACCTACGTGAAGGACTGGGCCGCGATCCAAAAACAATCCCCCAGATTCAAACCGGTACCCCAGGGCACGTGTTCGAAAGTCTGATCGTTCTCGGGTCGGCGACCAGCGAAGCTTATGGTTCGCCCCCGGGCGATATCCGCGCTTTTGACGTGCTGACAGGGAAACAGGTTTGGAGCTTCCATACCGTGCCTCATCCGGGCGAGTTCGGTTACGAAACGTGGCCTAATGATGCCTGGAAATATGTTGGCGGAGTTAACACATGGGGCGAATTTGCCATCGATGAAAAGCGGGCTATCGGTTACTTTCCGATTGGATCCCCGACTTACGATTTCTGGGGCGGCGACCGCATCGGAGCTGGGTTGTTTGGAGATTGCCTTCTGGCGTTGGATCTCAGGACTGGCAAGCGGCTGTGGTATTTCCAAACCGTACATCACGATCTGTGGGACTACGATCCAACAACTGCGCCGAAGCTCCTCACTGTGCGACACGATGGCAAGATGGTCGACATTGTTGCCCAGGCTACGAAATCCGGTTTTGTATTTACTTTTGATCGCGTAACAGGAAAGCCGCTTTGGCCGATCGAAGAACGTCCCGTTCCGAAGAGCGATGCGCCGGGAGAAGAGTCCTGGCCTACGCAGCCGGTTCCGACCAAGCCGCCACCCTTCGCGCGCCAGAGCTTCACGGCAAATGACATTAACCCCTACGTGGGCGACGCCGATAAAGCACGCTTCCTTGAGATTCTGCGGACCGCAAATAATCAAGGTATCTTCACACCGGGAACTGACAAGGGCGAATCTATTCAAATCCCGGCCGACGATGGAGGGGCCAACTGGGGCAACGGCGCTGCAGACCCGAAGACAGGCGTCATCTACCTTCGAACTGCGGATTCGCCTGAGCTGAAGCTCAAGTTATCGAAGAAACTCCCGCTCCGCATTCCGCCTGGAGCAAACGTTGAGACACAAGGCCATGCCATCTTTTCTCAACTCTGCCAGGGATGTCATGGGCCCAACCGGACGGGCGTTAGATTGCCTCAAGAGATTGGAATCGACAAGTTCAAAAAGATAGTCACGGGCGGGGAAGGTGAGATGCCCGGGTTCTCCGATCTGCCTCCAAACTATCTCGACTACCTCGCGGCATACATTTCGAACCCATCTGCCTCCGCTCCGGTCCGGGCGGGAGGCGCAGGTGGCGGAATGGAGCGGCTCCCTCCACCCCCGGGAATCACGCGATACTTTGGCACGTACGAAAATCGAATTCTCTCGAGCGACGGTCTTCCGCCTATCAGCCCGCCGTGGACCTCGCTTGTCGCGATCGATCTCAATGAAGGTGAGATTCGCTGGAGGGTCCCATTGGGTGTTGTGCCTGGTCTCGCAGCCAAGGGCATCAAGGACACTGGCTCGGCGAAGGTGTCGCTCGCCGCCAATAGAAATGCACCAATCGTGACCGCGGGTGGGTTGGTTTTTGTGGCTACCTGGCCAGATCGCACGGTTCACGCCTACGACGAAGATACCGGAAAGCTGCTCTGGGAAAAGGAACTTGAGGCGAATCCCGAAGGGCTCCCGTCGGTGTATGCAGTCGGCGGTCAAGAGTACATCGTATTCTGCGCTGCAGGCCGTTCGCCTGATTCGGCGCCTGCCGAAGGATTCGCATGGAAAGCCGGCAAGGCTGAGGCCCAGGGATACTACGTCTTCGCTTTGGAGAAGAAATGAGCTTCTCGCGAGCGCATATGG
>DASYBJ010000057.1:0-9530 GCA_036500845.1 Acidobacteriaceae bacterium
CGCCCACGAGCATCCTTCATTGATGAGCCCTGATCACGGGACGCCCGGCAACGGACTCCTATTGTTCTTCCGTGTTGATGATTTCGACCTGGCGCTTCAAAGGGCACGCTCTCTCGTCACTCGGCTCGAAGAGGAGCCACACGTGAATCCGAATACTCAAACCAAGGAGTTCTCGCTCCGAGATCCGGACGGATATTACGTTACGATCAGTGCGCTCTCCGCGGCCTGACAAGGCGCGCCGCAGTGAGCTGGTACCGCCCACACCTTGAGACGTCCCTTACACCTATCGAACAGACAGCTCCTGGACGTTCTGCATCTGTCATCGATGTCGGCGGCGGTGAATCCACACTGGTCGATGACCTTCTCGCCCGTGGATACGAGAACATCACCGTTCTCGATATTTCGCAAAGTGCCATCGATGCAAACAGGAAACGATTGGGGAAAGCGGCGGAGCGTGTCCATTGGCTCGTCGCCGACATCACTAAGATCGAGCTGGAGTCCTCCGCTTGCGATGTGTGGCACGACCGCGCTGTCTTTCATTTTCTTACTGCGCCAGGCGACCGTATTGCCTATGTCCGCCAAGTCACTCACGCGGTGAAGGGCGGAGGATATGTAATTGTCAGTACCTTCGGACCAGATGGGCCAACGAGATGCAGTGGTCTTGATGTTGTCCGCTATGATGCCGAGTCATTGCACAGGGAGTTTGGTGTACATTTCCACATGTTGGGAAGTTCCAGGGAGCTACACCGCACGCCGTCTGGGACAATCCAGCAGTTTCTCTATTGCCTGCTGCAGAGTTGAACGAATCAGGTTTCTGATCAGCCTGCATGGCAGGCTGATCAGAAATTGGGCTGACGCGGCTCGGGTCCTGCGATTCGTCATGAGATCGTTTGCGGTCAATACGGGACGGAGATGACGCCGTGGGTTTTTATGCGAAATATGTTCTGCCTCGCGTCATCGATGTCGCGATGAGAAATGAGGAAACCACTCGCCTGCGTGCTTGCTGGATTCCGCACGCTCGCGGCGAAGTGCTGGAGGTAGGCATTGGCTCGGGCCTGAATTTGCCGTTCTATTCGTCAGATGTTCACCGTGTCTATGGCGTTGATCCTTCCGTTGAACTCCAGCGAATGGCGCGCCAGCGGGCAGCGGCCGAGCCGATTAAGGTCGAGTTCCTGTTGCAATCCGCAGAAGAGCAGCTGCCAATTGCCAACGCGAGCATCGATACCGTCGTCGTTACGTGGACATTGTGTTCCATTCCCAACGCCTTAAAGGCGCTTCAGCAGATGAAGCACGTTCTAAAGGCGAGCGGGCGTCTCATCTTTCTGGAGCATGGCCGCGCGCCCGATCCTGCAATAGCTGTCTGGCAGGACCGGATCACGCCGGTCTGGAAGCGTGTCGCGGCAGGTTGTCATCTGAATCGCAAGATGGACGATCTCGTCGCAGCAGCAGGATTTCGGATAACTGAGCTGAAGACCTGCTACCTTCCTGGACCGCGTCCGATGACCTACACATATCAGGGTGTGGCGGAGACGGTTGGAACGCATGCCGCGACTTAGCACCTTCAATGTCCACCGGGAAGCGTAAGTTAGTGGCTTCGGGGAGTGAATCCATCGGGATCGAGGTAAAAGAACAATGACTCGGAGACGCGGTATTCTTCACACGATTGGCATCTCGATAATTTCCACGTTCGTTGCGGCAAGTATTCCGGCTGTGTGTTGGGCTGGGAGCGCGATATCCCCAAACCAGGATGCTCCCCCGAGAGAAGCGGGGGAGAAGCTCATTCAAACAAACGACTGCTCCTCCTGCCACGCGGCCGACCAGCGGGTGGTCGGACCCTCCTATAACGAGATAGCCAAGCGCTACAAGGGCCAAGCAGGAATTGTCGATAAGTTGGCCGCGAAGGTAAAGCGGGGAGGTTCCGGTAACTGGGGGACCGTGCCGATGATTCCGCACCCAGCTTTAACGGACGGCCAGCTTAAGGAGATGGTGGTGTGGATCCTATCACTGGGTAGCCAGGCGGCAAGCTCCGCCGCAACCAACAGCGCCACCAACATTCCAAAGGTTCACGAGCCGCCTCCGGGAGAGCGCGTGTTCATGGCCAATTGCTCCCGTTGTCACATGCCTCCGATGACTCTCTCTCCCCGGATTACAGGGACTGTCATCATGCACATGCGCACACGAGCGCGTCTATCGAAGGAAGACCAGGAGGCCCTGCTGAAGTTTTTGGCTCCCAAGTGACTTGTCGCAATGACAACAATAAGTGACTGGAATCATAGAGAGACACTGAGAGTCCGGAGAATGGTCTCAGAATCGAGACATGGGGCACCCAGCTTGGCTGAATTCACTGCGACAGGCCACTCGTCAGGTGAATTGACCGCTGCGAGAGAACGTGTTTTCCGTAGGGAGCGGCCTACGTGCCTCCGCCTTTTCGATTTCGAACACTAGTCGAGATCCGTGACCTCAAGGAAGTAGCACCCTGGCGACTTTCCTCAGAGCGTTTAGGCAGGCGAGGCTTCGCCTGTTGAGCGTGTCACGGGGCAGCCTATATTTGTCCCATACCACTGTCACAAAGAGTTCGACGCCTGCTACGTAACCGCTGTCTTCGGAGGCCCGAAAGAGCACGACTTTCGCAACCTCTTCGGAACGTCCTAGACGCCCGAGTGGAATAGACGAAGAACCATGAAACATTTTTGATATTGAATATGCACGATGCGGATAAGCGCTGCTGTTGAAAACTATACTGGCTCAACTTTGCGTGAGCTTCGGATGAGCTTCTTCTTGCTGCGAATGAAATCCAGAAATGCCGTCTTGAAAAGTGTCACGCCAATCTCCTGCTCGAGATCCCGGATCTGTGCGCTGATCGACGATTGAGAAGTATGCAGAGCGTGCGTCAGCGCGATTGAATCCATGCCAGTCTGCGAGCGCACAGAAATAGCGAAGATGCCGCAATTCCACAACTTACCCCTATCGCTAATATAGAACGCTCCGTTCGAAACAAAGCGCCGCTACCTATCGCTCAAATCCTACTCTATCCAACTGTCAGATCCGCATGGCACTCAGCCAAGCTGGGTAAAGTTCTTCCGCAGCGCGCTCAGCTGCATGTAGAGCACCTGCTCGTTCAAGGCGATCAAGCGGTGGTCGAGCTTGATTCGCTGGCGACTGCCAGGAACGGCATGCGCTTCGACAATCGCTACTGCTGGATCGTGTATTTCCAGGAGGAAACGATCGTACGCGTCCGTGCCTACCTTGATTCGGCAATGGTCGCCAGGCTCTTCGAGGAAAACCCGATTGCATGATCGGCGGCAACCGTCTCTAAAGCCTGTGGTGCGGATTGGGATAGAGAGTTCCTCTGGAGCAAGATCGCATCACTGTCGCAGAAATTTCCAGATGAATTGAAACGTAACAGATAAAAGCGAACACGGGATAGCGCCAGATGGATTTTGATGTTTTTAGGACGATTGGTCAAAAGAGGAGATACAAAGATGAAAATTGGTTTTGTGAGTATGCCTCTGTCAGGACACCTAAATCCCATGACCGCGCTCGCACGTAAGCTGCAATCGCGCGGAAACGAAGTGGTGTTTATTGGTGTTCCAGATGTAGAACCCTTCGCTCGTGCGGCAGGTCTGAATTTCGTGCCTTTTTGTGAAAGCGAATATCCGGCAGGATCCATAGCCAAGCTGTACGCTCCTGTATCAAAGCTGCATGGCCTCGAGGTGACGCGTTGGACCATCCGCGAGAGGTCGGGCGACCTCTTCAGCGCAGGGTCGAAACATCTGCCAGAAAAACTGGCAGAGACTGGCGTTCAAGCGCTGGTGATCGATACCATACACAGCTTTCTCGAGCTCGTCCCAATGAGCTTGGGCATGCCTTACGCGCAGGTTTGGAATGTCCTCAACATCGATTTCTCAGGAGCGACCCCCCCCTGCTTTTTCAGTTGGCCGCACGAGACCACCCCAGAAGCTCTGACAAGAAATCTTGAAGGAGTTAAAGCGGCTGGCGAGCTTTTTGCGCCGGTCGTACCTTTGGCGATGTCTTACGCCGAGAAGGTGGGTCTAAAGATCGATTGGAGCGATTTCGGCGCAACTACCTCCAAGCTGGCCGTGATTACGCAGACACCGAAGGAGTTCGATTTCCCAGGGATCCCTTGGCCTGCTCAGTTTCATTACACGGGTCCCTTTCACGACATGGAAGGGAGGGAGCCGATCCCCTTTCCCTGGGAGAAGCTCAATGGTAAGCCGTTGGTTTACGCGTCCATGGGAACACTTGTGAACGGCGTAGAACACGTATACAAAACCATTCTTCAGGCGACGGGACAGCTGTCCGGAATTCAGGTTGTGCTTTCGGTAGGTAAGAATGTCAAACTCGATGACCTTGGGGCCATCTCGTCGAATGTAATCGTTGTTCGCACAGCTCCTCAGATTGAATTGCTGAAGCGTGCAGCGCTTTGCATCACGCATGCTGGACTGAATACAACACTTGAATCCCTGGCGCATGGAGTGCCCATGGTTGCGATTCCAATCGGCTACGACCAGCCAGGAGTTGCCGCCAGAATTGCACATCATGGCACAGGCGAATTGATAGAAATGGACGAGCTAACAACGGAACGCCTGAGGGAGTTGGTCGAGAAAGTTTTGCAAGATCCGAGCTATCGCGCACGGGCCGATTACTTCCAGACGGTGATTGCAAAGACACGCGGGCTGGATGGGGCTGCCGATATTGTCGAGCAGGTATTTCAGAAATATCAGACTGACATCCTGGCAAACAACGGTCGCACTGCGCGAGCTGCGGTTCTGGTGCAAACTCCGTCAGAGAATGTGATCGGCGATTAGAAAGAATCTTTGAATCTAAATCCAGGAGGATTCGCCACACTTATGAGCAAAAGCATTCAAATTGCGGTCATTGGTTCTGGATACGTCGGCCTCGTTGCCGCGGTCTGTTTCGCCGAAATGGGTCACGACGTCATTTGCGTCGACAACGACGAGCGCAAGGTTGCCGCTTTGCAGGGTGGGGATACGCTCATCCATGAAAACTTCCTTCCCGAACTCCTGCAACGTTACCGCAACACCAAGGTCCGCTTCATGACCGATCTCGCCGAGGCCACACGCACCTCCGAAGCCATCTTTGTCGCAGTCGGCACCCCACAGAGCGAAAGCGGCGACGCCGACCTCTCCTACGTCGACGCTGTTGCGTGCGACATTGCACGTTCGCTCACCAGCTACAAGGTTATCGTCGAGAAGAGTACCGTCCCGGTCTACACCAACGAGTGGATACGTCGAGCCATTGAGCGCAACGGCGTCGCGCGCGACCTCTTCGATGTCGTCTCCAATCCTGAGTTCCTGCGCGAGGGAACCGCCGTAGCGGACTTCCTCCACCCGGATCGCATCGTCGTCGGGGCCAACAACGACCGTGCCGCAGCGATTCTCTCTGACATCTACGCTCCCCTTACCACCGGTGCTTATTACCAGCGCCCGGACGCGATCGCCGGGCCCTGCAACGTGGCTGAACCGCCACCGCTGCTGCTCACCTCCACGAAGAGCGCCGAGGTCATCAAGCATGCCTCAAACGCCTTCCTCGCGCTCAAAATCTCCTTCATCAACGCTGTGTCCAACCTCTGCGAAGCCACCGACGCCAACGTGGAGCAGGTTGCCCGGGGCATGGGCCTCGACAGCCGCATCGGCCCGAAGTTCCTCCGTCCTGGCATCGGCTACGGCGGTTCCTGTTTCCCCAAGGACGTCGCCGCCTTCCGTTCAGTCGCCGAACACCTCGGCATCGACTTCAACCTCCTCACCGAAGTGGAGAAGATCAACGGTCAGCAAAAGAGACGCTTTCTCAGCAAAGTTCGCTCCGCTCTCTGGACCCTCCGGGGCAAACGCCTTGGGGTCCTCGGCCTAGCCTTCAAGGGCGAAACCGACGATATTCGTGAGTCGCCAGCCGTCGAGATTGTCCAGATGCTGCTCGCCGAAGGCTGTTCCCTGGTCGCTTATGATCCAGCAGCGATGAAGCGTGCCGCAGAGCTCCTCCCCGAAGGTCCAAACCTCCGTTATGCGACGGACTCCTTCGCCGCAGCGGCAGATGCCGATGCCCTGGTCATCCTCACGGACTGGGCGGAATTTGGCACGCTCGACCTCAAACGGCTCAACAAAGCCCTTCGTTATCCCATCGTGATCGATGGCCGAAATCTCTTTGATCCTCATGTTATGTCCGAGCACGGCTTCACTTATCTCAGTATTGGGCGCCCCGAAGCATATCCCGTACGTGACCTTGGTCGCAGCGTCTTTATAAGTTCGGCAGGTCTGCCAGATATCTCCGCACTGGGAGCCTTACCTCCTGCTGAGCTTATATCTGGATGAGTCGTGGAAGATTAACCTCCGGGTGTCGGGTTTGTGCCCCGCGATTGCCTGGTCTACAACACCAGCTTGGTAACTCAAGTTTCGAGAAGGAGAAGCATGACCCCGCGAAACATTCTCGTCACCGGCGCCGCCGGATTTCTCGGATCGCATCTGTGTGATAGATATGCAAATGTATACCTTGATCGGGACTATAGTTTAGTGCGATACACGGAAGGCGGGACGCCCACAGAGTTTCTGAAGACTGTTGCGAAATGCTGTTGATTGCGGAACCCCACTTCCAATCCGACGTCGAGAACGGAGAGGCGGGAATCTGTAAGCAGTTCCTTACTTCGCTCGACGCGGAGCCGAAGCATGTATTGGTGGGGGCTCTGGTTTGTGCTTGCGCGAAACTGAAATGAGAAATGGGATACACTCAGGCGCGCACAGCCAGCGAGGTCTTTCAAGCCGATTTGTTTGTCCATGTTTGCGTGCATGAACTCCACAACGCGTCGAAGGACATGAGGAGCCATGCCCCCTTTGCCGGGAATCGATCTCGGAGCGGAGGTGTTGAAAGAGGTTATGAGTATGTTGGCTAGGGCAGTTTCAATGCAATCAACAAAGAGTTTTCCTGCCGAATAGCCTCTGGCTCGTTCCGCTTCTAGGGCAAACAGCAAATGCGTCAGCCGGTCGTCTGTAACCTGGTGCGTCGGCACGATTTCGAGTGATCCATCCGTGAGACGTTCACGTGCCGCTTCCATTAATGCGGAGTCCGGTATCCTAATCGAAAGCACACTAACGCGGTCGTCCCAGCTGATGTTGTGCCACTCTTTTTGAGGACAAAACGCGACTTGGCCAGCGGCTAAGGGAATCTTGGCAATGGCTGCGTCTTTCAACGAATAGCCAATCACGGCGGGCTTCATAAAAAACTGGAGCACCTGGTCTTGAACAAGATGCGATTGCCAGCTTGTTGGTTCGAGGTCGAGGCGCTCCACAAGCAGAGATGATGAGGGAGATAAGGGCCCAATTGGGGCCGCATCGAACATCGGCTGCACGCTACCCTCTCGATGAGAGAGGATGCGGAATGCATTTTTTTGCTTTTCCTCAGTGTTCATTCTTTGTTTCCCAGTTATTGGACGGTTAGAACGCCATGTTGTTCTTGAGGCGTTCTCAAGAGAACTCCTACATTTCGAGTTCCAAGTCCCTCATTCCTCAGGGACATTATCGATAAGCGCTCTCCGCGCTTCAGCCATTTCGGACGAAGAGACAGTACATTCTAGTCACGAGTTTGCGCCAAATAGCGATCCAAATGTTTACGCCAAATAATTATCAAAACAACAGCATCGACCTTTGTCGAACCAACTCATAGTAGCCAGTCGCCCAGTCGTCATCTTTCATGCCGGCTTCGAGAGCGGCTTCGAAGTTCTTCCCCATTAGCTCGGCCAGTGGCGTCTTTACACCATTCGCTGCTGCTGCTTCGCGAAACAGTCGTATGTCCTTCTCTCCCAGCTCCATTGAGGCGCCAGTCTCCTTAGGTAGATCTGTCAGTGTCTTCCCATACATCTCGTAGAGGGGAGAACGGAACGTCGCACTGTTTGCCATCTCTACAAACAACTTCGGAGAGACTTCCATCGCCTCTGCAACCGTCATCGCTTCTGAGAGCGTGGCAACCATCGCTGCAACCGAAAAGTTGCCTGCCAGTTTCATGGCATGTGCTTTCCACGGCTCTTCTGAGACGACAGTTATGCCTCGACTATAGATCTCCAGGAGCGGACGAACTCTCTCCAATGCATCCTTCGCTCCGCCTGCAACCACCCATAGCTTGCCCTCTGCTGCCACATTTGGACGACCGAAGACCGGTGCACCAACGTGCCTCAGACCACGTTTTTCATGCTCCACCGTAAGGCGCTTCGCCAGAGTAACGCTTATTGTGCTCACCGACACATGAATCGCACCGTTTGGCATGGCGTCGAGCACACCACCATCAAACAGCACATCTTCCAGGACGGCATCGTTCAGCAGAAGCGTAAAGACCACTTCACATTTCGTTACTGCATCCGCAGCGCTTCGCGCCACCTCGGCACCCTGCGCGGCAAACTTCTCTGCTATTGCGGTATTTCTGTTCCATACGGTTACGGCATGACCTGCATTCAACAGATGCGGAACAAGAGCGCAACCCATCTTGCCAAGCCCTAAAAACGCAACCCGCACATACCCTCCTATCTCAATTCACAACACACTTCATATTGCTTACTGGCGTCCAACGGTCTCTTACAGTTCAATTGTCGGCAATCGATCTGCCCCAGCTTGTGAACTTTCCCTTGCTCGGTGGCGTCGCTCCGCCTCACATCTCCTTCTGTGTCTGCAGGGAGCCTCGCTCCTGCCTCGCGTTACAAATGAGTAGATTCACATCGGGAATATTAAAGACTATGAAATTTTTGATACTCATTATGCACATCGCTGATGCTATGAAGAAAACAACCTTTCGCATGGAATCGTTCTGCACGCGGGCGCATCCCAAGAATTGAAGACAGGAGCAGGAGATATGAATTTGATCGATCTTGAAGCTTTTGTTTCCGGCAGAACCACCAGGCTGAAAAGGAACCATACCCCCGGTCAGATAAAGGCCGCAAGCCTCTCCCGCTTCTAGAGGTGCCCGCACATTGATCGGCGACATCACGCGGCCTGTCTGTTTACGCCATGTACTTGAAGTCTTCGACCTGCAAGAACTAACGCGCATCCAACGAATCTTGCTTACATTTCGTCGCGATTGCGAGGGCTTTATCGTTGAGGTCTTGTACTCTTGTGAAGCGCCGCTCCAGTTTGATTAATAAGCACTTTTCCCGCATCGACCACTCCAGCCAGCGCTGCAAAGCCATGGACCATCCCTGGCCAGCAAGTATGCTCCACCGCAATATTTGCCGCCTTTAATTTGTCCGCGTACTCATTTCCTTCGTCACGTAGCGGATCATGGTCTGCCGTAACAATTAGAGCCGCCGCGACACCGGTGAGATCCGTTGCGAAAAGCGGGGATATCTTCGGGTCATCACGGCGTATATTCTTTGGCAGATATGCGTCGAACCGTTCGAGCATCTGGGCATGTGAGACGAGGTAAGCGCCACTTCCAAACTCCCTCCACGACGCCTTCGATGTTGTGGCATCAAGGTTGGGATACAGCAGAATCTGCAGTCGCAGCATCGGGCC
>DASYBJ010000058.1:0-3448 GCA_036500845.1 Acidobacteriaceae bacterium
CCTGCGATGAGCCGGAACTTGGAATGCTCATCTCGAGAATTTGTGCGGAAAAGGGGGAGAAGCTGGACTTCCTCATCGAAAAATTGCTGCGACCTTATCATGACGCCTTTCGCCCTCTCCTTTTGGAGGCCATGGAAGCGAAGGTGATAGCAAGGCAGCCCGTAGAAGTGCTGTACTTCATGCTTCTACATGCGGTCGCGATGACGATTTCCTATCGACATATCCTCGAATATTTCGGAGAGCAGCTGGAAGAAATAGAGCGGCTGAAAGCCGCCATGACACATTGCGTGCTCGCGACGTTTTTTGGGAAGTACACCGAAGAGGTCTCTTGATGGACCGATCTTTTGGTTCGTCAAAATAGGTGCAATCAAGAGGCCTAAGAAATATTACGGGATCGAGCGATATAGAGAAAAAGATCGAGCTTGTCGAGGGTGGAGCGGCCTCGGCTCCGCTCATTTATCAAGAACAACACGTGGCTCTGCTAGTGGAGGCGCTCGGCGGACTCGAAAGTCTCGCTTTAGAACAGCCGAAAAGCCGGGCCGTAGGTTTGATCGTCGATGAGTTTCAGAGAGTAATCGAGTCGGGAGGCCGACAGGCGGAAGCACAGATCCGGGCAGCCATTCAGCGACACGGCCGGGTTGGGTACGTGTTCGCCGGATCGAAGACCAGGATGCTAACCGCAATGACGATGGACGCGGCGCGGCCGTTCTATCGGTCGGGCAGCGTGCGCTTTATTGGACCGGTGCCCGCACAGGATTTCCAAAAGTTCCTGACCGACAAATTCCTAGAAAGCGGCTTCGAGATCGAAGACCCCTCCGCGGTGCGGGCGATTCTCGAGTTTGCGGAAGAAGTGCCGTACAACGTCCAGATGCTGGCGCATACCTGCTGGAACGAGTTGCGTGACCGTGCCAACAAACGCCCAGCCACCCTAAATATGGGCGTAGTCGAAGCGTCACTCCAGTTGCTGGTGCGGCAGTACGACCCTTTCTACACTCAGATCTGGTCGGCTTTGACCTCCATTCAGCAGAAAACACTGATCGCAGTGATCAAAGAGCGAGGCGTCAACCTTCAGTCGCTGAAAGTGGCTCAATTCGTAGGCAAAGGCGCGTCCACAGTGCAACGCGCCCTTGGATCATTGACGGAGCGAAATATCCTCCGCGAAGAGGAGCAGGAAGGCAGAGTCAGAATGCGTTGCGAAGATCCTTTCTTCGCACAGTGGATTCGAGCTTTTCCTGGGCGACTCACAGGATTTATTATCACGCCGTTCTAAGACAACTTTCTTGGGACCCGCAGACTGGTGATACAACAATCCAGAGATGGATTTGTTGTCATGCGGGGTGCGTGGAATGTTCGAAGAAGACCCGATGTCGGGAGGACTCACCGACCTGGGCATAGCACGGAGCGATGGAATACACCGAGCGCATTCTAGCCTTCGTGCAGGTGATCGAAAAAACCTGATCGTGCATTTGGTAATCCGTTACGGGCCGGACAGAGGTCTCACAGAAACGCGTGCTGCAAGACAAAGAAAGCAAGGAGATGATGAATTGGATGCGGGAGACTTCGGAGCGAACTCTGGCAGATCGGAAAGCTAGTGAGAAGTCGCGGGCGTTTGCGCGCGAGACGCTTGAGAATCTGGAGCGGCTCTATGGGGACGTCAAGAGGCTCGGTGACTGAGACGTAGTTGTTGTGTTAAGAAAACCCAATGAGACATTTGAGAAACTCTGGAGATTAGGTAAGCCGAATGGATGATAGTCCTTTCACAAAACGTCTGACTCGCATCGGACAGAAGCGACTCGAGGAATACATAAGGAAAATTCTGGAGTTCGTCGAAGGGCTTGAGTCCGAAACGCAGGACCCATTCATACCCTTGCTGACGGATCTGGCCTTGACCCACGCGCTGATCATGCACCTAGGCAGACGGTTCGGTCCGGTAAGAGGCCTCCATGAATCGAGAGTCGCGTTCGAAAATACGTTCGAAAAGTTGAAACCGGTCATGGAGCAACTGCAGCAATCAGAGAAAAAGACGAGAGGGAACGTTCAATGAAGAGTCACATCAAGGGATTAGCGGTCCTCACGATGGCCGTGGTATTCGTCGCAGGCTGCAAGCGTGAGCCGACCCCGCCTACCGAGCAGGATGCGATCGCGGTCTGGAAGAACATAAATAAACGGCCGCCGCTACCCAATGAGGCTGAATTAGTGAACTTCAAAAAAACAAACGGACAGATGCAAACTGTCAATGGAGTGAAGGTTTACTCGTTGTACTACACAGCCTCGGAGAGGCACTCAACGAAGACTGGGACCCATCCCCCAGGCTGGATTGAAACTTGGTCGAGCAACTACCCCTTTCAGTGGACCGAGAAGGGCTGGCAAGGCCCGGATGAGCAAGTCTATCCCGAGCATTGAGCGCCTTCACCCCGTTTGACGTAAACAGCGACTCACACTACGCTCTGCCCACCTGACAGCAGGTGGGAGGACAGAGCGGATGTATGAAACTCCTGGCGAGACCCTGCAAGGGCTGGAGAGAGCCGGATACTTCACCGACCTCAAGACCGCGACCACTGTGTACCTGGCCGGCAGAATCCATCGCCCCATCATGCTGGAGGGACCAGCCGGCGCCGGCAAGACGGAGCTGGCCAGTGCTACCGCCCGCGCTTACGGCGTACCGCTGCTCCGGCTACAGTGCTACCAGGGGATCAACGAAGAGAAAGCCATCGGCCAATACGATCGCAGCCTGCAGGAGCTCTACGTCTTGCTGATGAGCAAGAGCGAGCAGACACCGGATTGGGCTCAAATCAAGCGCGAGGTAACGAGCCGCGCTTACTTCATGGCGGGCCCGCTTCTCGAAGCCATCGAGCAGGAGAAGCGCTGCGTCCTGCTGATCGATGAAATCGATAAGGTCGACTATGCGTTCGAAGCAATGCTCCTCGAGCTGCTTTCCGAATGGACGCTCTCCATCCCCAGGATGGGGACGGTCGCCGCGACGTCGATACCCCACGTCTTTCTGACTTCGAACCAGGAACGCCGGCTCGGCGATCCATTGCGCCGGCGCAGCTTCTACCTGGTGGTCGAGCACCCCACGGCGGAGCGCGAGGCCGCGATCGTGGCCAAGCGCACGCCGGAGGCGGGTGAAGAGACCCATCAGTTCATCGCGGGCCTGGCAAAAAGCTTACGCGCGTACACGCTCGAGAAGCCTCCGTCGATCTCCGAGATGAACGATGTCGCCCTTGCTATGGAGCTGCTCGGGATCACCCGGATCGGGCCCGAACACAAGGACATCATGCTGCCGTTGATTGCCAAGACCGAAGGGGATCGGAAGCGGCTCCTGCTCAAGCAGGCTTTCGAATCGATTGTGCGCATGGCAGGCCACTATGCAGGGGAACTCGCCGATTCACCTGCTCGGGTGGAGATCGTCAGTGAAGAGGCTCGGCAATGAGGAGCCTCGTGACCC
>DASYBJ010000059.1:0-35576 GCA_036500845.1 Acidobacteriaceae bacterium
CGAGGTTATCCGCAACATCCAACGCCGGTACAAAAATGACCAAGTATTCCGGCCGTGACCACTACCTTGATCCGGTATCTGGCGTTTTAAAAAATCGCCTCGGCATTCCCGACGCGGCTACTCTGGAACAGAGCGAAGCGGCGCTTGTTGCAACACGATCTTACGAACTTTCGCAGACACCGCTTAAAGGCAGCTTTGACCTCGCGCACCTGCAAGCCATTCACCGTCACCTGTTCAGCGACCTGTACGAATGGGCGGGGCAACTACGAACCATCGACATCAGCAAAGGAGGCCACCTGTTCGCCCATCACACACATATCGGGAGCGCCGCCGCGCCGATCTTCAAACAGCTTGCGGAGGAAAAGCATCTTGGCGGACTGGATCCTGCGGCTTTCAGTGAGCGGGCCGCGTATTATCTCGGCGAATTGAACGCCCTTCATCCCTTCCGCGAAGGTAACGGCAGGGCGCAGCGCGAGTTTATCAGCCACCTTGCCCAGAACAGCGGCTATTACATTGCTTGGGAAAACGCGAAGCGAGCCGATATGCTGCAAGCCTCGATTGAGTCATTCAGAGGCGACACATCAAAACTTGCCGCAATCATCCGCGATAATCTGCACCCACTTGGCCATGACCCCTCGACTCTCGCGTCCCCAAAACAAAAAGCCCTCGGAGCCAAACGGCTCTAATCGATGAACGCGCCGCCGCGTCTCAAGAGTGTTAGATGGGGTTGAAACGGGGCGGATTGAAGGCTGATGGCTCGATGTGGAAGGTGTTTTTCAATAGGATCGGTCGTTTATGAAAAACACACTTGGTCTAACTTTTCCGCGAGCGTCTTCGAAGCATAGCGCGGTCATTGACAGGCAAAGGGTGCCTTGGAGCCGGAGGACCGCCTGGGAAATTTCTGATTGCTTCAACAATCGCATCTCATAGCGACCGCTGGAACAAGAGGGTTGCCAAAAATGCCACCAGAATTAGACGGACGCCTATGTGTTCCATGCACAAAACATATCACTTTCCGCTTCCAGGAGATGGTTTCACAACGGGTGACTTTGGAAGCTAAAAACGCGAAAGCCGCTAACCATGCGGGTTTTAGCGTTGCCGCAAGGGACCCAATATGCTACACGGACGCATGGACAAGACCATCCGCAGGTACACCAGCTTCGACGAGATGAAGGCGGACGAGTACCGGTACTGGCAGAGCCGGCCAGCACATGAGCGGCTGGACGCCGTTGATGAAATGATCCAGACCGCCTATGCCCTCAAGGGTTGGGAGATCGAGCCGGATGTACCAAGACTACAAAGACCTTTTGACCGCCTTCCATGCCCATGGCGTTAAATACCTCGTTGTGGGAGGCTTCGCGGTTATCTTTCACGCGCAGCCCGCTTTACGAAGAACATGGACCTTTTCACAAAAGCCGATCCTGCGAACGCGCAAGCGACCTACGCCGCGCCCGCCGAGTTACGGTCCTTTATGACACTAGCTTGGGGGAGCCGGCAATGGGCTCATGAGAACCTGCAAGGATAGAAGCGTGGATATCCTGGTAGAGCGGCGCAAGGATGGTCGCAAGACTCTCGACGAGGCTCATCAGATCGGACGCCTGGGCAGAGACGGGAACGCCGAGGTCCTGGTAGTGTTTGTGGATTTCTTGCCGCACCCGCGCGGCAGACAGCCTAATGTCTGGAACGGCGTCAACGGGCTTCCCGCTCACCTCATTCGCCAGGGCGCGCATCACCTGAGCGATGTCCCTTTCGAACGCGATGCCGGCTTGCGCGATCGGCTCGGGGAGCTCTGTGAGCGGTCTGAGCGCAAGGTATTGCGCGGAGGTGACCTGCACCACCAGCAGCGTGCGGATGGCGGGCTGCCATCGGCGGAGATCATCGCGAATCTGCAGCTTTCGCTGACGCGCGGGGCCGAACTCCAAAAGAACCGCGTCAGATTGCGCCGTCACCGCCTGAAACCCGGCGTTGAGCTGATCGCGCAACTGGCGAATCCGCCTGAATGCTTTGATCCGGTCTGGTTCGAGCAACTGTTCAGTGAGCTCTGCAAACATCTCCAGATTGTGGGCGACGAGGGCCTGCATTTCATCCATGGCGTTCCTTACCCACAGGAGGTCAAAGAAGATCCCCATGGACACGAGGCCGAGCAGGACTCCGAAAACGCGGTCGCGGGCGATGGAGAGCGAAGTCTGGATGCTGAACTCTTGCAGATTAATCAGGTAAAACGCCAGCGCGAGCTGCACGCCGAGGTAGGAGAGCCTTGCGGACGCAGTTTGAATCCAAGCGGCGATCGCCGTCACAACCGCGAACAATACAGTGAAGCCGGCAATCGTGTCGAGATAGGGAAGCACAAATACCTGTGCGCCCATACCAAAGATGAAGCCGCCGATCAACGCGCCGCCCAGCCGCAGAACTTGCTTCTGCCGCGATGAGCCGATGGTCGAAAGCGCGGTGATGTAACAAGTGACTACCGAGGTGCTGAGCCCCGGCCAATCGAGCCCAAAGTAAGTGATGTAACAGACTATGGCGGCGAGGGTTCCGCGCAAGGCGAAGTACACGTGAGCGGGGTTGGACAACGCATCCCCAACAAACAAGCGCACGGGGCCCTCTTCCTCCAAAGGCGCAGGGATGAGCGCTTGTACCGATTGCGATCCCGCAAAGGCGCTGGGAATAAGCGCAACTGTCCTCTCCATTGTCTGCAGAAAGGCCACGTTCGCGGGCTCTTCCTGCGAAGCTCCCTCAATCTTAGCGGGGAGTTGCCGCAGCATCAGGTCCCTGCGAAGTACGGCAATATGATCGGCCAAGCGGAGGCAACGTAATTGGCCGGCCGCGTCCATAGGCTGGGCGCGCTCGGCGAAAGCCAGCCGGAAGCTGGCGGCAATGTCTACCAAACGTCCCACCAGGGCAATCGCCGTGGCCATCTGCTCCTTGAAGCGGGGGCTGTAATCGGATCGGAGGATGAGCCTGCGAAGCCTCGAGATACCAACGCTCGTATACAGCGAGAGCCTTTTCTCCCCCTCGCTGTCGAGAGGCCGCGAGGCCGCCGCACACCTAAGGACATTTTCCACGGTCTGCATGCGCGCCTCAATGCCTTCGGTGAGGTCGGTGGTTGGATGCACCCGGCGGAAGACGTACTCGACAGCGATCGTCACCACGATGCCGAGAGCGACCACACCGGCCAGCCATAGAGTGTTCTCCAATCGCGTTTCTACATTGGCCGTGCCATCCCACAGGGAAATGCCGCCCAACACTCCGAAGCCTAAGGGCCCTGCCGTCCCGTAATCGACAAGGATGCGCAGCAGATAGAAAAAGAGAAAGAGGGTGCCCACAACCCACAGGAAGTGAGTCAGTGGATCGCCAATAAAAATCAGGATGCTGAAGACTACATAGGCAGTGCCAATCAGGAAAGCCACCGCGCTCCGGAATCCGGAGAGGAAGGTTTCCGTAGGATTCTCGCGGCTGACTAGGAGAGTAAAGATCGCGCCCAGGTATCCACCGGGAATGCGAAAGGTCATCACCAGCACCATCAGGATGGTGGCTGCGAAGGTCATGCGGCCAACGACCCATGCTCTTCCCGGATAGGGAGTCAGCTCGTTCTTAACAAAATCCCAGAACCACTTGCCGCCCCGGTCGATGGTGCTCGACGGCGCGGCTGCAGGCAGAGCTTCGCCTCGGGAGGCCATGACTAGCGCATCCTTCCGGGGGTGTCTCCTCGAATGACCACAACCGCGGATTCGCTGAGACGAAAGGGCTCCGTCTCCGGCGCGTTGATGCGCACGCGCACGGGATAACGTGTCGCTAGATGCACCCAGTTCAGGGAACGTTGGACGTCCGGCAGCCCCGGTGAAAACGAACCCACCAGGGTGGTGTCCGGCTGCACTCCGAAGCCAACACTGTCCACCACGCCGTCATATGTGATGGTCGGTCTGGAAAGCACGTACACATAAGCGTGCATCCCGGGCTGTATCCGGTGAAGCTGGGTTTCGCGGAAATTTGCAACCGCCCACCACACGCGGGTATCGATCAGCGTGAAAACCTGCTGTCCCGTGTGTGCGTAAGCGCCCTGCGAGATGGTGAGATTCGTTACGCGCGCATCGAACGGCGAGTACACTTTGCAGTTGTTAAGATTGTATTCCGCAGTTCGGATTGCCGAAGCGCGGCCCTCGCGCTGAGCCGTGAGCGGCTCGATGGTAAGCACGCTGTGCTTCGACTGGCCCAGTTGTGCATGGCTTTGTTCGAGTACCGCCTTCGCCTGCTCATATTGCGCCTGGGCCGACTCCACCTGAGCTTGCGCGAGGATCACTTGCGCGTGTTGCTGGTGTACGGCCTGTTCCCGCGCTGTCACCGCGGTCCGGGCCTGGTCCACCTGATCTACAGTGACGAATTGCTTGGCCAGCAGCGGCTCGATGCGATGATAGTTATTGGTGGTGTAGAGCAGTTCGGCGTTGGCGCTGTCGAGGGCAGCCTGGGCGTTGGCAACATTTGCTTTCGCTTCGTTCACCGCAGCCGCAGCGCGGTCGACATTTGCGGCGGCGCTGCCGGTATTCGCCTGCGCAGCTCCGACGGCACTCACTTGCGAAGCGATCGTCCTCCGCTCGTCGCCAATCTGCCCTTCCAACGTGTTCAGATCCGAACGCGCTTTCTCAAGCGCGTACTCATACGGCCGCGGATCGATCTCAAAGAGCAGATTTCCCTGCTTGATGAAGGCGTTGTCCTGGACCGCAAGCTGCATGATCGGGCCATCCACCTGCGGAGCGATGCCGATGAAGTTGGCGAATATCTCTGCGTCATCGGTACGGGGGTACTTGTTGGTCTCGTCGATCACCAGCAGTCCGGTAATCAACGCGCCGGCGATGATGGAAATGCTGACAATCCTGCCTAGAGGTTTGCGGTGCGGCGCAGTGTCGCTTTCAGGCATCGCTTCTCCTTTCCGATCAACTGAAGAACAGCAGCCAGAGAGTAAATGTCAAAAATGCCGCGAGGCAGGGATACACCAGGATAAGCGGCGACAGTTGCTGCTCAAAGTTGACACGGACGAAGAGCAGGCGCGCTCCCACGGTGAGCAGGATCCCGATCGCTCCACAGAGGATCCAGGCGGGAAAGAAGGAGCCGAGAATGTTGAATGAGGGTGCGCGTGAACACCCACATAGCAAAAATACTGGGAGGAGTTTGGCTGCCTTCGCGATAGCGCGGAGTGTGGCCGAATTGCTTCGATCTTCCAGTTGCTTCATCGTGTCACGGCCCTTTCGCGTGGAGTAGATCGCCTGTCTCGGAAGCTAAGGCAGCCATCCCGGTCAACAGTTGTGTGCGTGCGCTCACATCCGCTGTACGCGCCTGGGCCAGAGTACGTTGTGCCGATACGACGTCGATCTGGCTGCGCACTCCGAAGGTGTAAGACTGCAGCGCCGCATTATAGGAGGCGCCTGCTGCATCCAGCAGCGCGGCCGCTGCCTTCTGCTGGCGTAGTGCAGTCTGTGCTGTCGAGTAGGCCGACCAGACCTCGTTCTCCACTTGATCGCGGATCGCATTTACCTCAGCGGCAGCCTGCTTTTGATCGGCTTTCGCTTTCGCGAGCCGATTCTCGCGCGCCAACCCGTCGAACAGGGTCCAGCTCAGGCTGAGTCTTGTCTGCCAGAATTCCTGAGTTTGGGAGTAGATTCCGGGGCCCTGGTTTTGCTGTCCGTAGCTCCGGGCCAGCCCGGCATTGCCGTCGAAGCTCAGAGTTGGAAAATACGCCGCGTGGGCCTCTTTTACCTCAGCTCCCGCGGCGCGAAGCTGGGCCACGCGTTCAAGAAGATCGGGGCGTTGGGAGAGTGCCTTGTCGATGGATGTCTCAACAGTGTCCGGGAGGTCTTGCGGAATCGTCAGGCTTTGAATGCTCTCGACCTGGAACTGGATGGTCGGCGAAATACCGAGAGCTGTTGCCAGATCACCATGTGCGATTACCGTCGCTCCGATCGCTGCCTGGAGATCGTAATTGGCTTGCGCAGCCGCGCTGCGCGCTTCGAGTACATCCGGCAATGTTGCGAGCCCCAGTTGGAGGCGTGCCTCGGCATTCTGTTGCACGGTCTCCGCATTCTTCAGGTTCGCTTCTGCTGCGTCCTCCTGTCCCTTTGAATTGAGCAGGCTGTAGTACGCCCGCATGACCCGGAAGATGATGTTGCGGTGAGTATCGTTGAATTGAAGGTTAGCGGCGAGGAGATTGCTTCTGCTAATCGAGATTTCCGCCGACCGCCTTCCAAAATCGAAGATGATGTAATCCACAACGATAGCGGGGGCGAAGCTTCCTAAAGTTTGCCGGTAATAGCTCGGAGAAAAAAAAAGGTTTGTGCGCAGGCTCTGCGCGAGAGCTACGGCCGCCAGGGTGGGATACAGAGTTGCTTTCGCGATCCCTAGATCGGCGGCTCGGGCTTTTGCATTCTCCCATGCCACGCGTGTCTCAGGGTTATTCTGCTCGGCGAGGTTGACAAGCTCCGGCAACGTATAGACCTTCGATGGGTCAGGAGCGAAGGCGGGAGCAGGTTGCGCCGGCGGCGCTAACTGATGTTGCGCAGAAGAAGCATCCCAGGGCTTCTCCGGGGCAGGCGGCGCTTTTTGAGCGCGAAGGCTCCCGCTAGCAACCAACATGCCGAGCATGATGACTGATTTTGTCAGAAATCGAGTGATTCCCAAGCCCCCACACCGTCCCGTCGTGCGTCACGAAGCGGATGATATCACGCTAAGTTACAAGGAGCTTTGCACCAGCGCATCAGTAAATACAGCGAGTCGGCAGGTCGGCGAGTCGGAGAGTCAGCGAAGGCCGGTCTCTCGTTTAGCTTTCGCGGTTTGTTCCGGGAAAAGTTGAAACCGAAAAATTCCGGTGCACGCTGTCGTGGTCTCCCATTTTCGTGGTTGTTCATGCTTTGCCAACATTGCTCTGACAGGTGCGACAGGTAACACTTACAGATCAAGATGAGCGGAGCGGTGGCAGATCTATTGCGTCTGGGCGTGCGGAACGCCGTCAACCGGGGCGCGCAGATGGCGCGGCGCTCTTCCCGTTGACGGCGGGTTTGCCGCTCCTGGCGGCATCGGCGGCATCGGCGGGGTGGGCGGCACGGGTGGGATTGGCGGCGCTATGGAATCGAGTTTGCTGATTGCAATGCTTCCGTGATCGGCAGTCAAGTCGATGACTGCCTCTCCGTTGCCTACGGTGCCGGAAGCACTTTGGCCCGACCCGAGGCTGGTGACAGGCACTTCGAAGTCAGAGTGAATTTCGCCATTTCTCGCGATCGCGTGAAGAGTGAAATTGGCGTTGGCGGGGAGATTGAGATTGATTTTGCCATTGTGGTTCTCAATCTGAGTTGTGCCCGGCTGGCCGGCTGTGCCGAGAGAGATCTCTCCATTGTTGTTCTCGATGTGCGCGTTACCCGCGATCTGCGTGCAGGCTACATCTTTGGCTCGGGTGGTGATTGTGACCGGCCCAACAGCGTTGTCCACCTGAAGGTCGTCGGAATCAAGGGTAAGATCCCCGGGAAGGCTGGCCAGTTCGATCCCCGTGCGGCTTGAACGGTAGTGCACCTGCGACGTGACGTGCGCGACGTGGGTATCGCCGAAGAAGTCCCCATTCAACAGCACGCGGCCATTGACATCCGTGATGGCAACATCGTCCAGCCGGCCGTCGAGCGAAACATCGCCACCGATCGTGTGCGCCTCGAAGTCCCCTTTCCTCATATGCACATCGGCAGGTGCTTGGAGGTTCGTGAGCTTCACGTCTCCTTCATTGGCGGTCACGGTGATTGCGGTCTTTAGATCCTCCGCCGTTATGTTGCCCCGGCGAACGGTGATCAAGGCTATCGCATCCGCAGGTATCTCAATCGTGAGATCAGTGCGGCCGTTGTTTTGATCCGCGGTGCGCAGGCTTACGCTCTTTCCGCTCACCGTCAGTTGCGGTTTAATTTTTTCGAATGCCCGCTGCGCGTCAGAGTCGCTGCTCGCATAGACGATCGCGTGCGACTGCACATGAATCTCGCTGTCTCCCGAGGGAGTTAGAGTGACGTCACCATGCGGTACCTGGATATCGAGCAGCGCACCGGTGGGCATCTCCCGATTCAAGCTCGAGTCGGATTCGTGCTGGTGGCCAAGAAAGTTGTAGAACCAATCGGCGTCACCACGGTTGCCGTGAAAGCCTCGCCACCCATGGTTGGCATAGCCGATCACAGCTAACAAGATCAGCAGCCCGACCACACCTCCGTAGTGATGACGCCGGCCATAGGGATTGTCCCGGTCCCACCACCACTCGGCGAGCGAGATTACCCCGACGAGAACGAGGAGAAGCGGCCACCAGCGCGTATACCAGTCCCAGAGTTGAAAGGCGCTCAAGGACCCCATCTCCACGAGCAACCCAATCACGCCAACAACAACCAACAGTATCGGACCGACGATGGACGGGCGGCGCATGGCTCGCCAATAGTGAAGTTGTGCGCGTTCCGCAGCACGCTGCGCGCGCTCTGCCCGGCGTTGAGCGCGGACCGCATCCCGCTGCGAGTAGGGAGGTGGGTTCGCGACCATCAACTCCTCCAGTTCTCGCCAGTAGAGCGGCTGTCATCGACGGGCGGGAGAGCGGCGGGCGCGGAGATGGATGGATCTCCTCCAGAAGCAACATTCGGCGTACTGCCGGGAACATTCGCCAGCGATTGTCCATATGGCTGGCCAGGAACCGGAGGCGGAGTTCCGGAGATCGCCGCTCGTTCTGCCAAGAGCAGAACACCCGCCAGGATCAAATAGAGAGGCCAACTGCGACTGAAGCTTAGAATGCCCCATTGGTTGAGAAGTGCCGTCACTCCCACAAGGATTAGAAAAGCTGGTCCGCGAGCACGGCGAATGAGCAACCAGCGGTTCACTGAGGGCCTCCGATTCCGCGGGTTCTGCGGTATAGGAGCCATGCACCGAGCCCCACGATCAGGAGGGGCCAGCTGCGATCGAGCCATTCCCCGCGAAACACTCCAAGTGTCTGGAAGAGAAGCAACAAGCCGATCACGATGAGGACAATAGCACCGACTGGCGCTTTCGGTCCCTCGCAACCATCGACTGCGGACGATGGTACCGGGGCAGTATAGACCGGGGGATTGGAATAGGGGGGCGTGTAGGGCGGCGTATAGGGAGAGGCGGGTGTGGGTCCGGCAGACGGGTTGTTGGGATATCCCGAGGTTCCGAACCCACTGGCGGGTGGCGGGGGAACGTTATTTGTGAAGCCGGCAGAGTATGGCGGTACAGTAGGTGTCGTGTTTGGAATCCCGATCCTTGCCCCAAGATCATTCAGGCCGAATGGATTCGGAAGCGGCAAGCCCTCGAGACGTGCCTTCGCGGTCTGATACGCGTCAAAGACCTGGTAGAACACCCACGCAGGAATGAGGAGGCCAAAGATAAAGCTCTGGTGCGACAAGCTGACGAAGACCGCAAAAATGAGAACGTGTGCCAGCGCCTTGACGTACTGGCCGTTGTACATGGCTCCTACTCCAGGAATGAAGCCCAGAACACCGGCTAGCACCGGATTCGGAGCTGAAGCCGGAACCAATGGCTGAGTCTGTCCGCTTCCCGGAACTCCCATTCGGGCCGCGACACAAGATTCGCAAAAGATCATGCCACCTACAGGACGCGTGCACTCCGCGCAAAGAGCCTTTCCGCATTGCTGGCAATAAGCGACGGCTTCGACGCTTTGATGATTGCTGCACTTCACGCCAGGCTCCCCTCTGCTTGGGCCCGAGTCTTGCAACTGCAGATCCCCGGAACTGAGTCTTCTGTTCTAACGTTTAAAAATGTCTGGGGCAAAAAAGCCCGAGTTGGCGTTTTGAGCTGCGGTTTGTGACCCCTCCGCAAGATTTGGTTTACCAATACCGTATCTTCAGTCGACTGTCTTTGTGTGGGACTCGGTTTCCGTTCGCGCTCCGGCGCTGATCCGCCGACGTTCGAATCAGGCGTTTGCTGAGTGCCGCTACTGTTGCGCGAACTGGGAGACTGTCGCTGCGGCGGACGTGCTGGCGAGTGCGCCGGTTCCGACTCGGTAGTCCGCCGAAGTTCCCGCACACGCGCCTCCATTTCATAGACGAAACGGAGGTTGTCGTAGTACTTCACTCCCTGTTCTTTAGCCGAATAGTATCGCCGCGTCAGATTGGTACGCATGGCAGAAGGCCGAAGGTCGGAAGCGCGAACCTCCGAAAGCTTGATACCGGCCAGATTGAGCGTGAGTGCGATCGAGAAGAACGCCATCGCCGCAGTCATGATGAGCCGAGGTTCTACGATGCGCTTCGCAAGAGGCGAAATCCGATGCCAAACCGGCACCAAAGTCGCCCGACGAGATACCCCGCTAACCGACGACAGAGGCGTGCTGCCGGCGGCCATTCCACTGGTCCGGGCAAGAATTTTGGCCAACAGTTCGGGCGGCATCTCCGGCTCTTCATCGAGAAAGCCCAGCCATGCCGCTCCGCGACGCACCTCTTCCAGCATCTGACTGCAGGCCGGACATTCCCGGCGGTGTTGTTCGAAGGCTGCGGAATCGCCGGTCGAGAGAGTGCCATCGAGGGCTTCCGCGATCAGGCCTTCCCAATCCTCGCAGCGCACCTTACGGCCCTCCCCAAACCGTGGGGGTTGCGGCGGATTCTGTCCCGTTGGATTGCGCTCAGACATCTAAACCACCTGCCTTTTGTTACGTTCGAGAAGCCTCGCCAGTTCCGCCCGTCCGCGGCTAATGCGCGACTTCACGGTCCCTTCGGGAATCCGCAAGACCTGCGAAATCTCTTTGTAATCCATATCCTGCAAATCACGAAGGATTACTGCTTCACGCAGCTCCGGAGAGACTTTGGAGAGGGCCGCCTGGACCATGCGCTCCAATTCCTTGCGCACCGCCGCGTCATGGGGCGAGGAGCGCGGATCCGCAGTCGGATCGGGGAATTTCGGATCATCCGCATTGTCCCATCCGGCGTCCATGGAATCGGTCACGCGCTGTTGCCTGGTTCGACGGAAATGGTCAACGAGCAGGTTTCGCGTAAGGGTTGTCAGCCACGTCTGAAAGCTCCCCTTGGCCAAGTCGAAGGTCCGCAGGTTTCCGTAAATTTTGATGAACACATCCTGCGTAAGGTCTTCAGCGTCGTGGGCGGATCCGGTGAAGCGATAACAGAGCGCATAAACCCGCTTATGTTGTGCGCGGACCAGTTCAGTCCAAGCTAGATTGTCTCCATCCAGGCAACGCTTGACCAGCGCCAGCCAGTCCGTTTCCGCGACGTCATGCCGTTTTGGAGCCGGTGTGAAACTTGATGGGGGATTCAGCGAGTTCAATGCAAGCGCCCCTCGGCGAGCAGCATTTCCCTTGGGTTGCGCGGGCTGTGGACGCTCGCTGCCTACTCCTGCTCCGCCACCCCACGGAAGAACACCTGCCAAGCTCATACTTGGAGAAATACGCAGGGGCGGTCCGTGCGGTTCCACACAGCTCGATTGCAGTTCTACCAGAGGGGCTGAGCCCGCAAGGGCAAAAAGTATTCCTCGAGATACCAGGAAACCAGAAAGAGGATCAGAATTGCGAGTGTCACCCAAAAGAACGCCTTCATTGGCAGAGTTGCAGATACGCATGGATTCGGATTGCCTTGTCTCCACTCCTCTTCGGCGAATATCCACCCGCTCAAAGAACATACTCCAGCTGCCAACAGGAACATTTTGAAAGAAGAAAGGAGCCGCTCATGGGTCGAAGTGAAGGGCGTGAAGAAGACAGTATGGAAAAACGCATACAGACAAAGAATGCATAGCAATAGAGAGACAAATTGACCCACCTCGAGGAGAATGCCGATGATTCCGCTCATCGCTTCGTGGGTCGATCCGCGAGTGACTCGAGGAGGTGTTCCAGGAAAGCGGCGCGTGGAAGAGGATTGCATCATTGCTCCCACTGCCTCCTATGCCGCTCTAGCCACCAGCACGGCGGGTTTGAGGCATGGGGAAAGATCGATCTGGCACAAAGCTGCGCCACCTCGCCCAAATAGTCAAATTCCTCTTTGTGCCCCTTAAGCGGAGTTGCCAAAAACTGGTCCACTTGGACAATGCGGAAGGCAGATTGGCGTGACATCCTCATATGCAATACGACCCAGTCGCCGGCATAGAGGAGCAGCACGAAAACGAGCGAGAACTGAGCAATCCTGACGAGAACCCGCTTCATCTCGACCGCAATTTTATACCTGAAGCCAAGGTCAGGGATTATGGTCAGTTATCGATCACAGCTCAGTTTGCTTGCTGACCCCTTCTAAACTGACCGCTTTTTGGCTGACCGGGCTTTTAGCTAACCGGCTGACTTGCTGACGTTCAGGCTTGCATGAAGTCTGGAGCGACAGGATTCTCATAAAGCGAGTAGTCACGAGTCACGACAGTCAGGCCGGATGGGGACACGAAGTAGTTCTTGCGATCCTCGTTGGGATCGTAGCCAATCACGGTGCCTTCCGGCAGATGGACGTCACGATCGATAATCGCTCTTCGTATCCGGCAGTGTCTGCCGATATCGACGTGGGTAAAGATGATGCTCGATTCAACCTGTGCATAGGAGTTCACACGCACATCTTGCGACAGGACGCTATCGCGCACGACTGCACCAGAGATAATGCAGCCGGCTGAGATCACGGAGTTGACGGCCATGCCTGTACGGCCGGGCTCTCCGAAGACGAACTTGGCCGGAGGGTATTGCCGCTGTCTGGTCCGCATTGGCCAAGCTTTGTCGTAGAGATTGAAAATTGGCGAAACCGAAGCGACATCCATGTTGGCGTCGAAATACGCATCAAGCGTCCCCACATCGCGCCAATAGAGAGCATGCTGCCGATTCTCATCGACGAAGTTATAGGCCGAAATCTTGTATTTGCCGAGAATGCCGGGGAGAATGTCGTGACCGAAATCATGCGTTGAAGAAGGGTCCTCGGCGTCCTTCATCAGTGCCGGCAACAGTACGTCTGTATTGAATAGGTAGATACCCATGGACGCATCCACCATCTCCGGATTGAAAGGCGAACGGAGACGCGTCGTAGCGGGTTTTTCCTGGAAGCCGACCACTGCGCCCGTCCGGCTTACTTCCACCACACCGAAACGCGACACCTCCGACGGATGTACGGGCAGCGTCGCCAGCGTTACATCCGCGCCAGCATCGTTATGGTGCCGTAGCATCAGGCCGTAATTCATCTTGTAGATGTGATCGCCAGAGAGAATAATTACATGCTTCGGCTGCTCGGCTCCGATGGAGTAAATGTTCTGGTAAACGGCGTCGGCGGTGCCCATGTACCAGTTGGAGCTCACACGCTGCATCGGGGGAAGAATCTCGATGAACTCTCCCAATTCCTGGGCGACGATACCGGTCCATCCTTCACGGATGTGACGATTTAGGGAGAGAGCTTTGTATTGGGTCAGGATGTAAACGCGTCTTAAATCAGAGTTGATGCAATTTGATAATGTGATATCGATGATGCGGTAGTTGCCGCCGAAGGGAACGGCCGGCTTGGCCCGATCTCGCGTTAGCGGGAAGAGCCGCTCCCCAGCACCCCCTGCCAGTAGTACGCCGAGTGTGTCTTTCATTCGAGTGTGACGTCCCGCCTTGATTTTCAGTCTCGACCGACTGTTAAACGCTGCCGCGAGACGGGCAATAGTACCACGCGGGATGCCCCAACAGACGGGTCAACTGCGCGTCGACGTTCCAAGTGACAGGTTGTGCGAATTCACTCCTGATCATCTTCCCCATCGACAGAAATCCTGAGCGATCGCAGAAAATGAACATCCTGCGCACTGAATGGCTTGTCGCTGCTGGCCGTCTCCGCTTGCAATGCTTTCTGTTCGGTAGCCGGTTGCTGTTCCACCTCATTGAGTCCGATGGTCGCTTCCAGCATCAACAGAACATCAAACCCCTGCTTACGGATGTCCTGCACTACTTCGGAGATTTGCTCGGATTCGGAGACCGATTCGTGAATGGCTTCTCCCAATTGCTGGATGAGACTACGGAGTCTTTGGTTCAATGGACTACCCCCAGTAGCCGTCCGGCCTGAACCAGCCAAACGGCAAGATTCCCTTACCTTACTTCCGATGCGCGATGAGAGCAATGCGAATCAATTGCGCTGATAAACTGCTTTTATGCGGCCAGAGCGATTCGGCCGTACGCTTGGTATCGGCGTACGGGTGGCATCGAATATCTTGCGTGACCGGGCCGGGCGAATTGCCCAGGGGAACGGCCAGCAAACCCCCAGAACGCCGGTGTCTTCCAGCGATTCCAATTCCCACTCTTCCGTTAACCCAAGAACTGCCTTTGCCACTCGTAATTTGACCGAGACAGCTCAAAGAACAGCAGCAGAGACTGGGAAGGCTACGCGAGCCGTCAGCCGGGGAAGCAAGAATTTCGCCCAAGCCGTGTGGGGTCCGTTTCGCCACGTCGGGGGCGTGCTATGGCTGGAGATTTCAGGGGTTTTCTTCGCTCTTTTTGCCCTCTTTTTTGCGCAGAACGTATACCGAACTCGTGCGGCGTGGTGGGGTGGAGCTGAGCACGTCCACTTCTTGTTGTATATCGGGGTAACCGCCGTTTTCGTATGGTTCTCCTTGAGTTCGTTCATGAGAGCGCACCAAAAGAGTAAGAAGCCGCGCGTCCGTTAATAAGGATTCCCTAAAGGAGCTCGCTCGACCGGCCTTCAGCAGGAGAGCTTTTCGGGTCAGGTCGCGCAGCCCTGAGCGGGCTTTCTCTTTCCTGAGTTTACCTAGCGACCGTTTACGGTCTTGCTGCGCAGGAGTGCGAGTGCCAGAAGAGACGAAGCAAATCGGCCCGCAAGGACTTTCGGAGAGGAGCAAGTCAGGGGGTCCGCCCCCTTCCTGCACTCAGCCCGTCTTTAAACTGGAAGATCTTCAGGGCTTTGACCCTATCCGCGATCTCGGCTTCCCAGGTCAGTATCCCTTCACCCGAGGCATCCAGCCTACGATGTACCGCGGAAGGCTGTGGACGATGCGGCAATATGCCGGAATGGGGGACGCGGAAGAATCCAACCGGCGGTATAAGTTTCTGCTGGCCAACGGCACCTCCGGCCTCTCAGTAGCCTTCGATTTGCCAACTCAGATCGGTTACGACTCAGACTCCCCGTGGGCATTGGGGGAAGTAGGCAAAGTGGGCGTGGCGATCGATTCGATTGACGATATGGAGCGGCTCTTCGCGGGTATACGGCTCGATACCATTTCGACCTCGATGACGATCAATGCAACCGCCGCGATTCTGCTGGCGCTCTACGTTGCAGCCGCCCGGCGCTCCGGAGCGGAGGTGGCCAAGCTCTCCGGTACAGTGCAGAACGACGTACTTAAGGAGTACATCGCCCGCGGCACCTACATCTATCCCATTCGCCACGCCCTGCGTATCGTCACCGATATGTTCGCATGGACCAACCAGCATGTGCCGGAGTGGAACAGCATCTCGATCTCGGGATATCACATGCGAGAAGCCGGGGCCACCGCCGTTCAGGAAGTGGCCTTCACTTTGGCGAATGGACAGACCTATGTCCGGGCCGCCCTCGACGCCGGACTGATCATTGACACTTTTGCCCCGCGGCTCTCCTTCTTTTTCAATGCCCACAACAACTTTTTAGAAGAAGTGGCTAAATTTCGCGCCGCCCGGCGCCTCTGGGCCCGGATTATGCGCGAGAACTTCAAGGCTGAGAATCCTCGCTCCTGGATGCTGCGCTTCCACACACAAACCGCAGGATCAACCTTGACGGCCCAACAGCCGGAAAACAACATCGTTCGCACCGCGATTCAGGCTCTCTCGGCGGTGCTGGGAGGCACACAGTCGCTACACACGAACGGATACGATGAGGCGCTGGCTCTACCCACGGAGGAGGCTGCCCGCGTCGCTTTGCGCACGCAGCAGATTCTCGCCCATGAATCGGGAGTTGCTCAGACCATCGATCCGCTGGCCGGCTCCTATTATGTCGAGTCGCTGACCCAGACCATCGAGCACGGGGCAAGCGCCTATCTCCAACAGATCGAAGCGCTTGGCGGGATGTTACCGGCGATCGAGCGTGGCTGGGTTCAACAAGAGATCCAGAGTGCTGCCTACGAATACCAGCGGTCGGTCGACTCGGGTGCAGCAACCGTTGTGGGTGTTAACCGCTTCACCGCCCAGGAGGCTCCGTCAATCCCTATCCAGCGCGTTGATGAAAATTTGGAACGACAGCAGATCGAGCGCGTGCGCGAACTTCGCCGACGGCGCGATGCGATCCGCTGGCGGACCTCGCTCGATCGAGTCACCGAAACGGCACGCACGGGTGCCAACCTGATGCCGGCGATTGTTGAAGCGGTCGAGAGCAACGCTACGGTCGGGGAAATCGCAGAGGCATTGCGAGTCGTCTTCGGAGAGTATCAGGAGAGCGTAGTTATCTGATCGAGGCGCCTCGCGACGGCTTGACACTAATGGTGCATGGCCGAAAGGTTGCCTTCCCTTGTCAAGCTGCGTGCTAGCATTTTTTTCATGCCATCAAGGCCACCTGCAGCCAAGCGCGAGATCGAACTGGATTTCATACGCGGCGTGGCCATTCTTCTAGTTCTGAGTTTTCACTACCATTCCTACAACCTGCTGATTTCTTCTCCGTTTCTGGACCGCGTTCAATCCTTCGGCTGGACCGGCGTTGACATTTTCTTTGTGCTGAGCGGATTCCTCGTGGGTGGGCTCATGCTGAAGGAGTGGAAGACCACCGGGAAGATTGACTCACTTCGCTTTCTGAAGCGCCGCGCGTTTAAGATCTGGCCGGGATATTACCTGTTTCTGCTTACGGCGGCGGCATTCCAAGTACGTCCGCTAAAAAGCTTCTTTTGGCAGAATCTTGTGAATATTCAAAACTATGTTCCTTCAAGCCTGGCGCACACCTGGAGCTTGGCGGTCGAGGAACAATTCTATCTTTCCCTGGCGGCGATCATCGCGCTGTTCGTGTTCATGCGATGGAATCCATTCACGCTCCTGGCAGCATGCATCGCGATCGCTCTGTCGGTAGAAGCACTTCGCGCGGCTCTCATACTGTCGCATCGCCAGTTCTACTTTTACACCCACACGCGGATCGACGCCTTGCTCATGGGCGTTGTGCTGGCCATCCTGCGCCATTTCTCCCCGGAACGGTTCCAAATGCTGCAGCGGCAGCGCATCCTGCTCTGCTTGGTTATCGGAGCGGCGCTCGTCGCCCTCTATCTCGACGTGGATGCGATCCCTGCGCCGCACCGAATGACGGCGCCATTCCTGATCACCATTGTGGACTACGCGAGCGCCGCCCTCCTGTTGCTGCTTTACCATCCTGGAGGGAAGCATTGGATGCCCTATCGGGCCATCGCACGAATCGGAGTTTTCTCGTACGGTATCTACCTCTGGCACGTGAGCGTGGAGCGCCCGGTAAATTTCATCGTCAACCATATCCCCCCAGCCTCGGTGGCCATCACCTCGACGTTCCTTCCTTACATATTGTCGATTGGACTGGGAATTGTCGCGACAAAGGCAATTGAGCTGCCATTTCTGCGGCTGCGGGAGCGACTTGTGCCGGCCACGACGCCAGAGCGTCCGGTACCCGCCGGGAGGGTGTTCGCCTCTTTGCCCGAACAGAAGACGGTTGGACCCTTTGCTCCGGAGGGCGATACGATATAGGTGATTCCGGAGAGTCTAATTGGCGGCTACAGCGACAGGAAGCATCCCTAAAGTCTATGCCCGAACGAGGATAGCCAGTCTTCCCTGGTATCTCTGGTGCGGAGCTCTGGCGGTGACGTCAGCTTCAATTGGAAGCGCCTGGGATGTTTCCTGGCATCGCTCCATCGGGCGCGACACGTTTTGGACGCCGGCGCACTTGGCGATCTATGCCTGCGGAGTTCTAGCAGCGATTTTTTCCGGCTATCTCATTCTGACGGCTACCTTTGACAAGTCCTCTCCAATTAGAGCGGAGTCCGTGACTGTTCTCGGTTTCCGCGGCCCACTGGGAGCTTTTATTGCCGCCTGGGGTGGCATTGCCATGCTCACTTCTGCCCCGTTTGACAACTGGTGGCACAACGCCTACGGGCTTGACGTCAAGATCGTGAGCCCGCCTCACACACTGCTCATTCTTGGTATCCGCGCGATCGGTATCGGAGTCCTTTTTCTCCTGCTTGCTGCGATGAACCGCGCGGCGAGTTCCGACGCTTCGAATTCCAAGAACTTTCAGCTGCTTTTTCTCTACGTCGGTGGCTTGGTGGTCGGCGGGCAGATGTTCTTCCTGATCGAGTACACCTGGGACATCTATCTTCATTCGACCGTGCCCTACATCGCGATCGCAATCGCGCTTCCCCTGATCCTGGCTGCACTTTCACAGGCCTCCCGTCATCCGTGGGCTGCGACGGCAATGACCGCGGTCTACATGCTTTTCGGTATCGGCGAGATTCTCATTCTGCCGCTCTTCCCTGCCCAACCCAAGCTGGGTCCTGTGTTCACGCAAGTCACTCACATGGTGCCGGCGAAGTTTCCCATCCTGCTGATCGCGCCTGCCGTGGCGCTTGATCTCTTGTGGAGACGTCAGCGGGAGCCCTGGGTGATGGCGCTCGCGGGCGGGGTCGTCTTTGTCGCAGTGCTGGTCGCTGTCGAGTGGCCTTTTGCGGACTTTCTCATGTCGAAGTGGTCAGCCAACCGTTTCTTCGGAACGATGTACTTTGATTACAACTCACGCCCCAACAACTTCGATCAAATGCGGCAGTTCCTCATGCCTCAGCACGGCTGGCTTCTGATTTCGGGACTGACGCGGGCATCGATTTACGCCGTGGTGGGAAGTTGGGTGGGAATTCATTTTGGCCGCTGGATGCGCCGTCTTCAGCGGTAACGTTTCGCACTCTTTCGTTTCGGCTCCGTGTTACCGTGAAAGCTAACCCACTCTCCAGAGGATGCTTGCATTGTCAATCTCTGCGACTACCGCTCCCGTTCTCCGTAAGACAGCGTTGAATCCCCTCCATCGCCGGCTGGGAGCCAAGATGGTCGACTTCGGCGGATGGGACATGCCAGTGGAGTACTCCGGCATCACGGCAGAGCATATGGCCGTGCGCACCGCTGTCGGGCTTTTCGATGTGAGCCACATGGGGGACATTCAATTCCGTGGCCCCGGATCACTCAATGCAATTCAGGCGATCTCGATGAATGACGCCTCGAGACTTAAGAACGGCCAAGCGCAGTATTCGGCGATGCTCTATCCGCAGGGCACTTTTGTCGATGACATCCTGGTGCACAAGTTCAGTGACAACGACTACATGTTGGTGATCAACGCCAGCACGCGGGAAAAGGACTATCAGTGGATCCGCTCGCAGGTAGGCTCCTACGCGGGAGTGCACATCAGCGATTACAGCGACTATTACACTCAGCTCGCGATTCAAGGCCCTCGCGCCCTCGAGACATTGGCGAAGCTAACTAAAACAGATCTCACGGCGATCAAGAACTACTGGTTTACCTGGGGCACGGTCTGCGGGTTGCACAACGTGCTCATCGCCCGGACCGGATACACCGGCGAGGACGGCTTCGAGATCTATATTCCGTCCGATGAACAGACCAGTGTGCGCGTCTGGCAGGAGATCACGGAAGCCGGGAAGGAATTCGGGCTATTGGCTTGCGCGCTGGGGGCACGCAACACGCTACGGCTCGAATCTGGAATGGCCCTGTACGGGCACGAGATCTCGGAAGAAATCAATGTCTTTGAGGCCGGCCTGGATCGCTATTGCAAGCTCGAGAAGGGTGACTTCGTCGGCTCAACGGCGCTCCGTCAAGTCCAGCAGGACGGAGGCCCGAAGCGCAAGCTGGTAGGTCTGGAAATGATCGAGCGGGGGATCGCGCGCGACGGTTACAAGATATTCAGTCTCGAGGGAGATGAAATCGGGTATGTTACCAGCGGCTCTCCTTCGCCTTTCCTGAAGAAAAACATTGCGCTGGCGTATGTCCCGACCGGTTTATCCGCCATTGGCACCGAAGTCGCGGTCGAGGTGCGGACGAACAGAGTGAAAGCCAAGGTGGTACCCGCCCCCTTCTACCGGCGACCCAAGAAATAAATAAGATAGACCCCAGCCGGCCCTGATGAGCGTCTTCAACACGATCAACGCAAGGCCTCTCCCCTTCCGCAGAATCGCAGTCTGAGCCGTTGAACCCGTAGAATAGCTAGGAGATTGACAGAAAATGGCTTACCCCCCAACTTATCGCTACACCCGAGAACACGAGTGGATTGAGACAGACGGCAAGACCGGTAAGGTGGGTATCACTGATTACGCGCAGAATTCCCTAGGAGACATTGTCTTCGTCGACCTTCCGAAGGTCGGGTCCACCGTCGAACAGGGGAAGGTCTTTGGCAGCGTTGAATCGGTGAAAGCGGTCTCCGATCTCTACTCTCCCGTTTCCGGAACAGTGACCGCGATCAACGAGGAGCTTGCCACGGCGCCCGAGCGGATCAACAGCGAAGCGCATCAAGCGTGGATTCTGAAGGTCCAGCTCTCGAATCCTGCGGAAGTCGACCAGTTGCTCAGCGCAGAGGACTACGAGAAGTTCGTGAAGGAAGAATCCCAGTAGAGCCGGCAAACTCGGCTTTGAGGAAATAATCGCTCCAGGGGGAAAGGATCGCGATGCGCTATCTGCCAAAGTCGCCGGGCGAACGGACGGAGATGTTGCATGACATCGGGGCGGGATCGATCGACGATCTCTTCGCAACCATTCCGGCGGAGTACCGTCTGGAACGGGACCTCGATGTACCACGCCAGATGGGGGAATCGGAAATTGTGGATTTTTTCCGTGCAGCGGCTGCGCGGAACGCGTCCGGGTACTCGAGCTTTCTGGGCGCCGGTGCCTACCGCCACTACCGTCCAGTGATTATTGATTCACTTGTGCAACGCGGTGAATTCCTCACCTCATACACGCCATACCAAGCCGAGATCACGCAGGGCACGCTCCAGGCCATCTTCGAATTCCAGACCATGATGTGCGAGCTCACCGGCATGGAGATCGCGAATGCGTCCATGTACGACGGGTCGACCGGCGCGGCGGAAGCTGTAGCGATGGCCGTGCGCATTACCGGCCGCCACAGCATACTCAAAGCCAACACTGTGCACCCTGAATATCGCGAGGTAATGCAGACCTATGCGCAGCATCAGGGACTTTCGGCAGCGACACTGCCTTACGACGAAAACGGCCGGGTCAATCTTGCGGCGCTCGAGAGCAGCCTGACCGACGAGACGGCTTGCGTGCTGGTACAGTCGCCAAACTTTTTTGGCGTGGTCGAAGACATACCCGCGATTGCGGAGTTGGTGCACAAACGGGGCGCGCTGCTGATCGTTTCGATTGCCGAGGCGGTCTCGCTAGGCATCGTGCGGCCTCCCCGGGAGGCGGACATTGTTTCTCTCGAGGCCCAATCTTTCGGTGTAGCTTTAAGTTATGGCGGTCCTTATTGCGGCGTGATCGCCGCTAAGGAGAAGTACCTGCGGCAAATGCCCGGCCGGCTGGTCGGCGAGACGCGTGACACCCAGGGCCGACGTGGGTTCGTGCTGACGCTTTCGACACGCGAACAGCACATCCGTCGGGAAAAAGCGACTTCTAACATCTGCACTAATCAGGCGTTGGTCGCTCTTATGGCGACTATTTTCCTGACCGTGTACGGCCGCGAGGGGGTTCGGGATCTAGCGCTGCAAAACCTGGCGAAAGCGGACTATGCGGCGCGGCAGCTCTCAGGGGGTGCCGGAGCGAAGCTGCTGTTCGCAAACGCTCCTCGCTTCCACGAGTTTGTGCTCCAGACCACCGAGACGCCTGAGCAGATGAACGCTCAGTTCCTGGAGCAAAAGATCATCGCTGGCCTTTCGCTTCGGCGTTGGTATCCGGAACTGGGCAATGCCAGTCTGTGGTGCGTTACCGAACTCAATACTCGCGAACAGATCGACCGTGCCGCCTCCCTGCTCAAAACCGCTTCTGAAGAAGCCCTCACCCAAGCTTGATGGAAAGGCGATCGCCCATGGCAAATGCCCAGCAGCAGGACGTAACAAATCATGCGTCAGCAGACGGCAAGCCTTTTGAAGGCGTACGGCGCAAGGTTTCCTCGCACCTGACGCAAAACGAAGCTCTCGTTTTTGAGAAATCCGCTCCCGGGAAGAAGGCTTACCGGCTTCCGCCGCTCGACGTGCCCGAGGTGGATCCGGGAGTTCTGCTCGGAGATGCAGCCCGCTCCGACACAGGTCTAATGCCCGAGCTGAGCGAGATCGAAATCATTCGTCACTTCACGCGGCTCTCGACCTGGAACTACGCGATCGACCTCGGGATGTACCCGCTCGGCAGCTGCACGATGAAATACAACCCGCGGGTTAACGAATTTGTCTCGCGCCTGGAGGGCATAGCCGAAGCGCATCCCTACCAGCCGGAGTCGCTTTCCCAGGGCGCCCTAGAAGTGATTCGGCTACTGCAATCTTGCCTGCTCGACATCACCGGCATGGACGCGATCACGCTGCAACCGGCGGCGGGTGCGCATGGGGAGTTCACCGGCATTCTGCTGGTGCGGGCTTATCACGAGTCCAAAGGAAATCCGCGCAAGAAGATCATCATTCCCGACTCGGCACATGGCACCAATCCAGCGACGGCAGCCATCTGCGGCTACCAGGTTGAGAATCTTCGTTCGAATTCGCTCGGCATGGTTGATGCCGCGCAGCTCGAGCGCATTGTCAGCGACCAGACCGCTGCGCTGATGCTCACCAATCCGAGCACCATCGGGGTTTTTGAGAGCGAGATTCACAAGATCGCGGACATCCTCCACGCGAAGGGCGCGTTGCTCTACATGGATGGCGCCAATATGAACGCGCTGGTGGGCAAGACTCGCCCGGGCGACTTCGGCGTCGATGTGATGCACTTGAACCTGCATAAGACCTTCTCCACTCCGCACGGCGGAGGTGGCCCTGGGTCGGGCCCCGTCGCAACGAAGAAGATTCTCGAGCCATTTCTTCCGACCCCAGTGGTCGTCGAAGAGGGCCCTGACAGCCAAGGCCGCAGGACGCTGCGTTTAGACTACGACCGCCCGCATTCGGTAGGCCGCGTGCGCATGTTCTACGGCAACTTCGGCATGTTTGTCCGCGCTCTGGCGTACATTCTCGCGAACGGACCCGATGGTCTGCGGCAGACGACGGAGGACGCGGTCCTGAACGCGAACTACATCCGCAAGAAGCTTGAGGATGTTTACGAGTTGCCCTACAAGACCCCGACCCTGCACGAAGTCGTCTTCAGTGATCGCCGCCAGACGCAAAAGGGCGTGAAGACGGGGGACATTGCCAAGCGCCTCATCGATTACGGCTTTCATCCTTACACGACGTCGTTCCCCCTGATCGTTCCAGGCGCTTTAATGATTGAGCCGACAGAGAGCGAGTCACGGGAGGAGTTGGATTTGTTTGTGGACGCGATGCGCCAGATTGCCCGCGAGGCGGAAGAGAATCCTGAGCTAATTCTCTCGGCGCCGCACGCGACAAGAATTTCCCGCCTGGACGAAGTCACAGCAGCGCGCAAACCTGTGCTCCGCTACACGCGTCCCGGGACAGCCAAGGAAGCCACCTAAATGGCACCCAATTCTTCGGCCAACCCTGCAATCGAACAGCGGCGCGACGATCTCGAACGCTTCGAGTTCATGATGGGGCCAGAGCGCGGGCGTCTGGCGGTTTCGCTGGACATGTTAACCGATGCCCTGATCCTTGTCGGCCAGCATGGCGTTTACTGCGCCTCGACGCGCAATCCGGCGCAGCCGGCACTTGATCTCCAAGCCATCCTGGGCGAGCTTGGGGGCGCCAAGGAACTGATTCAGTCCGTCATGGAAGAACTCCGCCGCAAATCGGAAGCTCATTCGGGGTCCTAGGAACTACCAGTCACACCAGTCTGGCAGATGGTGAGCTGGTGATCAGGACTCCCATTTTCCGATGGGAAAGCCGCCGTCAGGCGACTTGGTTCCATTCACTGTCGCCGTATTTCAGCTGGCCCACTCCCTAGCAACCATAGGCATTCGAGACTACAACGTTAAGGACGGCCGTGATACTGGCCTTCTTGATCTTTACGATGTTCGCTCGGATTGCCCTCGGAAGCATAACGAATCCAAAAGTATCGCGAGGTCGTACATTTTCTATGTGGTAGCAAATTTAGTCGGTTTACGCGTAACCTTGCTACCGTTCGTCACTCTTACAATGTGATGACACGTTTGGCCCGGCGAAAATGAATTGCCGTCCTGTTGCATCCCGGACTGCAACGAAGAGCCGTAAATCTTTACTCAATCAGGATTCGGGAAACCGGCCTGAAATCCAGTATGAAAGGCTATGAAATATGAACAATAATGCGAAAACTCTCATCCTCACCGCGGCCGTGACTGGTCTGCTCGGAGGAACTGCTACTCGCTTGCAAGCTGAGCTCGCCCCGCACCTGAATACGCATACCGCTCTTTCGAGCAGCTCGCAAGCAGGCGTGTTGGCGCACTCTACGAATTTCCAAGACACCACGAAGCACTCCTGCAAGGGCAAGAATGACTGTAAAGGCCAAGGTGGCTGCAAATCCAGCGACAATGGCTGCAAAGGCAAGAACAGCTGCAAGGGTAAAGGCGGCTGCGCGACTGACGGTTCGAAGATGCCGTAAGGCTGATTGGGAGTTCGCCGGAAGAGCCGGTGGACAACACCGGCTCTTCGGTCGCTTTTCCAAGAGACGAAAAGTTTAGCCTTCAACGATCAACAAAACTGTTTTTACTCTTCTGGGATTCACGTTATGGCAGCAAATCGCTTCAACGGCTTTACCGACTATGGCGTCGGAATCGGGCTCCGCATCCCGCACTATCGGCACATTCTCAGCGAAAAGCCCACAGTCGACTGGTTTGAGATCATCTCTGAGAACTACATGATCGACGGAGGGCGCCCGCTCCACGTGCTCGACCAGATTCTCGAGCAATATAAGGTGGTTCAGCACGGTGTTTCCATGTATTTCGGTTCCGCGCAGCCGCTGAATCGCGAACATCTCAAGCGACTCAAGACTCTCGTTCGCCGCACCAAGACTCCATGGCTCTCTGATCACCTGTGCTGGGGAAGCGTGGATGGCAGATACACGCACGATCTCCTGCCCATCCCCTACACCCGCGAAGCCGTAAAGATCACCGCCGAAAAAGTCCGGCAAGTACAGGATTATGTCGAGGTGCCGGTCGTCGTTGAAAACGTGAGCAGCTATGCAGAGTTCAACGAATCTGAGATGACAGAGTGGCAATTCCTCAATGAGGTGGTCGAGGCTGCCGATTGCGGGATTCTGCTCGACGTCAATAACATCTACGTCTCCTCACAGAACCATGACTTCGATCCTTTCTTGTACTTGAACAGTGTCCCACCGGAGCGGGTGGCCCAGATCCATATCGCTGGCCATTCCAAATACGAGAAGTACATTCTCGACACACACGACCACCCGGTCATCGATCCCGTTTGGCGCCTTTATCAACGGGCCATCGAGCGCTGTGGACCAGTCGCGACTTTGCTCGAATGGGACGACAATATCCCCACATTCGAAGAAGTGCATGCCGAGGCCCTCAAGGCGAATCGATATCTTGATCGCGCATCCAATGGACTGCCAGTTCCATCCGAGCTGATATCGGCTGGGGAACATTCGGAGCGGGCCCAATGACTTTACTTGAACTCGAACGAAGAATGGCCGGGGCCGTTATGCGGCCCTTAACGACTCGTTACCGCACGCAGAAACGGACCGCGGAAGGAACTCCAATGTCCGCCGAGGCCGCGGCCTTCATCAAGCCCAACAATCGGCTGAGTTCATTCGAACGGCTCGAAATTTATAACCGTCAATACTGGTTCCGTATTCTGTCCGCGTTGGCAGAAGATTTCCCTGGCCTCGAGGCGATGATAGGCAAGAGACGATTCGAGGCGCTAGCCCAGGCCTATCTGACCGACAATCCCTCAAGTTCATTTACCTTGCGCAACCTAGGTTCCAATCTCGAAAACTGGCTGCGGGCGAATCCACAATGGACGGGGCAGAACCACGCCGTTGCAATCGATGTCGTTCGTTTGGAATGGGCCTATGTTGAGGCATTCGACAACGGCGAGGTACCCGCACTTACGCTCGCAGACGTTGCTGAACTGGGAATAGATTCGACTCTTGCTCTTCAACCGCATGTCCGTCTGTTACGTCTGAGCTATGCGGTCGACGATTTCATCATCGACGTGCACCGGAGGCAAGCGTCGGCCAGTGTTGCGAGCAATGCCGTAACCAAAATCGCAGGGGGCAGTCGCAGGCGGCGTCCCGATGCGTTCCCGCCGGATGAGATCTTTCTCGCTGTGCACCGCTTTGACCACTTGGTCTATTACAAACGCTTGCAGCCTGAGGCTTTTTACCTTCTTGAGAGTTTCGATCGTGGATTCTCGTTAGGTGCTGGACTGGACAAGGCCTTTGAAAGCAGCACCATCCCCGAGACGGAACAACCTGCGCACGTTCAACAGTGGTTTGCCAGTTGGGCCGAATTGGGGTGGTTCTGCCGGCACGCGAAGGCGAAGAGACAGTTTCAGCAAACGAAAGAGAGAAACTCACATGCCGGCACGCCAGTTGCTTGAGCGGAGCCGCACCGCGCATGTTCACTTCTGCCAGGCTGCATCCAGTCTGAGGTCGCCATTTCTTTTATTGGTGCGTCTTTATTGGGGCTGGCAGTTCTCCCAGAGCGGTTGGGGAAAATTGCACCGTTTACCTCAGGTCACGCAATTTTTTGCCAGCCTCAACATTCCAGCTCCTGGCTTCAATGCCTTCTTCGTATCTTGGTTGGAACTGATAGGCGGCATCCTATTGATCCTCGGTCTGGCTTCGCGCTGGACCGCTCTTCTGCTCGCGATAGATATGTTGGTAGCCTACCTGACCTCCGATAGTACGGCTCTGCGCTCCGTCATCTCCGACCCGGGAAAGTTTTATAACGCAGATCCGTACACATTCCTTTTCGCTGCTCTCCTCATTCTGATCTTTGGACCAGGCAAACTCGCGATCGATTCCTTTCTACCGTGGCGTTACAAGCCGCAATGCAATGCGCTCTCTCCTGATGCAGGTGCAAGGCGGTCCGCCTTCGAAGGCTCACAAGTAAGGGAGAGTTGAGCAAGATAGATCTTTGGTGCACACTGTTGTGGTCTCCCACCCTTTCCGCCAAACGACGCGGCGGTAAGAATTTGGTACCCTCGATTCGTTTGGTAGGACAGAGTCAAAAGGTCGGGGCCGCCGCCCGAACGGGAAAAGAACGACAAGCGCGAGAGGGAGAAATTCGTGGTTTCCCACTTCTGACGCACAGTGCGCGTCAGAAATGGGGCACCCTCGATTCGTTGCCAGGCGCTTGGACCATCGCGCAGACGCTGTGAGTCAGTGAATAGGCCTCGCGAGCTCGCCAACATTACCCTTCCGTCGCTCGCCCTTGAATCCCCGTTTCGTCTAAAGCTTATCTTCAGAGAAGATATGATTGGTGCGGTCTTCGAGAACAGCAAGGAGCCCCGCAACTCTGGGAGGCGTACTCGGGCACGGCGACTATTCACGCTCTCTATACTGTTCGAAGAGGGCTAGCAAATTTCGGGATGAAGCTTCCAGAATCAGGTTCGCGCAGCTTGGGCGTCGCGGCATTTCTCCTTGCTCTCTTGCAGATTGTCTGCCCGGCGTTCGTCGCCTTGGGTGCTGTACGCGTGGCGGTTGGAGTTGGCGCGCTGGTCCTCGCGGCCGGAACTCGTGCTGCAATCTCCGGCTATCATCAGGATCTCGTCCGGATACCGATGATGATCCTGGCGTTACTCGGCGCCTCGTTGAACCTTTTCGTAATCTGGCAGATTCGCAGGCTAAGGTCGCGTCCGGCGGCCCAGTGGCGAGTCTCTCCAGTTACTCCTGAGAAGCTTCGTTCGGAGCGTTTGCAGATTGCTCTCGCTCTGCTGACTTACCTCTTCCTGATTACGGAATCACTCACTCATCTGAAGCTGCATCATCACCTGTAGGCTCGCGCGGTACCGCGGCGAGCTCGGCGGCGATCCTTGCATGCAGGCGGTCACTGAATCCTATCGGGAGCCGAAAGACGCGATCGTCTGCGGTGAGCACCAGAATGTTGTGCACTGAATCGAGGATCGCCGAGCAGATTTCGCAATGCTCCAGGTGAGCCTCGATGTCGGCGCGTTCCTCAGCAGTTACCGTATCGTCGATGTAATCGGAGATGTAGGCCCAGACGTGGTGGCAGCTCAATCTCATGGCCGGCCTCCCAACCAGGAAAAGAAGCGACTGGGAGCGGCAATCTGCTGCTTGAGATACGGAGCGAGTTGCTTTTGCAGGAGCATGCGTGCCCTGAAGAGGCGGACCTTCACCAAGCCCGTGCTTACACCAACGATTTGGGCGATTTCGTCGATGGTTCGCTCTTCCTTGTCACGCAGGAGAAAAACTTCCCGATACGTGGGCGAAAGATTCTCAATGGCCTGCTCAATTCTTTTGGCGAGCTCCTTTCGTTCCAGAACCTCGCTGGGGATTTCGCGCCAGTCGGCAATCACGAAGGGCGTGAATTCGTCTTCGCCTTCCGCTTCACCATCGAGCGACTTGAATGCCACTCGATTCATCTGCCGCAATCGCCCCCGGGCTTCATTGAGCACGATCGAGAGAAGCCAAGTGCTGAATTTAGCCTCGCCGCGAAAGCTCGCCAACGCTCGATACGACTTGAGGATCGCTTCTTGTGCGACATCCTCCGCGTCCGCCTCATTCTTCAAGATGGAGAACGCGGTCAAATAGGCGGCGCGCTCGCAAGGACGGATCAGATCGTGAAAGAGCTGCTTCTCCCCATTGAGAATGCGCATCACTAGATCGAGCTCGGCGGATTTTCCCATACGTTGGTAGGAAGCGCCTCGTCACGGAGGAAGCCTGGAATACTCCTTTGCCCAAACCGCGATCTATTAATCTACGGAAACTGCCGCGCCCCCGTCCTCGGGTTCAGTCCTACAGGTTGGACGCCTCACGGGTGTTCGGGTTACAGCGAACCTTCAGCATCGCTGCCATTTAGTCGGGCGGCAAACAGCAAACTCAGCCGCCAAGCACGACTTGACTTTGAGAGCGCGCTCCGCTGCGTTCGCGCGGGAACAACGGTGCGATCGAGTCCAGGTGAGTCTTCAGCTAGACTTGAACAAGTATGCCGCACCAGCCTGGTTCGAGAATCCGGGAGACGTTTCTTCGCTTCTTCGAGTCAAAGGGGCATACCCGTGTCCATTCCTCTTCTCTCGTCCCCGTGAACGATCCAACCCTGCTGTTTACGAACGCAGGGATGAACCAGTTCAAAGACGTCTTTCTCGGCGTTGAGCGCCGCAACTATAGACGCGCCACAAGCTCCCAAAAATGCGTTCGCGCCGGCGGCAAACATAATGATCTCGAGAACGTCGGTTTCACGCGCCGTCATCACACGTTCTTCGAGATGCTGGGGAACTTCAGCTTTGGCGATTACTTCAAGCGCGAAGCGATCGCATATGCCTGGGAGTTGGTGACATCTCCGGAATGGTTCGCGATTTCCAAGGACAAGCTCTACGTCACCATCTTCAAAGGGGAGGAGGGCATTCCCCGTGATGTAGAGGCTTACGAATTCTGGCGCGCGCAAGGTGTTCCTGCGGAGCGAATTCATGAGCTAGGAATGAAGGATAACTTCTGGGCAATGGGGGATACAGGGCCTTGTGGACCATGTTCGGAGATCTTTTACGACATGGGTCTCGAGGCCTCAGACACTGGGGAAGATCGGCCCTTCGGTGAGGACGAGTCCCGCTATGTTGAGATCTGGAACCTAGTCTTCATGCAGTTCGACCGGGATGCACAGGGCGAGCTCCATCTGTTGCCCAGTCCATCGATCGATACTGGAGCCGGCCTGGAGCGCATGGCTGCCGTTCTGCAAGGGAAGATCTCAAATTTCGAGACCGACCTGTTCACTCCACTGATTGCCCGAGCTGGCGAGTTGACCCAGACGAACTATCAAGATGGCAACGCCTCGAGCGACGCATCGTTGCGCATCATTGCCGACCATGCGCGTGCCTCTACCTTTCTTATCTCCGATGGTGTACTCCCCGCCAATGAGGGCCGGGGATACGTATTGCGGAAAATTCTTCGCCGAGGTATTCGTCATGGCCGGATCCTTGGCCAGGAAAAGCCTTTTATGTTCGATATGGTCTATGCAGTTCGCGACCAGGTGGCCGGAGCCTATCCTGAGCTTGCGGAGACTGCTGATCGCGTTGCCAAAGTGGTCCGCGCCGAAGAAGATCGCTTCGCCAGAACGCTGGCGCTGGGCTCCAAGCAACTCGATGCGGCGATTGCCCCGCTTCTAGCAGACAAGCGTTTAGCCGAAGAGAGCACAGCGGAGTCCGACAGGGGCTCAATGAAGCCAAGCCAGCAACCACTACTATCTGGCGCTAAAGCTTTCCATCTTTATGAGACCTACGGTCTGCCTCTAGATTTTATTCAGGATGCCTGCCACGATGCTGGCATAATCTTCGATCTCACGGGCTTTGAACGTGCGCGCGCCGAAGAACAAGAGCGCGCCCGCGCTTCCTGGAAGGGCGGAGCGAAGACGACGGCGAGCCCTCTGTTTCGCGAACTGCGTAAGACGGTTTTTGAAGGCTACCGCCAGCTCACCTCTCGCGGGTGTGAAGTCCTGGCTATCGTCAAAGACGGGGTGGGTGCGGTAGCGGCAAATCCCGGTGAAAGCGTCGAGATCGTTCTCGATCACACGTCGTTCTATGCGGACTCGGGCGGCCAGGTGGGAGACAAGGGCTGGCTCTACACGAACGATCACAATACGGTTGCTGGCGAAGTCCTAGGCTGCGTACAACCTGTGCAGGGAGTACGTGCGCACAAAGTATATGTGCGCCAGCCGATCAGAATCGGCGACCTCCTCGACACTGTCGTCGACGAAGAGTACCGCAATTCTACCCGGCGCAATCACACCGGTACGCACCTGCTGCATGCCGCTTTGCGCGAAGTTCTTGGCAGTCATGTCAAGCAAGCCGGCTCGCTGGTCGATCCTGACCACCTTCGGTTTGACTTTTCTCATTTCGCTTCTGTTGCGGACGAAGAGCTGCAGGATATCGAGGACCTTATGAATAAGGAGGTGCTCGCCAATGTAAAGGTCGAGACTCTCGAAGATGTGCCGATTGACGTAGCCGTAAATGAATATCATGCGATGGCGCTCTTCGGCGAAAAATACGGCGAGCGGGTGCGGGTGGTAAAAATCGGTGATTTCTCAACCGAGCTCTGCGGTGGTACTCACACAGCCGCGACCGGGGAGATCGGTCTGATCAAGCTGATGGGCGAAGGTAGTGTCTCGTCAGGGGTCCGCCGTGTCGAAGCAGTCACCGGTTTTGGCGCGCTCAAGGAGTTTCGCCGGGACCAGCAAGTGACGCAGCTCGTCGGACAGGTCGCCGGCGCTGCGGCTCCGGAGCTCTCACCAGCCGACGCTCTTCGTCAGAAGCTCTCCGCGCAGGAAGAGGAGCTCAAGAAACTACGCCGCGAGTTAGACCAGGTACGCATGAAATCGGCGTCGACCTCGGTTTCTTCGGCCGCGCACGAAGCGGTGTTGGTCGATGGCGTCAAGGTGATCGCGCAACGTGTCGACGCGCTCGAACGCGGTCAGCTGCGTACCCTGGTGGATAATCTTCGCAACAAGCTTGGTTCAGGAGTCGTTGTCCTCGGTTCCTCACAACAGGACGGCAAGGTGGTAATCATCGTCGGCGTTACTCAGGATTTGACCAAACGCCTGCCGGCCGGCAAGATCATCGGTCCAATTGCTAAGACAGTTGGCGGGTCGGGCGGTGGACGCCCCGATATGGCCGAAGCTGGAGGTAAGGACCCGTCCGCTCTCGCGGCGGCTCTCACCAGTGCACCCGAAGTGGTTCGCAGCCTGTTGGCGGGAAACTAACGGGACGAATCAGGGTTCATACCTTCGCAAGCTATAAGGTCGCTGCGACCACGCGATAGAGTTTTTCATTGCTTGAGCCAAATCAGACGCTCGTTTATCTCCGGGCCCTGAGTCCTTTTGTTGGTTCATCCTGGGCTTTCCAGCCACTTCTGTGGTTGATGGGGGTACCTTGCCACCCTATAATCAATCTGCTCTGGCCTCTAGGCCGCTTTCGCAGACCTTGCCTTTTGCTGCGCATACAGCACGCGCGTCGTGCTTGCCGGGCGTGTCTCGCATCGGGAGGATCGCCTTAGCCGATGATCTTCTTAATTCGTGATGATCCGAGCTTGGCGCGCTCTAAGTTAGGGGATGATACAGATCTGCTCAGCCGCTCTCCCGCCGCATCGACCGGCTGCTCCACGTACTTCGGCTTAGGAGCCCTCGGTGCACGACGGGAACTTAAGTCGCGCGGATTTAATGTATCGACGATGGCTGCCTCAACAATGACCCATGGGATTCAGAGTCTCACGTAGCTGTTGCGTTTCCGTGACCGGCCGATTCGCGCCGTACGCTCCCGTGTGCGCAGCGGTTGCGTTCTTGGTCACGTTCGGGGCGCAAGCCAGGCCGACCCGCGCGCTGCCTCCAGTCCGTTCGCCTTTTTATCATGCCGAGCAGCTCCGATCGACACTGGAAACTCAACCGGATGCCGCGCGAACACGCCGAGAATACGAACGCGTCCTGAATGCGTATCGCGTTATCTATCATCGCGATCCCGCCTCGCCGAAGGCTGATGCCAGCATTCGCGCCGTCGGCGACTTGCTGGCCGAGGAGGGCCGGCTGTTTAAACTGCAAAAGCCCTTACGCGACGCGATTGGCCAATATGAATTTCTCTGCCAGGAATATCCCTCAAGCCGTTATCGCTTTGCTGCCCTGTTAAACGAGGCGCAGATTTACCAACGCGACTTCTCGGACCGCGCTCAAGCAGAATCTAAGTTTGAAGAGTTTTTAAGCAAATATCCCAACCACCCACTCGCGGTCGATGCGCGGGCCGGACTTAGAGAGTTACACGCGGAGGAAGCAGCGGGAAAAATGACCGCTCATCGGGCAGCTGCTTCCGGGCAAGTCTTGGCTCCGGCATTTCCCGCGGTCTCTAGGGCGCAGCGGGAAGCCAGTTTAACCGGTCACACGGGCATTGCTTCTTCTTCGCCGGTTCCAGCCGTTTCAAGCTTGCGGCGGGACAAACAGCCTTCGAACCAAGAACCAGCAGCCCACGCGGAAGAATTGCCTGAGCCGGAGGTCCTCTCAACGGCCGAGGCCAATTCTCCTACAGTTTCCCATCATGACCGGCCGGCACGCGTGACCGCTATCCGCTATTGGTCGAACTCCTCATATACGCGCATTGCCATCGACCTCGAAGATCAAGTCGGATTTCAAGCGGCTCATGTTCCGAATCCTGACCGTATCTTTTTCGATCTCCGTGAGACCCACCTCATCTCCCGGTTGAATGGAATGTCCCTCGATGTGACCGATGCGGGCTTTCTCAAGCGCATTCGTTCTGCGCAATACTCCGGCGACGTGACACGAATCGTCCTGGACATAAGTTCGAGGGCCGACTACAACGCCTTCTTCTTGCCTAATCCCTGGCGACTGATCATCGACATTCACGAGCACAAGCACGGCCCCGCGTTGCAGCAAACAGTAGCGGCTCCGAGGCCGGAGCGGCCCGCGCCGCAAGCCGGGGCGAGATCTGATGCAGCAGCGGTCCTGCAGCACGCTCAGAACTCACATCGCCAAAATGAGCTTGAATCGCTTTTGACGGTTCCTGTGGTGCCTGCTCCGGTTGCTACGGTGGCTCCGACGCAGAATCCAACACAGAATCTCCCAACGAGGTCCTATCGCTCTAAACCTTCTCCGTTTATTGAAGCCGCACCAGGGCAGAATTCAACTTCCCCATCTACATCAGCAACCTGGCCTGCAACAGCGGCGACGCAGCCTGCAGCTGGCGAGTTGGATCGGCAGAAGACGACTCCTCCAGGGGCGAATGCCCAGCCGTCGACGCTGCAAAGTACAGACCAATCCCTGAACTCAACGGGACGGCACCATGCCGCTTCTTCCGCTACGGTTCCATTTGGTTCGCCAGCTTCTGGCTCGTTCGGGACGGACGCGCAGGATGACACCGGGCGCGCGGATGATGGAGGGGCTTATGAGCAGCGCGCGCCGGACCGGTCCAATGCGGACCCGGAGCGGTCGCTCGTACGCACGCTTGGTTTGAAGATTGGCCGCATCGTCATCGACGCCGGGCATGGCGGACATGATTGCGGAACTCTAGGCCCGGGCGGGATCCAGGAGAAGGACGTCACGCTCGATGTGGCGCTTCGTTTGGGTAAAATGCTCAAGAAACGTCTCGGCGCCGACGTTATCTACACCCGCGCTGACGACACTTTCATACCACTGCAGGTGCGCACGGCGATGGCGAATAAGGCCAATGCGGATCTCTTCATCTCCATTCATGCGAACTCAAGTTCCGATCCGAGTGCACGTGGAGTCGAGAGCTATTACCTGAACTTCACGACGTCGCCTGACGCTCTCGAAGTCGCTGCGCGCGAGAACGCGGTTTCTGATAATTCAATTCATGAGCTTTCCGATCTCGTAAAGCAGATCACTCTCAAGGACAAAATCGAAGAGTCGCGCGAGTTCGCGGCCGATGTGCAGCGGTCCCTCTATAGCGGTTTGGAGCAGGGGAACCCGGGATTGAAGGACCGCGGAGTCAAAAAGGCTCCCTTTGTCGTTCTCATCGGTGCCAACATGCCGTCGATCCTAGCCGAGATCTCGTTCCTCACGAATCCTGACGACGCCCGTCAACTGCGCCAGCCTGCTTATCGCGAGCGCATCGCAGACTCGCTTTACCAGGGCGTGGCCAAGTACGTCACTGGGCTTTCCGGGGTTCGCTTGGCAGAAAATAGAGGGCATGCCGGCACCGAATGAGAGGGTTCTCGAATACCTCGTTCAACTCAAGGGCCTTCCATGAGAAGGCCCTAGCTAAGCTAGAGCGGCACGAAGGTTGGTTCTTATCGTTACTCCAATCTTCGTGCCGTGGACTCAGTGTTTGAAAATTTGAATTAGCCACAGATTTCGGGTGCCCCATTCTTCGGGCTGCGTTTTTCAGCCCGAAGGGTGGGAAACCACAAGGTGGCATCGAAGTAGCCTATCCGGACGACGCGTCAACCGCTGTTGCGCCAAGAGTGGGATGCCACAATCGATCGCAGCAAGATAGCCTGCGGGCACGATGCGGAAAGTGCTTACTCGTTTTCAAGAGCGTGGAGACTTCCATTTCATCACTTTCAGTTGCTACGGGCGTCGTCCGTACTTTGACTGTATCAGTCGCCGAGAATGCCTAGACCTAGAAGAAGAACTGGAGCAGACAAGGAAACGGTATGCCTTTACCGTGAGCGGGTACGTCGTGATGCCCGAGCACGTGCATATGCTCATCAGTGAACCGGAGCGGGGCAATCTCGCTGCTGCTCTGCAAGTCTTCAAGCAGACGACCGCCCGGCGACTCAAATCACAGAATATGGAGGCATTCTGGCAGGCTCGTTACTACGACTTCAATGTGTTCACCGAAGAAAAACGAGTAGAAAAGTTAAGATACATGCACCGTAACCCCGTCCAGCGCGG
>DASYBJ010000060.1:0-6848 GCA_036500845.1 Acidobacteriaceae bacterium
TCTCCTTCTATAAGGCACTGCGAAGAACCATTGGAAACTCGATCAACGAAACCTCTCTCATTAAGGCGTTTGGAATCCGCCATGACTGCTCCTTTCGCTGGATCGTTGGACGGGTAAATACTGTCCTCTCTCACTGCAACCCATCGAATCCTGCTCCAAGAGCCTTGAACAGGGCGACCATTGCGGTCGCAGTTTTCGCCCGACTTTCAACGAGGAGATCTTCGGCTTCGAACTGGGCGCGTTCCGCGTCGAGAGCTTCCGAGAACGTACCTATGCCGCGGTTGAAGCGAATTGTTGCCGAGTTTGCGGCGTTCCTGCTGGCCTCCGCCGCTCGTGCGAATCGCGCACATTGTGATCGTGCCTGATCGAAGGACATGAGCGTAATCTCTGTCTCTGCAACTGCTTGCAATACTGTCTGGCTATAGCTCGCCAAGACCTGTTGGTCCGGCGATTCGCTTGAGAGAATCTGGGCGTTTACTCGGTTCAGGCGGAATTGCGGCCAGGAAATCATAGGCGCAATGGAGGTTGTGAATCGGTGTGACCACTGCACCTCATCTAATGGCATCGCTCCTGGGTGAGTGTTCCCGGAAAGAACTACTCTTGGAAACAGGTCTTCGACGGAAATGCCGGCTTCGGCTGCGGGTCCTGCCAGACGCCTTTCGACGGCGGCGATGTCCGGCCGACGGCGCAATAGTTGTTCAGGAGAGCGCACATCGATCGGTTGAGGTAGCACAGGAAGCTGGCCCGAATCGCTTAACTCTTCCGCAAGTGCGCTTGGAGAGCGGCCGAGCAACACTGCCAGGCAATCCAGCGCAACAGCGCGCTCGGCCTTCATCCTGAGACTCGCCGTGCGAGTGTAAGCGAGTAGCACGCGGGAATGTTCGGTCTCAAATACCGTGCCTTTTCCCGCAGATCGACGCCCCTCAGCGATTTTCAAAATGCGTGTCTGAGTTTGCGAGTGTCTTTCAGCAACGTTCCATCGGCCGAGTGACGCCTGAAACTCAAAGTAGTTTCTGGCAATCTCTCCCTCAACGCTCACCTGAATCGCTCGGAGATCGTAAGCGCTGGTCCCGTGAACTTCGTCCGACATTCCAGGAGAGTTTCGATGCGCGCAAAAGAAATTGATCTCCCAAAGTGAGTCAAAACCCGGATCGAATAGGTCTCCTTCCAGAGGATTGGACCCAGCACCCTCTCGGCGGGCTGTGATGAGTTGCAATTCTGCGATGCGTGTTGGATTTGTGGTCGAGGGAAATGGACTCAATTCATAGCCCCGATGCATGGCCCTGGCTTCTCTGATTCTGAAAGCGAGGATCGCAGGGTCCTTAGTGGACGAGATTGCCTCCGCCATAAGTCGATCGAGCAGAGGGTCTTCAAACTGCCGCAATAACTGCGGTACACCGTGGCGAAGACCGTGAATCTCCGTAGGTGCATTTCGGGAAGCTTTGGCAGGCAAGCTTGGGTGTGCGAAGAGCGGCATGCCCGTACATCCGATCTGAATTGTTACCAGAACCAAAAACAGCTTGAATTTCATTCGCATGGTTTGCACTTCTCCCGAGCGTGTTTCCGGTTGAGCGTTTCGTCTTGGATTTTCGGCCAGGCGGCGCGCCACCACCGAACCAGAGGAACCTGACCCGCAGACGATGAAGTCGTAATGCGACTTTAGACCGTCCCTGAGCCTCCGCTGATTCGCTCGAACGCGCTCCGCGAAATCTACCGCTGAATGTTTTTCATTTTTCGAATTCATCTCAGTCATCCCTCCCGGTGACTCGCTCAGTAGACTGCATAGCGCATGTGGAATCGCGTCTGTATGTGCTCGACTGGGTAGAATCGTGCTCAATCCTTCATAACAAGGAGGAATCCAGCGGATCAGACGTCCATTGCGGGCGTTCCTGAGGAGACAGTGATGAGACCTCGACTGCGATCGAGGGCGAAGACCGAGATGAGGATTGGAGTTTAACTGCTAGTTACACGTGCGTATGAGAATTAGTCACGATAACGGCGGAAACGGTGGGAACAAAGAGTCGGCGCATTATGGGACCGGAATTCTCGCTCTGATGTGGCTCAGTGGTGCTGAAATTCCAGGCGATACTCTGTAGGGCTGACCCCGCAAACATGACGGAAGACGCGCGCAAAATGCGTCTGCGTTTTGAAGCCACAAGCCACGGCTACATCCAAAACTCGTGCATCGTCCGAACGTAACATTGTCATCGCGCGCTCTATTCTTTGGCGCAGAACAAACTGGTGCGGACTTTCGCCCGTCGACTTACGAAACATCCTTGCAAAATGAGCCCTGCTCAACTCCACCGATTGCGCCATCTCATCGAGACTCAACTCGTCCTCGATCTTTTCATACACAAGTTCGGTAACTCTTCGCACGCTCGCGGGAGTTAGCCCTACTCCTTCGCATCCCTCTTCCACCTTCATTACGACCAGCGTCATGTCGTCCCGTTGTGGCTGGCCACCGGCGTAGCCGGATACTTCGCCCAGAATACGGTCCATGAGTTCTTTTGGCTGCCCGCAGCCGCAAGAACTCAGCAGCCGTTCAAACCTTCCCTGTCCCCAAAGTTCGCCCTGACGGTCCTGCACCTCGGTGATGCCGTCCGTGTAAGCGATTAGGACATCGCCGATATGGAGCTGAAAAGTTGCCGTCTTGAATTGCGCATCCGCAGAGATCCCCACGGGCATGCTTAAGGGGTTCAAGTGGAAAATTTCGCATCGTCCATCGTGCTGCCGGAGCACAATCGGCGGGTTGTGACCAGCATTCACGTATCGCAACATCCGCGTGGTGGGCTGATATTCCGCGTAGAATAGCGATGCAAAAAAATGAGTCGGAGATGAGCTGTAAACGAGCTGATTGACATCCGCAATGAGCGTGGAAAGGTCCGAATGTGGATGCAGAGCCTGCGCTCGGAGTGAACCTTGGAGGCTAGCCATGAGCAAGGCCGCGCCAATTCCCTTTCCTGAAACATCTCCGATAGCGATGCCCCAGCGCGCTCCTTGCAAGGACAAGAAGTCGTAGTAGTCGCCTCCGATGTCGTGAGCAGGCTGGTAAAAGGCTTCGCAGGATAGACACGGGATTGAGAGGGTGGGAGGTGGAAAGAACGCGCGTTGCACATCCTTCGCGCCCTCCAAGTCCGTTTGAAGCGCCTTGTAGAATCCGGAATCCGATTTGGCCTTTTTTATGTACTCCGAGAATGTCTCCACGTGATTCCGCAAAAGGAGACCTGCTTGTTTCCCTCGTCCTTTCTGTAGGGCGTCGACTATCGGTTGGTGCGATTCAACGACTTCGAGCATGTGCTCCGAAAGATTTCCAATCATCGCGCGCATGCGTAAGTCAAGCGCCAAGCTGTCCCAGACGCGTAAGAGAAAGTCATTCTGCGAGGCTTTTAAGATACTTCGGTGGAAATTGATGTCGTGTTCGATGCAAGCATCGAGATTGCCATCCTGAAAGGCAGCGCGCATGCCGTCTAATTCACCTAGCAACGAGGTGACATTGCCCCCAAGCGTGGCCGCGGCAGTTCGCCCGGCGATCTCTTCCAGGGCCGCCCGCACCTCATAGGCTTCTTGCATTCCTTTAGGGTCCAGCGGATTGACGCTCGCGGAGAAGTCGTCAGCGAGGGTGATCATCCCAAGCGCTTGGAATTCGGCAAAAGCTTTCAACACCGACTCTTTGTCCATCCCATGCGCGGCTGCAATTCGGTCTATTTGTAGCAACTGTCCCGGTCGAAAGCGGCCGCCAAACAACTCCCTCGCCAATCGGGCCCGGCTCAACCCCGGTAGTTGGCCCTTATCCCCCACGCGTACAACAACCTCACGCTCTCCGTCTTTCGGCAACACGATGCCCTCCTCTAATGGTTTCTGGGCTGGGACAAGCACCGCCAATCGAGATTGTGTTTCCCCTGGATCTCGGTTGGCGGACTGCGAACGCAAAATCCTTGAGCGTCCGGGGCCTACACTAGAAGCCTTTAGGAAAGTAGGAGTGAAGTTCCTGTCCGGATTCTGTGGTTTTTTTGTGCCGCCACTATGCCATTGAAAACACGGACGTTACTTGAGGGCGAAGATTAAAAGATGGCCAAAAATGTACCGATGATGGCACCGAAATACTCTAACCCACCTACGAGGCGGAATACTCTCCGCCATCCAACGCGTCAGGTTCGAAAGATGAAATCTTTTCAGTCATTCCGCCTCGACACAGCAAACCAGTGTCTTTGGCGCGGGCAAGAGCGGGTTCCTATTGCCCCGAAAGCCTTCGACGTTCTGCGTTACTTGGTCGAAAATCCAGGGCGGCTAGTCACGCAAGACGAAGTTCTGGAAAAACTGTGGCCAGACATCTATGTCAATCCGGAGGTGTTCAGAAAATATATTCTGGACATCCGAAAGATTCTCGGCGACCGGCCCGATAAACCTGAATTTATTGAAACGGTGACCAAGCGAGGTTACCGGTTTATCGCACCCGTCATAGATGAGACCGCAGCCGAGCCGCGAGACTGGCCCACGCCGCAGGAAACAGAAGGGAAAATAACGGAAGAGAAGGCTGGACCGGACACCGCACGTTCAGAACTGAAAAGTGCTTCTGGCAAACGCATGCTGTTGAAGCTTGCAATCGTCGCGGCGCTTGCGGTTGCAGCGGCTACGGCGATTGGCGGGCACTTAAGGTCCTCACGAATGAATGCTCCGTTAAACAATACTTCTATCGCCGTGCTGCCCTTTGCGGACCTAAGCCCGGGCAAAGATCAGGAGTATTTCTCAGATGGACTCTCCGAACAACTGATTAACGACCTTGCCAAAGTTTCAGGCCTGAAGGTCGTTGGACGGTCCTCGGCCTTTCAGTTCAAGGGTAAGAACGAAGACCTTCGCAATGTGGCACGGAAGCTCGGCGTGGCGAACGTTCTTGAGGGAAGCGTGCGCCGGGAGGGCAATCATGTGCGCATCTCGGCGGAACTGACCAAGGCGGACGATGGGTTTCAGCTTTGGTCACAGACGTACGACCGAGAGATGAAAGACATTTTTGCAGTGCAAGATGAAATCGCCCGGGCAACGACTGAAGCGTTGCAAGTGAAGTTGCTGGGAAGCAACGGCCAGCCGGTTCCTTCGACCTTACACAGCGCGAATCCGGAGGCATATCAAGCATACCTTCAGGCGAACTACCTTTTCGGGCGGGGACAGAGCAAGGAAGACTTCGGCAAGGCCCTCGCTTATGCAGACACCGCTATCAAACTCGATGAGAAATATGCACCCGCCTGGGCTTTGCGAGCGTCGGTGCAGAACAGGATCGTGGGGCTCGACCAGACTGATACTGCCGAAGGCATTCAAAGGGCGCGCGGGGACGCGGGGAGGGCGATTGCTCTTGATCCTACTTCGGCCTCTGGCTATCTGGCGCTAGCGAGGACGCAAATCGATTACGACTGGGATTGGGACGCCGCCAACATCGACCTTGCAAAAGCAGCCGCCTTAGAGCCGGGTAGCGTCGAAGTCTTTCGCATCCGTTCGCGTCTATCCTGGGTATCTGGCGATCTCGACCAGGCAGTCAAGCTTGCTGAACAAGTGGCCGCGCTTGAGCCTCTTCGTAGCAATTCTTATTTGGGCCTCGGACACCTGCTGTACCTGGCAGGCCGATACGATGAAGCCCAGAAGGAGCTGCAAAAAGCTCTGGACCTGAACCCGCAAGCTACCTTTGCCCATTACACTCTGGGTAAAATTCTCATCGCGGAGAGAAAGTCGCAGCTGGCGCTCGCGGAAATTGAGAAGGAACCAGGCGAGTGGGCGAAACTTATGGGTCAGGCATTGGCTTATCACGCGCTCGGCCGTGGACAGGATTCGACTGCAGCTTTAGGTGCCCTTATCGCGAAGTACGGCACTGATGGGGCCTATCAGATCGCCCAGGTGTATGAGTATCATGGCGAGTCCGACAAGTCGTTTGAATGGCTGGAGCGTGCCTACAAGCAGCGAGACCCCGGACTGACCGACATGAAGACCGACCCGTTGTTGAAGAGCCTCCGTCATGACCCGAGATACACCGAGTTTCTCAAGAAAATGCACCTACCCGCATAAGGACGAAGAGCAATTAGTCTTTGCGCTAGCGGCTCTGTGACAGTTCCAGCCACTGTGACTCTCATCTTGGACTTCCCTGATGGCAGTCGGTGGATGCACGCCTCATTCTGAAGAATTCAGCAAAATTCGGCCCAACGCCGTACATTCGGGCACAACACCTTCTCTCCAACGTGGTTTCCTGATTGCGCAAGCAGATCGGAAAGGTCGTGCTGACTGTAGGAGCGTAGTTCGGTATCCGGATCTGTCGGCGCCGTCTCATAGGCGGTCCCGAGACAGCCCCCAGAACCGGCTGATTTCCTATCGTCCAGATCCGGCGAACCTGCTTGGACTGGCCAACACAAAGAAACAAATGGCGAGATTTGTATTGGTGCATGGAGGATTCTCCGGCGCATGGATTTGGTTGCCACTGATGGACAGTCTAAAGGAGGCTGGACATTTAAGTGGAGGCGTTCGACCTGCCGGGGATGGGCGACGACCACACCTCTGCGAGCGAGGTCAGCTTGGATATGCGTTTACCTCTGGCGTCGAGCACGTGTATCCTCCTACTTCGCTGCTTGCTTTCCAGCGCGAAGGCCGAACCTGACTCGTTGAATGGCGAAAGGTATTTCGCTTCAAAAATGACTTGGAGTAGTTCCAGGCCCCCATCGGTTCAAATACCAACGTCACCACCAGTACGCGGTGCGCGACCGCTTAAACTGCTTAGTTTCCGTGACATAGCGTCTGCACCGAGAATCCACACAATCCCGACGGGAACTTCACGCCTATTTCCCCTAGGGTTTTTAGCATTGAGCACGAAC
>DASYBJ010000061.1:0-7615 GCA_036500845.1 Acidobacteriaceae bacterium
GGAATCGCGACTGGCTCTGGAACGCTGATTCTACCCAAGAAGATTCAGAACTCGGTCTCTCTCGGGAGCGTCTTTCCGGGAATCCTGGCAAAGGATCATATTGGCATTCAGTACGTCGACAACGAGCGGCTTGCAAGCTCCCAACTCACGAACTTTGCACCCCGTGTCGGCCTTGCCTACCAGTTGGATCCTCTGACCGTGGTCCGTGCCGGATACGGAATCTTCTACGGCGGTTTGGAAAGCAACGGCGGGACCAACCTCGGCGACAATTTCCCATTCCGCGGGCAGATCAACATCAACCCCAAATCCTGCTCTCTTGGGAATTGCCCATCGAACGGTACGACGCTCGAGACCGGTCTGTCAGCCTATCTCGGAAACGGAATCCTGAACGCGGTCAATACGCCAGGCTTCCATGCCGTCGATCGTCAGATCAAGACACCATACACGATGAATTACAACCTGTCGTTCCAGCGTCAACTCACCTCTAATCTGGCAGCGACGATCAGCTACGTTGGAAACTCCTCACGGCATTTGGGAACATATGCCGATCCGAATGCGGTTCGTGCTCTCTACCCGTCTGGTACGAGTACGCAGCAGTATCAGCCGTTCCCCGATCTCGGCGGAATAGGAACGATCCACTATGGCGGAGTTAGCACATATAACTCGCTGCAGGCGAAGGCGGAGAAGCGTGTCTCGCACGGTCTGAACTTCCTCGCGACCTACACCTGGGCGCATGCGATGGACGACACAGGCTCCGCAGGCGGTCTCTCCACTGGCATCGGAGATCGGCAACGCGCGCTGATTCCTATCATCGACGAACTGACGAACTCGGTCTATGACGTTCGCAATCGCTTCACGCTGAATGGAAACTATGTTCTGCCATTCGGCAGGGGTCGTGCCTATCTGAACAATTCAAAATGGGAAGACGAACTCATCGGCGGATGGTCGTCGAGCCTTACCTGGGTCGCGCAGAGCGGTACACCGTTTACCGTGAACGCAAACAACACCGGTGTCGCCGGAGCAACTGATAGCCCTAGAGCAAATGTGGTTCGCAGCCCCTTCGCGCCGGGTGGTTCACCCGATCCGTCAAATACCGCAATAGCGGCTGGCGGTTGCCCGACGCAGATCAGGAACCGGACGAACTACTACAACCCTTGCGCCTTTGCGAACCCGCTACCGGGTAATCTCCTCACGACCCCAGTAACGGACGTCGCAACCGCGATCCAGTATCTGGGCGGCAAGTCCAACCAGATTTACGGTCCCGGATATTACGGCGTCAACATGTCTCTCTTCAAGAACTTTTCGATCTGGCGTGAACAGTATTTCCAGTTCCGCGCTGATGCGTTCAATGTCTTCAACCATCCGACGCTCGCCAACCCATCAACGCACAACAACAGCGCGAGCGGAGGAGAGATCACCGGCCCGAAGAACTTCCAGAGCAACACTCCGGACGCCCGGTTCTTCCAACTGTCTCTGAAGTATGCGTTCTAATCCACGGGCTTGTACGCCGCGGCGAAATTGAAACTGTTTTACCTGGGGTGAAGGTAGCTGCAGCGATGCAGATGCCTCCACCCCAATTCTGCCGCATGAGGATGTCCACTGATCCTCTATTACCCTTTTATCCCTATCTACCTATGGAAAGGCTGCTTCTATGTCTTGGAGTTCTCGGGCGACATTTCTTGTTTTCTCAACTTTGCTAACAGCCTCCGGCAGCGAAGCTCTTGCTCAGACTAGCCCAATTCAGCTCACCTCTCCCGATCAACGTCTCGTTGTGACGTTTGCGACTGTTCCTCCGACGTCGCCGAATGCAACCGGAGGCAAGTTGACCTACTCGGTTGCGTTTCGCGGCAAACAAGTGCTGGATGCTTCCGCGTTGGCCCTCGAGCTTAACGACCAGCCGGCACTTGGCAGCCACGTGCGCATCGTCGAGAGCACGCCCGGAAAAGGCAGCGACGACTACACAGTGCTAGCAGGCAAAACGAGCAAGGTGAGCGACGCTTACAACAGCCTTCAACTACGCGCCGTCGAAGACAGCAGCTTAAAACGTTCGTTCGTGATTGAAGCTCGCACGTACAACGACGGGATCGCCTTCCGTTACGTCCTGCCGGAACAGGATGCGATCAAAGAACTGCGGCTAAAGGAGGAAGATACGGAGTTCCGCATCAGCACCGATGCGACGACGTGGGCACTAGCGCTGCCGAACTATCGCAGCAGCTATGAGAGCGAGTACGTGAAGTTGCCCATCACTGCCTTTAGCAATCAGGGTGGCGTATCGAGTAACTTCTTGATCGGTCTTCCGCTTCTGATGCACTCGCCCGGGAGGGCTTGGATATCGCTGGCCGAGGCAGATCTCGAAGGCAACAGTGGTATGTATGTAACGAACCCCTCGGGCAACTGGACGGGTCACTACTTCGTCTCTAAGCTTTCTCCGCGTTTCGACGACCCGAATCTGGCCCTGAAAACGACTTTGCCTCACCACTCCGCATGGAGAGTGTTGATGGTCGCCGATGGGCCTGGAAAGCTGATGGAATCCAACATCCTCTCGGACTTGAATCCTTCGAATCGCGTCCAGGACACAAGCTGGATTCATCCGGGCAAGGCTTCATGGAACTGGTGGGCAGGCGATGTCGGTCCTGACGGTAAGGCAGCGTACACGACAAAGAACATGGAGTATTACGTCGACTTTGCCGCTCAGTCCGGGTTCCCTTACATGCTGCTCGACGCTGGCTGGGCCGACGGACGCAACATTCTAAAGCAGCGGGGCAATGTAGACGTACCGGAGCTTGTCCGTTACGCGACCGCGAAGAATGTGAAGGTGTGGATCTGGCTCTACTCGACTTCAGTAATGGACCAGATGAAAGAGGCGTTTCCCCTCTTTGAAAGCTGGGGAGTCGCGGGAGTGAAGATCGACTTCATCGATCGTGACGACCAGGAAGGCATCAAATTCTACTACGACGTCGCCCAATATGCGGCGGAGCATCACCTGATGGTCGACTTTCATGGCGCCAGCAAGCCCTGGGGCATTGAGCGGACTTATCCCAACGTACTCAGCTACGAAGCTGTCTTGGGAGCTGAGAACAGTAAAGTAGCGCGACGCGACAGTCCTGTTGATCGGACTGTCTTCCCGTTCACGCGGATGGTGGCCGGTCCGCTCGACTACACCCCCGGCGGCTTCAATAACGTCACCGAAGACGAGTTCGCCGGCCGCGACGTGAGTCCGATGATCATGGGTACGCGAGCGCAGCAACTCGCCTTGTATGTGGTCTTCCAGACGCCGTTTCAAATGGTCTCGGATAGCCCTCAGGCATACGCGAATCAGCCTGCCTTCCAGTTCATTCGGGAGGTTCCCACATCCTGGGACTCTATGCACGTTCTCAATGGCGAGCCGGGCGAATTCGTGACCATCGCCCGGAATCATGGCAAGGAGTGGTATCTGGGCAGCATCACGAATTGGACACCGCGTGATCTGCATGTGCCGCTCAAGTTTCTCGGAGCCGGCCGGTACAAGGTGGAGATTTATCAGGATGCCTCAGATGCCGGGACGAACCCAAAGAACGTCTCGATCAGAAAACAGATTGTGCGCAGCGGCGAGGAGCTCACTCTTCACCTGGCTTCTGGAGGCGGTTGCGCGATCCGTTTTGTACCAGAGGGCAGCAAATAGACCGGCGATCTGAGATGAGTGGCAACAGGCCGCTCATCTCAGGACGATTCAGAGCCTGCAAGACCATGAACACGGTCTGAGAATAGAGGAAGGTTGCTGCGGAAGATAATATGCGGTGCGAGACGAATCATGGGAGAGGTCTTCTTCTCTTCGAGCAGATAAGCGATAAGGCTCTCAAAGGCGACCTTTCCCTGCGTGAATGGTCGCTGATAGAGAGTCGCGAGAATTTTGCCGGTCTCGATCAAAGGCACAAGCTCTTCGAAGAGGTCCGTTGTGACGACCTGGATCTTTCCGAGCAGGCCTTCCTCGGAAAGTGCCTGGAGAACCGGCACGCTGTTTGCCGTACTTATGTACAACCCTTGCGGCCTTGTTTCCCCACGAACGAGAGCCAACGTCTGCCGGTAGGCTTCTTTGGGACGCTCGTGGGATTCGATCGCCGGGAGAAGGCTGAGATGAGGAGCAGTCATCGCAAGCGTGGCAGCAAAGCCCCGCAGCTTCTCGGCATGGTCGAGAGTGGAGAGCTCGCCAGTGATCGTCGCGACGTGCGCCTTCCGGTTGAGCTTGAGAGCGAGGATCTCTGCAGCGAGGGCGCCACTCGTGTACGCGTGTGTGGATACCAAGCCAATCCGATTGCTGCTGGGGGCATCGCTGGCAACACAAAACATGGCCGTCCCCTGCTCCGCCAGACGGTGAATGATCGGATCGAGCCTCCTCGGATTTCCCGGAGTAAAAATAATTCCGTCGTTGTTTTCCTTGAGTCTGGCCTCGAGCAATTCCGAGTCTCCATATCCGAGGCGGGCGTACTCATGGAATGTAACCTTGACGTGCATGCCGACGGAAGCTGCTGCCGCGGCGCGTATTCCTTCCCGCAGTGGGTCGAAGAAATGAGAGATCTGTTTGGGAAGCACAACTGCAATCTCGATCCTGCGATTGAGCTTCAAAGCCTGAGCTGCGAGATTGGGCTTATAGCCCAATTGGTCCGCGATCTGCTGGACCTTAGATTTCGTTTTCGGGCTGACGCCCTTACGATTATGCAATGCTCGGTCCACGGTTCCGATGGAGATTCCGAGCGCCTCGGCTATTTCCTTGATACCTGCGGTCTTGGGTGTACTGTTCATAGGCTTGGCGGTAACGTTAACAGTCGCAGATTTCATGTTGCGGCGATTACTCATAGACCGTACGGCCTTCTGTCATGTATTTACGCCGAGCGTATCGACACTTCCATAGTCAGTCAATCACAGAAGATCGGACATCGAAAGAACCGTTTCACCAACCGCTTGTAGATGCGATGATTTCTGGTGATCTCCGCACCAGGACAGCGAAACAATCAGGTTCAAAGAAAGAAGATTGAGCGACGAATGAGTGATAGTGACAAAGCAACCGTCGGGCGATTTACCAACCCTTCCCCCGTTGTAACGATCGGGGCCAACTTCCGCCAACTGTTGTTGGCTGCGCTCTGGACTATGTTGATTCCTTCGATCCTGCCTATGTCTTCTATCGCCCGGTCAGCATCACCTACGATTAGCTTCGATAAACAGAAACAAGTGTTCCGCATCGACGGCGCTGAGATGACGTACGTCTTCGGAATCAACGAGAAGAAGCAAATCCAGACGCTGTATTGGGGTAAGCGCCTGAATGAGGCGGACACATTTGTGCCGCACTCCGATCCCGGACTCTCGGGCTTTGATTGGTCGGTCAACACGACTCGACAGGAGTTCGTAGCCTGGGGCGGCGGTCTCTATGTCGAGCCAAATCTAAAAGTAACCTTCCCGGACGGCAATCGAGATCTGGTCCTGCAATACGTCTCTCATTCGATCGAGGGGAGCCGGCTCACAATTCTGCTGAAGGACATCTCGAGGGATGTCCTCGTCGCATTGGAGTATCAGGCGGATGCGACCACTGGTATTCTCAGGCGATCTGCTGAGGTTCAGAACAAGACTTCAGCTCCATTGACCATCGAGCAGATCACTTCCGGAACATGGAATCTACCGCGGGGCACCGACTACCGCTTGCGCTACCTTACTGGCCGTTGGGCTGGCGAATGGAACCTGCATGAACAGCTCCTTCAACCAGGGAAGACCATTCTCGAAAGCCGCCGCGGATCGACCGGTGACCAAAACAATCCGTGGTTTGCAATTGACCGCGATGGTTCGAACGATCAGGATCACGGCGATGTCTGGTTCGGCGCACTCGGGTGGAGCGGGTCGTGGCAGATGAGCATCGAACAGGACCAGATTCAACAGATTCGTGTAACCGGAGGTCCGAATAGCTTCGATTTCGGTTATCGCTTGGCGCCGGGGGAGCATCTCAAGTCCCCCGACTTTTACGCCGGCTATTCGCATGACGGGATCGGAGGGGCATCGAGGCTCCTGCACAGGTTCGAGATTGCCACGATTCTTCCGCACGGCCCTAGCCCAAAGCTGCGTCCAGTCCTTTACAACTCGTGGGAAGCAACGGAGTTCAAAGTTGATGAAGCCGGACAGGAGGCTCTCGCGGAGAAGGCCGCGAGTATTGGAGTCGAACGCTTCGTCGTCGACGATGGCTGGTTCGGTCAGCGTTCCAGCGACCGGGCAGGTCTCGGGGATTGGTATGTGAATCCGGTCAAGTTCCCTCACCGGTTAAAGCCATTGATCGACAAGGTCCATTCCCTAGGTATGGACTTTGGTCTGTGGGTTGAGCCCGAAATGGTGAACACGGACAGCGATCTGTATCGTAAACATCCGGATTGGGCTCTGAACTTCACCGGCAGGCCCCGAACCGAAGGGCGAAACCAGCTCATGCTCAATCTCGCTCGCCCCGACGTTCGCGAATACGTTTTTCAGTTCCTCGACAAATTGCTCTCCGAAAACGACATTGCATTCCTCAAGTGGGACTACAACCGGAACTGGTCTGAGCCAGGATGGCCGGCAGTCGCTCCGGAGGATCAGAAGAAGGTCTATATCGACTACGTACACAACCTCTATTCGATCCTGCAGGAGTTGAGGGCGAAGCATCCAAATGTAGAGATTGAGAGCTGTTCGGGCGGCGGGAGCCGAGTCGATCTCGGCATCTTGCGTTACACAGACCAAGTTTGGGTTTCCGACAATACCGATGCATTCGACCGGCTGCTGATGCAGGATGGCTTCAGCTATGCCTACGCTCCCGGCGTCATGATGGCCTGGGTTACAGACTCGCCGACCTGGGTTAATCAGCGCACTCTCTCACTTGAATACCGCTTTCTCTCATCGATGCAGGGATCGCTTGGAGTGGGTGCAAACCTCAATAACTGGAAACCCGAGGACTTCGCGACTGCAAAGAGGATGTTGGCGCAGTACAAGCAGATCCGCGAGATCGTGCAGCGTGGTTTGCTCTATCGGTTGATCTCTCCGCAAAAAGGAAGCGAGCACTCCGTCACCGAATCTGTTTCGCAGGACCAGCGGAGTGCCGTTACATTCGCTTTCCTGCACTCCAGTCAGATGCTGTATCCCTTTCCTCGCATCTTTCTTCGTGGGTTGAAGCCAGACGCGATGTATCAGATTACGGCCCTGGACGGTAAGCTCTCTGCGAACACACCTGTTGTTGCGAGCGGCTCCTTCTGGATGCAGAACGGAGTCGATGTGGAGCTGCGTGGAGACTTTCAGGCTGCGGCTTTCAGACTCGACAGTGTAGAGCGATGAGATGGGCCTCGTCGATACGAGATGAACAGAAGCAGTTCCGGAGGCTTGACGCTAATGTTCACTACCGCTTTCTGGTTCCTGACAAGTGGAAACAGGCGCAAAGTCCTTTTGCGGCGTCCAGTTAGTCGGGAAAGTCCAGCCTGACGCATGGAAGAGTCATCCGTTTGACATGCTTTCAATTGATACCCCGATATCGGCGAGCGTTGAGGAATGCCATGGGGTTCCTCCTGGAAAGATGGTTACAGCAGAATCACTCATCGAGCGGAATTGCGCTCGCTTCGCGGTTCTGGTTGGATCG
>DASYBJ010000062.1:0-2351 GCA_036500845.1 Acidobacteriaceae bacterium
GCCAGGAATGGCATTTGCAGTACCAGCATCAGAACCAGCACGAGGATGGACGCGAGTGTCATGCGAAGAGACGTGCTGAGACGTCCGGGCGTGGGCTGGAGATCCTGCCAGATCTGTTGCAGCCAGGGTGTGTGCTCCGGGAACGAGAAGTCTTTGACCATCGAGCTATCTCACGACCGTTACAGCCGTTGCTCCGATGCGGAACAGATCAGGATCGGGGTTCTGAACACGAATACGAACCGGGAACCGGGACGACAAATGCACCCAATTGAGAGTCCGTTCGATGTTGGGTAATCCGGCGACCACGCTTCCGTCCTCAGGGAACACGCCATACCCAATACTCTCCACCAGCCCGGTGAACTTTCTTTCTGGGTGTCCCATGACGTAAACGTCGACCGGCGAACCGATGCGAATATTCCTCACTTTCCCCTCACGATAGTTTGCGACCACCCACCACTTGCGAGTGTCGATGAGCGTGAACATTGGAGTACCCGGTCGAGCATAGGCGCCCTGTGAGATGTTCATGTTGGTTACGTAGGCGTTGAAAGGCGCGACCACGTGACATCGCTCGAGGTCGAGCCGGGCGCGATCAACCCTTGCGGCCAGACCAGGCCGTTGCGACTCAAGAATGTCCAGGGTGTCAACAATATGGATCGATTGGCCCAGCCTTGCGCGTGATTCGGTTTCCAGATCGTCGGCTTCCTGCCGGCGAAGAACCGCCTGTGTCTGCTGCGCCTGTGCCTCGCTGAGCGCGGCCACGGCTGCATCGTAGCTGCCACGAGCGACTCGTACAGCCGTGTTGGCTTGATCTACTTGATCGACGGTTACATATTGCTTTTGCAGCAGGGGTTCAATGCGATGCAGGTCATTGGTGGCATACTTCAATTGCGCTTCGGCGGCGTTGGCTGCAGCTTGAGCGCGTAATACCGTGGCGCTGGCTAAATCGACCCCGCTTCCGGCGGTGTGTATCGCAGTTGCGGAGTTGCGGACGGCAGCGCTTGCTGCCTCGACGGCGCTGTTCTGCGCCGCGATTTTACGCTTCGTATCGATGATCCGCTGTTCCAGATTCTCCTGGTCGGAAAGCGCCTGACGCAGAGCGTACTCGTAGTCGCGGGGATCAATGACGAACAGTAAGTCCCCCTGCTTGACGAAGGCATTGTCTTTAACCGGCAACTGGGCGAGACGTCCGCTAACCTCTGGCGCGATCTCGATAAAGTTTGCCCTTACGCTGGCGTCATCGGTCCGGGGGTTTCGCTCGGTGTCCAAAGTGACAAGCGCCAATGCCAGCACCGCAGCCGCGATGACTCCGATAGAGATCCGGCGTCCCAGATGCTTGCGATTGAGATTCTCAGTTTCCTGCGTCATACATTGTCCTATCGGAAGAAGATCAACCACAACAGGCAGGTAAAGAGCGCAACAACGCATGGATAGAAGAGAGCAACCGGGCCCACCTCAGATTCCAGCCGGTAGCGCAACAGTAGAGACCGAACGACGAAGGCCAGTATCACACCGGCGACGAGCGAAACCATCCATACAGGGAAGAAAGAGCCGATGATAGAGATCGAAGGCGCGCGGCTGCATCCGGTGCATAACAGGCACGCGACTGTAACACCGAAGAGTCGCTCTTTCGTCATTGCTTTTGGCCATCCTGCGTTTGTAGTTTGGTCGCGGGTGGTAAGCTTCGCAGCAGATTCCCGGTCACGAATTCAAGCTGAACTGCTTCCAGGAAGAGTTGAGAACGGGCGGAAACAGAGGAGAGCCGGGCTAACGCGAGCTGTTTCTCTGCCGTCACTACATCGACCAGATTCTTGACGCCGTACTTGTAGGCATCGAGCGATGCTGAGTACGAGGTGCTCGCCGAGTTAAGCAGTGCCACGGCTGCCTGTTGCTGTCTCTGCGCTGTGCGGAAGGCAATGAAACCAGTCCAGACTTCGCGTTGAGCCTGGTCATGCTTGTCCGTCAGCTCGTCCTGGGCTTCACGTTTTTTTGACTCTGCCATGGCCAATCGATTCTTGCGCGCGCCGCCGTCAAAAATTCGCCACTCTACGCCAAGCGAGGCAGACCAGACTGGTACATTTGCCGCTCCGACCTGACCATAATCGGCAGATGGCCAGATGGCCTGTTGCGCCCCCGAACCGGACAGCACGATCTGTGGACGATATTCTGCCTTGGCGGAGCGGACCTCGTCGTCCGCGGCGCGGATTTCGGCGACCTGCGCCATCAGGTCGGGCCGGTCGGCCATCGCGCGATTAATAAGCTCATCGATGGGAAGGGTCAGCGATTCGGGCAGAGGAGCATTTTTTTGCGCGTCAATCACAATGTTGGGCGAAGGGTCGACACCGAGCTCCTCT
>DASYBJ010000063.1:0-5304 GCA_036500845.1 Acidobacteriaceae bacterium
ATGCACCAATGGGCGGGGGCGAATTCAAGTTGACTGATGGCCCCCAGGTCTCACTTTTGGGGGCCAGTCCATTATCCCCAGTCTTTCTGCGTAGCATCAGCGAATGCGACCCATACTCCAAGGCCAGCACCACATCCCGTCCTAAAAGAAATCTGACCTGCACCTTAAGAAAACCTGAATGGTGGCGAGAGGAAACACTTCCCCAGCGTGGCAGGTAGAAACTCTCCTAGCACACAATTTCCTCAGTCCACCGGTAAGCACCAATTCCCAAAATGTGCAATGAAACCGCGGTCCTCAGCGGCAAAAGCGAGACCTTGATTCGATCACGTCACGTGAACTGCGGCTTTAGCGGATCCCGCACGAGTGCTGCCGGAATCGGCTTGTAACACTGATTTCACGGTTGCTCGATACGTTCTTGCAAACGCTTCACAAGTGGGCTCGTGAACTCCGGTCGGCAGACTAACCCCCCTACCTGCCGCTGCGGGGGGAGTCTCGTACAACGTGGGCGACGATCGGGCCCCGAGACCACTTCTGATCTCTGTCTTACTTATGGGAGGACTCTTTGAACTACGCACTTTTCGATCGCTGGTATCGTCGCTTCGTCGTCATCGTTAGCTTGTCCATCCTTTTGGCTGCTGCCCAGCCGTTTCCTTTGCACGCACAACAAGGCACCGGTCAATCGCCGGCCGGAAAAGCAAGCGGAACGATCACTGGAACGGTTCAGGATCCGCGAGGAGAGGTTTTGCAGAACGTGCCAGTGACGGTGAGAGGGGAATTGACGGGCATCGAACGCAAGGCAATGACCGGCTCGCAGGGCCGCTTTTCGGTGAGCGAACTGCCCGTCGGAAGTTATGCCATCGAAGTTTCTGCACCCGGTTTCGGCTCAGTGAATCGCACAGGTGTGCAACTCGGGGCAGGCCAGACGCAGAACATTCCAATCTCTCTGAGTCTGGGAAGCGTAGCGCAAGAGGTGACCGTCGAGGCGGCAGACTCCAATTCCTTAGCAGCGCAGCTCTCGCCGGTACAGGCTTTACTGGACGCAGGCTCAGCGCGATCAGAAATCAGCGGCCACTTCATTCGGTACTTCGTCTCGCCTGTGGCCGACTACACAGAGGTTCTGCAGATCGCGCCTGGCACATTCAGCGTCAACTCGAACGGCGTCGGGCTGGGACAGAGCTCGACCTATTTCCGCGGCTTCTCGGATGGGAATTACGACATCACGTGGGATGGAATTCCCTACAACGACACCAATAGCCCAACTCACCACTCCTGGGCTTTCTTTCCTTCTCCTTGGCTCGGCGGTGTGGACTTCGACCGAAGTCCCGGCACAGCCTCGACCATTGGACCCACGCCGTTCGGCGGTTCGATCAACCTGCTTTCCAAGCCCATACCGGCGGTGCAATCCGGCCGGGCAGGCGTCTCCTATGGTTCGTTCAATACCATCTTGACCGACGGCCAGTATGACTCCCCCGCCCTTGGCGCAAATCGCAAAACAAGTCTGTCTCTGGACGTTCATCGCATGACGTCGGACGGCTTTCAGACCTACAACTATCAAAAGCGCAATGCCGGCGAAATCAAAGTTCAGTACCAATTCTCTGAAAAGAGCGTTTTGACCGGATTCAGCGGCGTGGTCATGCTGGACAGCAACACGCCGAATAGCACGGCTCCGACTCGCGCTCAAGTGGCGCAATACGGATACAACTTCCTGCTGCAGGGTACCGACCCGACTAGTCCGTATTACTACAAATACAACACATACCACCTGCCTACGGACTTCGAATATGTCGGTTATCGATCAGAGTTGGGACACGGCTGGCTCATCGATGCCAAGCCCTATACCTATAGTTACTACAATGCGCAGTACTACACGAATGCCGCTCCCACCAATGCCTCAGGTTTGATTGACGCGAGTTGCGCGAAACCCGTCACAAAGAAGGGGGTAACCGCCCTCCCATGCGCCATCGACAAACTCAACAGCTATCGCAAGTATGGCGAAGCCGCGACAGTAAGTCAGGTCTCAAAGTTCGGTATCTTCCGCATCGGTCTTTGGTACGAATGGGCAACGACAAACCGGTATCAGGTTCCTTCTAATCCACTCACTCGCCAGGATCAGGTTCTCCCCAACTTTCATGAGCGCTTCTACACCAACTCGTACCAGCCTTTTGCCGAATATGAGTACAACGCTACCGGTAAGCTGACTCTAAGAGGAGGCGCCAAATATGCCTACTACAACCAGAACCTGACTCAGTACGCCGACAACGGAAAGACGGTCGGAAGCCTTGGTGGTGCTCCTTCCGTGAACCACAGCGCGGGCTACAGTTCATGGCTTCCGGCAGCGGATGCTAACTATCGATTGACCTCGAACTGGTCGGCGTACGGTCAATTTGCTCAAGGGAGCGTGATTCCTCCGAGCAGTGTCTTCGACGTCAAGAACGGAGCGGTCCAGACACTTCCCAAACCGTCAAAGACGACGACCTATCAGGCGGGGTCTGTTATAAAGGTCAAGCGCTTCACTCTGGATGCGGATGTGTACCGCATTAAATTCCAGAACCCGTACAGCTCTTTCACTCCTCCGAGCGGTGGCGAGCCTATCTACTACCTCGGTCCTGATTCGATAACCAAAGGCTTCGAGGGTGAGACTAATGTTGCCCTCAGCCACGGAGTGAGTCTATACGCAAATGGGACAGTGGGGAAAGCGACCTACACAGGTAGGCAAGTTCCTTCGAATCTATGGGTACAATTTACCCCTTCAAATACTGAAGCGCTTGGTCTGACTTATCAGCAGAAATATCTGGATCTAGGTTTTTTTGAGAAGCGCGTCGGCCCTATGTACAACGACAACGGAGCCTACCACAATCAGGTATCGATTGCATCTTTCAATACGGTAAGTATGTTCTTCAATTACACCCTTAGAAACGGATCGCGCTTTGACAATACTCAGCTTCGTCTGAGCTTCAATAATCTTTTGAATGCTCACGATGTCGTGGGGGTGACATCGGCAAACGCGCCAGTACCGCTGGTCGTCTCCGGAGCGGCGTCCCCCTATCTCGCAACAACCGCACCGGCAGGCGGGGATCTGTTAACGCAGACGCCAGGACGTAGCGTGATGATGTCGGTGACCTTTGGGATCACATCGAAGAAAGAACGGTAGGCTTTCAGCAACCCAAGCCATGTCGAGCGGAGATCCCCGCCTCGGCATGGCTGCATCAACCTTCAGCTAGTCTGTTCGGTTTCCCGCCTGCGAACCGCATCCAGCCGCAATCTCCGCCGGGCAACCGTTATCGGATCGCCTCTTCTCGCAGCGGAAACTGTGTCGCCCCAGTCGTCGGAAAGCGGACCTCGAAGACAGAGCCACTGACCGGAGTACTTTTTACGCTCAGTTCAATCCGGTGCGCCAGTGCAATCCATTTGGCAATTGCAAGGCCGAGTCCGCTACCAGCTTGAGTCTTCCGCTCTCTCAAATCTGCCTGGTAGAACCGGGAGAAAATGTGCTGCTGCACGTCGTCTGACATTCCGATTCCAGTATCGCGAACCGAAAGGATGAAATGGTTGGCCGTCCGAGCAACTTCAACCCGGATGTCACCGCCTTCTGGCGTGTACTTAATTGCGTTGTCAAGCAGGATGCCAAGCAGCCGGTGAAGCAGCGCTTCGTCACCCTCCACATAGAGTGCCTCGTCAGGAAGAATCCAATCGAGTCTGACTCCACTGGATTCCGCTAGATCTTCAACCCGTCTGCAACCCGCGACAACGAATTCGCGCAGATCGATCCTTTGGAAAGCAGCCTCGTGGACAAAACTATCGCTCCTCGCAAGGGAAAGGAGGGCGTCCAGCAACGTTGAGGCGGACCGGCATTCCGTTACGATTCTGTCCAGGTCATCGCGATATTCCTGTTCCGAACGATGGCGGCGGAGCGAGAGTTGCGCGGTAGCCAGAATAACCGTGATGGACGTTCTGAGATCATGCGATACGTCAGCAGAAAACTGACTCAGGCGTGTGACCGCATCCTCCAGCCGGCCGAGCAACTGATTCCACGCGATCGCGAGATCCTGCACTTCGTCCTTCGCCAAAGGTACCGGCAGCCGGGCGGAAAGATTGCCGATGCCGATTTCGGTCGCCGCCCTTGTCATACGGTGGACTGGTTTCATCGCATGCCGGCTCAGAAGATATCCACTCAGTGCGGAGAGGCTGAGCAGAACCGGTGTGAGCAGGAGGAGCGCATCTCGATAGGTTCTCAGTATGTTGAACTCTTCTTCGAGAGAGCCGCCGAGGTAAAGACGGGTCAAGCGCCCGTCGAGCAGGATCAAATGGCACATCACCATTCCCGACTGGTTCTCCACGGCTTGATAGTGAAAGACAGTTTGAACGCAACTCTCCTGACTCGGCGATAGCCAGCCAGTGCTCTTGAGATCCATAGGAAACAGGAGACTTCCATCGGGATTCCGGATCTCAAAGAGATTTCCTTCATGCGTGACGATCGCATAATTGCGAAGCTGCTCGGATAGAGGTAGGGGGGCCCGTTGTATCTTGTTCTCTTCGAGAAAGTGGACCAGCCGCTGCTCCCTCCCGAGCAGGTGTGACTTCTTTCCTTGCATCAGAGCAAATCGAAGCGCGCCGTAGGAGAGCAATCCGAAAAGAAGCAGTCCCGTGAAAGTCACTGACAGATACCACAGTGCTAGCTTTGCTCGGACGGAAAGGCCGTGCATCCCGTGCTCCTAGTCGGCGACAAACATGTAACCCGTACCGTGCACGGTTCGGATCAGCGGTTTGCCGGCATCAGACTTGTCCTCGATCTTTGCACGCAACGAGTGGATATAGACATCCAGTGTGTTCTCCTTCACCTTGGTAACATATCCCCATCCGGCTTCGATCAAGTGTTGGCGGGAGGTGACGAGACCGCTCCGGCGCATCAGCGCTTCGAGCAGTTCAAATTGCTTTCGCGTGAGAGGGATGTCCTTGGTGTGACGGCTTGCTACGCGGCGGCTGCGATCTAAGGTGATACCGCCTGCACGGATGACCGCCGGCTCTGTACTTTGAGTACGCCGGGCAATGGCGGCGATTCGCGCCAGCAGGATTTCCAGGAGGAAGGGCTTTACCAGGTAATCGTCCGCCCCGAGATCAAAGGCGCGCAGAACTTTGGGCACCGCGTCCACTGCCGTCAACACCAGGATGGGTGTCTTACATCGTCGGGCGCGGATTTCCTCTAAAACCGCAAAGCCATCCATTCCGGGAAGAAGGATGTCGAGGAGAGCGGCGTCAAACTTGCCGCCCAGCATCATCTCAGCCCCCTCCCGCCCGTTGTGCGAT
>DASYBJ010000064.1:0-6218 GCA_036500845.1 Acidobacteriaceae bacterium
GAGGCCGGTAACTTGCACTCGGCCATCGGGCGTTCGGATCACACCCGGAACCAACGGAAGCGTATCCACGAGCGTGGCGGGCCGCAGGGGACCGACCTTGGCATCCTCCATTGGAAGCTTTGTCTCGCTGCTCTTGCTCTCCGTCAGGGGGCTCTGCGAATTGCCCTGGACCACAACGTTCTGTTGGACGTTGGTCATCTTCGAAAGTGCAATCTCGAGAACATTTTGATTCGTTAACGAAACGCTGGTCGTGGCGGAGACGTAGCCCGGAAGGCTTGCGGTGAGACGGACTTCCCCGACAGACCCGCAGCCGCTGAGTGTCGCCTGGCCCTGAGCATCGGTGACTGTTTTGCACAACGACGCTTTGGCCGAACGGCCGTCAACCGTCGCTCCGGCCTCGGTCGCTATTCCAGCCTCGATCGTCACGCCAGACAGTGGTTTTTGGTCCTCGCCCATGACCGTGATGCGGATCGCATCCGCAGCGCGCGACTGCGCCATGATCCCCGGAACAAAGCTGACCGACCCGATCGCGAATATCAACGCAAGCGCTCCGCACCTGAATCCCCGTTGCAAAGCAAGGCGGATCATCCGGGCCGGAGTCAACGATCGCGAGCACGAAACGTGGTAGTGAGTCATCTTACTTTCACCAGGGCTGTTGGGAGCGGCGCGGCGGAGCGAGGATCTGAGAGGCCGGCCTTCAAAAATGATGCTGTGGATTGGACGAAGGATTAGCCGGTACGGATAGGGCTAATCTCCGCGTGGTCACAAAAGGGGCCCGCTCGAATGCAGGTATGCTGCCCTGAAACTCCCGTTTGGGGTGTTCAGCTTCTGCCATACGGATCTTACTCTGACGGACAGCTGCGGGCCACAAATAGAATGCGTTCGCTTCAATTCGCTTCCACTGCTCGGGGTCATGGCAATTCGCGGTAGTTCAGCAGGACTAACCCGGCCAAGCCCAGGCACACCGGCCAAAGGTAGCTGGTGAGAGCAGCGATGCGGCCCTTAGGCAATCGTAGTTCCAGCCATCGGCTGCATCCTGCCGTGACACCAAATAATGCAATCGGAGTGTGGCTCATCTCCGCAAGCATTGCTTCTTTCACGTCCCTCGTAGAGTGCGCGTGCGTCAGCAACATCGCGGCGCCCACGGCACACATTGCGGGGAAAACATAACTGGCCCACCACGCCCGCAACTTGCCTGCCTGTACAGCGCATTCGAAAACAGCGAAAAGAACGATCAGCAGCGCCCCGAAACGATGTTCGAGAACGTCGGGCGAGACAAAACTCTCCCAAAATGGACGAGGCCCAAGGGGCCAATTCTCTGGGTCGGCGCGCAGAAGGATGAAAACGGCTAAGCCTGCAAAACTCAAAGGCCAAAAACGAGCCCAGCGCATTGTACGGTGTCGGCTGATGAATGCGAGCACTCCGGCGATCAGCACAATCAGCCCTGCCCAGTGATGGTTGTACTCCGACCATTCTTTGTCGTTCGTGTCGCTCCCGACACTAGAAACGAACTGACTATCCTGCACGGCTACGGCTAGAGAACTCGGAGGAGCCAGCGAACCAACTGGCGGACTCGTCATGCGTGGGGATTCTGGGTGCAGCCGCGCATAGATCTCGTGAGATGTCAGCCTGTCTTGAGCGCTAAAATCGATTGCTGGCGCCTGGGAGGTTAGCGAAGCCGCTGTCAAAACCGCAAGAAATCCCAGACAAATCTCTGCCTCGACGACACGTCGCAACCGCGCCAGCAGAGCTTCCGGATCGGTCGCGAGTCGCCGCACCACAAACCAATTTCCGCCGCCGAGTACAATCAGCGCCAGCAAAAGATAGAGTTTGGCGATCAGCATAATGCCATATGCGGTGGTATACAGGCCGTTCACTGATCCCACGTAAAACCAAGCCATGCCTGCTCCAGCCGCGATCAGCGCGGTCGCGCCCAGGAGTGCCATGCGGGAGTAGCGCTCGGTCAAACGGCGAGCCTCGTTCACATCTTCGACACGGCGCAGAGAGACCAGCAGATACGGCATCGCACCGATCCAAGCACCTGTACCGAGGTGATGTGCGGTGGTGAGAATTAGCAACAGAGCGCGATGGTCGAGGCGTGCAGCCGCATGGCTCGTCGAAACCGTAGCCGCGAGCAGCAGCAGGCTCAGTGGGAGCATGGCCGCTGTAGCTTTGCTGCTTTTAATTCGCGCGCAGATCCACAGACCGATTGCGCATACGACTGCGAAGCAGTCGGCACGGAAGAAGCTGGTTTCCATTGCATCGTTGACAGTTAAATCCGAGCCGCTTATCAGCAGGCCGCAGGATGCCGAAACCATCAAGAGTTCGCCGGCGATCAACCCAAGTGCTGCGATCCGGATACCCCGCCGGGTGAAGTCTTCGACGGCCGAGCTCGCTTCGGCCGGGTTAGCCACAGCCAAAAGATAGGCCACGCCTCCCAACAGCAATGCTTCGAAACCAAGCGTTGCAGAACGTGCCAGAACGCAAAACAAATCGATATCGCGCAGCAACCAGATCACGAGAATTTACCGGGGTCTACTTCACTTGGAAGGAAACCTTGCCACGGGTGATGTGTCCATCCGCCGCCAAAACCTGCCAGCGTAGCACATAAGCTCCCTTACTGAGCCCGGTCAGCTTTGCAGATAACGATCCAGGCCCAGGCCCGCTGAGAATGTTCACCTTATCCACCTTGCCGTCAGGGGCGAGCAAAGTCAGCGTAGAGTGCTTCATGTCAATGCGTGAGTTGTATTTGAGCAGAACAGCAACTGCGGGACCGGTGACAGTGCTGTTCACCCCCGGGTCGGAGCTCAGCAACACGGCGTGTGCCCGTGCCACTCTGGGATTAAGCACCAATACGCCGCAAGCCAGAACGATTGTGGCTACAAACAAAAACCTGGCCCTCAAAAAACCGAACCTCTTTTCCTCGCGCATATGCAAGCGCTTCTCCTCCGGCAATCAATCAACGGACATGATGCTCTCGGGAGGGTGCCTGCTTCAAAAACATCGCCACTGCTTTCCACCCTAGTTAACAACCTAGGCCCAGACTGCCATCCTTGCCTGGCCTTCGGAACTGGCAAAAGTGCCAGTTCTGCCCGAAAGGCATCTCGAGAGTTTCATTTATCCGAAAGTGGGGAGCATAGCCCCTGAGGTTATCACCGTTGGCGTCCTGCAAAGTCAACAAATTCAGTGAAGTCAACAAATTCAGTACAGAAACTTCAGTCTCGGGCCGTGGTCTAGACTGAAATTTTCCTATGCTCACTCCGCTCACCTTGCTTGCAGCTCTCCTTACTCTTCTACCTTTTCTTGCTGTTGCCTTCTTTGCGAGAGACTTGGCTGGCCTGCCACAGAGACTCCCACTCATTGCGAGGATCTTTGCGCCAGCCGTTCTGTGTGTGCCATATCTCCTGGTATCGGATTCTTACGGCACCTTCCGCTGGAGGTGGTTCGCGCTTTATCTGCTGCTTCCGATCATGATTTCGGGGATCATGTCGCAGGCGAGCCGCGCCGACCCCGAGCAACACGGCAACTGGCGCGACTTTCTTATCCTTGGTGTGCTGGGCTTGGCCGTTGATCTTCGTTGGTTTGAGCACGCTTGGCCGCCGCACCTTGCTGTCTTTAACAAAGTGTTGTTGCTCGATGCCGGAATCTACGGATTTCTTCTCGTTCGGCAGCTCGATGGCGTGGGATTCGATTTGCGTCTGCGCCTAAACGACGCCCGCGTGGGCCTCCGTGAACTGGTCTTTTATGCACCGATGGCCATTGCTTTAGGCTTGTCTCTCGGTTTTCTGCATCTTCACACGTCATGGCCTCGGTTAGGCCAGTTGGCGGGCGCCTTTGTTTTTACTTTCTTCTTCATCGCGGTTCCCGAAGAGCTGTTCTTCCGTGGGTGGCTTCAAAACCTGCTCGAGCGGCGCTTCGGCCGATACCCGGCTCTGTTCCTAACGGCGGCACTCTTCGGCTTGTCCCACTGGAACAAGCGCACCGCGCATTTCAACTGGCGTTATGTATTGTTGGCGGCATTGGCGGGGATCTTCTATGGACGGGCTTGGCGTCAGGACCGTCGCGTCGGAGCCTCAGCCATCACCCACGCTTCGGTGGACACGATATGGTCTTTCTGGTTGCGGTGATGTTGCCGATGCGGCCGATATGTCAAATAACCGAGACCAACCCGCATATTGTGGTCGACTGAACCCGGCACAGCGATGGCAACGCAAATACCCAGGATGGCATGCGCTATGCCCAGAGTGTACAGGTTGCGATAGACAAGAAAGAGCAGGCAAGCGGCCAAACCCCAAATGAACGTCAGCGGCGTGAGAATGGGATTCGGCACGTGCGCAAGCGCAAACAGGGCGGCCGCCGCGAAGACCGCGAGTCTTATCTCGGACAACAACCGTAGCAATCGGAGAAGCACGAAATCCAGCAGGAGAAATTGTTGAGCAAATGCCCAGATGGCATAGAACCAGTAGCGTCTCACTAGCCCCGTGCCGCCGGGTAGCTGCAAAGGTGAATACCTGCCAGCCACGATGACCGCGATGAATGCAATCAATAGAGCCACGCCAATCACCCAAGACGAGCGCATGGGGCGTGAGACGCGAAAGCCCATCTCACTCCAGCCGTCGAAAGAGAAACAAGTGATCACTACCATCCATAGGATGGCAACCCAGTAGAGCCCTCTTTGCCAAGGACGAGGTGTCCATATCACGCTCAGGATCAGTCCGTAGCCAACAGCAAGCTCCAGCAGATCCCGCCCCTTGCGTGTTGGAACAACACAACTCGCCGGACCTGCTAACGCAGATGTATCCGCAGCCATTAGAGCTATGCTAATCCCCACTCCCTGGGTTTTGCCACGGAGTAGAATGCCATCTGTCGTAAGGCTATCTTCGAGATCGCTGCTCTGCCGACAGCGAGAGAATCCGGTGGCTCTAGGGGCCTTTAAAACGAAAGCATGACAGCCACGGTAGCCAATTTTCTTGAGAAACGAGGAGCGTGCGAACATCTGGCATCGTCGAGCTTGGCGCCAGATCCAGCATTCAGGTGTATTTGGGATTCCTAGGCTACCACGGAAAGGGGTGCCCCGTTCTTCGGGCTGTGCTTTTCAGCCCGAAGGGCGGGAAACCGCAACGGCGAGCGTCGGGATTCGGCGCTTTAAATCCTGCGTAAAGGAACGGGAGCGCGTCCATCCCTCATGCGCTTTGCGCTTGAAATTGTGATGAGAAATGCAGCCGCGAGTGGCCTGTCGCGGTCAATTCGTTAGCATACAGCCACGCTGGGTACCCCAGGTCTCGACTGAGACCTGCATTCTCCGGACTCACAGTGTCTCTCTACGATTCCAGTCACTATCGTTGTTATTGCGACAAGTCACTAGCCGTGAAAAACTGCCGGAGGTAATTTTTGCATTTTTGAAGATGGCAGCACCGAGAAACAGAGCGCCCCATTCTACGTTCAGGCTTTTCGGCCCGCAGGGTGAGAGACTCCATTGCTATCTCTCATAGAAGCTGTAAAGAGCCGAGTACTCCACGCGCTGTTCACCACTGCTGCATGGAGTCTTCGGAGCGGCTCCGCTGTGGGTATCTGTGCGGCGAATAAAGGCCACATGCGCAAACTTGCCGCTGCCGCTTTGTGGGACAGCCCCCACCAACAACCACGGAATCGAATCCGGATCAGGCGAGGGCTGGCTGGCGATCATCTTTCCACGGACCTGGCTCCCGTCGTTCAACTTCCAGGTTGGGCCCGCAAAATGTGTGCCGATCACATTGCCTCCCGTGTCCAGAAGCTTCGCGTCGGGCTCCTTGAGCGTCCAAGCACCTTCCCTGCAGAGATACACCTGGGCCCCTTCGCCCTTGACCTGCATCAGCAGGCGCGCGCCGGGAGGCACGTCGATTGTGGATGGACTCTGCTGAGCATCAAGCGGGGCAGCAAACAGCATTACAGCCAGGACGAATTCAAGAGAGAATTGCAGAGCGCAGAGCACCACCGCGGAGGTCCACTCATACGCTCGGTTGGCAATCGTACCGCCCATCAAAAGCCTCTCAAGACCCAGGCGTGTCGCGCGGACAGCAACATGGGGATGCGTTCTCATAAGATGTACACCCCATTTCGACGCTTCAAGGATGATTCGCGATTATTATTTGTTCTTATGACCGTGATATGGATGACTAATCAAGGGTCCCCAACCACCGGAAGAGTGTTCTTGGGTCGAAAACAAATCTATACGATAA
>DASYBJ010000065.1:0-3514 GCA_036500845.1 Acidobacteriaceae bacterium
CCTCTTCTGCTGCTTTTTGCTGCTTTGGGAGCAGCTCAGACCCACGTTCCGGAGCCCGCAGTCAATCTGGGCGACACCAGCTTCCTTGATGGAATTGCGCGCCCCGGAATCGTGGTCGAGGAAATTGGTGATGGCACGCACAGCAGCGGCATTGTAGAAAGGGGCCAACTTCAGGATTGCCGACCAACCGCGCACAATGGCGGGTGGCCCAGGTCTCGCCTTTGAGACCTGGGTGTTTTGCATACTCGGGCCTATCAAGATAGCTTATCGGCGCCATGCGCACCTGGGAACCGCGAGGGCAAGAGAGCTTTTTTGAGGATGCGCTGGAGCGTATCCGTTGCCGTTACGACTTTCAGGTTGTCGGCGGGTGGCCCACTCAAGCCTTGTTTTGGCTTGAGTGGGGAAGTTTCTGGGGGTAAGCTGGCCTCGTGCCTTGGGGTCTGAAACAGTTTCACGGGCAGTTCGTGGAGAGACTTCAGTATATTCATCGAAATCCGGTGAAACGGGGGCTGTGTGAACACCCTGAAGACTTGGAGTGGAGTAGTTTTCTCCACTACGCGACCGGGTATGAAGGACGCGTGGAGATTGAATCCGAGTGGACTACAAAAGATCCGAACGGGCAGCGGAGAGACTCTGTGCTGCAATGAAACTGCCCCACTCAAGCCAAAACAAGGCTTGGGTGGGCCACCCGCCCGCGTAGAAGCGAGGACTCTACACCAGACTCAGTCCACCATCAACAGGCATTACCTGGCCCGTCATCCAGCTTGCGCCTGGATCGGCGAGAGCGACGATCCAGCGAACGATGTCTTTGGGAGTGCCTCGCCTTCCAAGCGGAATACTGGCGATCTCCTGTTGCTTTATTGCTTCCGCCTGTTCAAACGAAAGCCCCATCATTCCCTCCAGCGCTCCCGTCTCCGTTGGGCCCACAGCTACCGCATTGACACGGATCCCTTTCGGAGCCAGTTCCAACGCCCAGGCGCGTGTGAGATATTCGAGCGCAGCTTTGCTCGCCCCATAGTGCGATAACGCCGCACCCGCCTTCGAACCATAGGTGCTCGAGATATTGATGATGGTGCCCTCGGTCGCTTCAAGATGTTTCAGGGCTTCCTTGGCGAGCAGAGAAGGGCCAAGTACATTCACCGCAAAAATGTCGTTGATCCGCTTTTCAGTGGATTCCGACAGGGGCATAATGGCGCCTGCACCGGCGTTATTGACGAGAACGTCGAGTCGCCCCCAGAGGTCGATGGCCGTGGACACGGTACGAGATGCATCATTCGCAAGCGCAGTATCCGCGACGAGGGTACGTATATTGGGCTGGTCATTCGCCGCGTCGTTCAGGCGTTCCGGGCTTCTTCCTGTAATTAATACCCGGGCTCCAGCCGCCGCGAATGACAAAGCCGTGGCCCGACCGATACCGGAGCTGCCACCGGTGATGATGACCACGGTCTCGTGCAAGGACTTCATTTGTTTGCTCTCTTTCTTATTCCAGATGGAATTGGGGGCGTGGCGAAGAGTGCGATTTGATCTGACAGGTGCTTACGCCGCTGCTTAAGCACATCGATCAACTGGTCGAGCTCGTCGCGTTTCGCCAAGTATTGTTCCATGCCCGCAGCGCAGTTCTGAGCGTTGTAGGTTTTACCGTCCTCTTGAAAGCACGGAAGCAAGCCATAAATTTGACGTGTACTGAAACCACAACTTATGAGGAGACGGATTTGCTTCACTGCCTTGACTGCGCTCTGCCCGTAGTCGCGGTAGCCATTGACCCTACGAACAGACCCGATAAGTCCCTTCGCCTCGTAGTGGCGTAGGGCCCGAACACTCACGCCCGCCGTTGTTGCCAGTTGACCAATACGCATTTGTTTCCAGACCTCGATCTTACAACCCTCCCACTAGTGTCAGGGTCAAGAGCCGAAAAACTCAAATCTGAACAGGGACCGGCAGTAGGTTGTCTGTGTGAGTGTCCAGTGAGTGCAAGAGCATCCTTGTGGATTTCAACCGCTGACACAATGTACGCAATCTCTGCGGATCAAGGCCAAACGAACGAAACGAACTCTGGTTAACCCGGCACTATTTCGGTTGTAAAGACATAATGTCGCTGTTGCTGCCATCAGTTCGCGCATAAGGCATCCAGTGCTCATCTGAGGAAACGGAGAGGCCTGGTGTATTGTCGAAAGTTTCTTGGACACTCTGTCGCAAAGGCCGCTCCTTTTGCAAGTAATCAACTACGTCCAGACAACGCAGTTATGCCTGAAAAGAACGGCCTTTTGCCAGCTATTCTTCTCGCCTCTCTTTACTGCCGATTTAATTCTAGTTAGAAATGCGGTGCCGAAATCTCACCATTTGCCGATCACCGCAGCATCGTTCTGACGCCGAACCAATAAAGATCAAGCATTTCGGGAAGGGATAACGTGGCGGTTCGCGTGCTCTTCATTGTCTTGCAGGAAAGAAGCGACATGCGGGAAGGCCCAACCTTGCCGTCCGCGCGTTCCGTTGTCACCTATCCAGCAATAACTCGAATACAAAGGAGAAGGAAAATAATGATCAAGCATTGCACGTTTTCATTTCGTTCTTTGGGTCTGTTCGGAGCGGTCGCTATGCTGGCGCCGGCTCTGCTACAAACCGCGATTGCGCAGACGCCCTCCAATGTTGTCGCGCCACCGCAACCCGAGAACTACATCGTCAGTTTCGCTCCGGGCTTCACAGCAGTAACTCGCGCGAGAGCCGCCTCGCAGGCAGGGGCGATCCCACTTGTTGATCTCGGACTCATCAACTCGTTGTCGGTCCGGATTCCAGACGTTAACATCCTTGCTGCGCTGCGAGCGAATCCGGCTGTCGTCAGGGTTGTGCAAGACCGCCGAATCTTCGCATTCCAGAGCGGCTCCGCTACGGGCATTAGCTCGACCACTGGCTTGGGGGGCACGCGTAATACGAACGCCGCTGACACCTCGGAAGTGGTCCCTCCGGGCGTCAAGCGCGTCGGCGAACCAACGACGGGTGAGGAAGGAGCGGGTGTCGGCATCATGATCGGCGATACCGGCATCGACTGGACACACGAGGATCTTAATGTGGCTTCGGATAGATTCGATGCATTCGAGGGCCAGTGCATGGACCGGAACGGCCACGGTACTCACGTGGCCGGTACAGCGGCTGCCCTGAAGAACGGCATCGACGTAGTCGGAGAGGCGCCAGGCGCCACGCTTTATTGCGCCAAGGTGCTCGGAGACAACGGCTCCGGCAGCGACTCGGGCATAATCAAGTCCCTAGAATGGGCTGTCAACAAGAACTCTGCAGGCGCCGATCCGAAAATTCGCGTAATCAACTTCAGCCTGGGGCGCGACAAACAGGACGGCGACATGGATGGACCCTTACGCGAAGCAATCCAGGCGGCCTATAAGTCGGGGGTGACTATCGTTGTCGCGGCCGGAAACGATGCGTCTACCGAGGTCAAGGACCAAGTGCCGTCAGGGTTCCCCGAGGTGATTGCTATCGCGAGCACCACGGCCGAGGATGGCAA
>DASYBJ010000066.1:0-3673 GCA_036500845.1 Acidobacteriaceae bacterium
ACGCGTAGACGCGGGATCTGATTGCGGCTTTATCGCGCCTCCCCGTAGTAACTCCTGGTGACGATGATCTTCGAAGGCCCCAGGCAGCTGATGAATATCAACTCTGAGATGTATGCCATGGTCACTTTGCAGGTGAAGTCATTGTTCTAGCGGGTGCGTTTCGGGGGGTGGCCCACTCAAGCCTTGTTTTGGCTTGAGTGGGGCAGTTTCATTGCAGCACAGAGTCTCTCCGCTGCCCGTTCGCGTTTTCTTGCAGTCCACTCAGATTCAATCTCCACGCGTCCTTCACACCCGGTCGCGTAGTGGAGAAAACTACTCCACTCCCAGTCTTCAGCGTGTTCACATAGACCGCGTTTCACCGGATTGCCATGAATATACCGAAGTTTCTCCACGAACTGCCGATGATTCCGAATATTGAAATCGTAGTAGCGCTTTTTGCCAGAAGTGCTCAGCCTCGCCGATCAGTCGCCGTTACACACGTTGCTTCAAGGACTGAGCGCATCGGCCAGCATCCCATGCTGCGGTTCTCCGAGTAGCAGGGGGAGGTGCTCCGGCATCACCACATACCCGTAGACGCACAGACCGAAGCTGCGTCTGACCCGCTCCAGCGCGGTCTCGAACGTTCGCTTGCTGATGGCCGTTAGGAACAATGAACGACGCTGGTAGCAACAGAACGTAACAAAGTGGGCTTGTCCAGATTCGTGAAACCGTTTCAGACCCCAAGCCACGAGGCCAGCTTACCCCAGAAACTTCCCCACTCAAGCCAAAAAACCATGTACTTAGTAATAGGAGCAACTGGCAACGTTGGCAGCGAGGTAGCTGCGCAGCTTTTCGCCGCTGGCAAGCGCGTCCGCGCCTTCACACGGGGGCCGCCAAGCTCGCCCATCTCAACCCTGGTATTGAGGTAGCCAGAGGCGACCTTACGGAGCCTGATTCCTTCGCAAAAGCAGTCGCAGGCGTCGAAGGTGTCTTTCTCATGAACCGCGATCTCGACCCCAACGCATTTCGTCGCGTAATCGAAGTGACAAAGGCGTCAGGAAACCCACGCGTCGTATTTCTCTCAGTCCTCTTCGCCCAGTATCCTGGCGTGTCCATTGGACAGATGCACAAGGAGAAGGAAGATGTCCTCCCCGCCTCTGGCCTGCCAGTCAGCTTTCTCCGCGTCGGAAACTTCATGACCAACACCTTCCAGTGGCTCGAAAGCATCAAGCGCGACGGGGTGGTCTTGAACGCTTTCGGCGCAGGAAAGTTCGCCCCGGTTGCTCCGCAGGGCATCGCAGCCGTGGCAGTGCAGGCGCTCACCACGCCCAACCCGCAGGAGATTTACGAAGTAACGGGTGGCGAGCTTCTTAGTTTGCCGCAGCAGGTCGAGATTCTCTCGCATGTCACCGGCAAGCATATCGGCGTCGTGGAGATCAGCAGTGAACAGGAAGAAGCAAGCCTCTTGAAAGCTGGCATTTCGCCCTTTATCGCCTCCACCGTTTCGCAGGCTTATGAGGAGATCCGCAACGGCAAGTTGGACTTCCTCCGAGACACCGTTCAAAAGGCCAAAGGAACCGCTCCCGTCACGTATTAAAGCTGGGTATTCTCCCAGCGCGAACAGCTGGCCTAAGCAACTCCGGTGGATACCAATGCTTTTCGTGCACGTGGTGGTTTGTGCAACGTCCCGAAACGGTTAAGTTTTGAGAAACGCAAACCGGCCTTGCCAACGTCTGCCGACGACATCATCTCCGCCGGGCAATCAGCTGCGTCTCTTGTTAGAAAGCCCGCAACGAGTACGTACGGTCACAGGAGTAGTTGAAACCAGTGGGGCTAGCACCGGTGGTCTGCAGTGTCGTGTGACCGAGATTGCCATAAAAACATGTAAAGCTGTAATCGGTATAAGTGATCGGCCCCTGGCTTGGTTGATACGCGCCCACGAAATCCCCGGCCTGAACCACAATTGGCTGTGTCAGTTCGAAGAGGTTGTACCCGGGCTTGGGCGTCACCACGTTACTCCTGCCGACTTCCACAAACACCCCGCCCGTTTGCCTGTATATGATCAGCTGTACGGGATTAGTGGTGTCCGCGTAGATCTCCCACTGATTTACAGGTCCGTTCGACGTGAACGGGTGATTAGTATCCAGAATGTACAGGAATGTAGAAGCATCGGGGTAATCCCTTTCGACAATAGGGTTTCCGCCAATCTTCATAACGGGCGGCTGGGCCCACGCAGCAGCGGAAGAAATGGTCAGCGCGAGCGCGATTCTGGCAGCGCAACAATTCGTGAATTTCATACAGATCTCCTTATCCGACCTCTCTATAGTGCAGCTCGTTCATGATGCACCGGGGGGCCGATTCTATCAGAATGGCACCAGCTTGAAGAAATGGCAGCAGGTAATTCTTCGCTTTCGAGGATTTTGTTCCTCCGGCGCGATGACACGAGGGTCTATCGCGGAACTCCGCGAAAGCACCTGCTGAAAGCGGGCTATATTTTCACGAAAATGACGCCGCAGCTGATGTCCCAAAACGGGTAAGTATCACGATCGGCTCTTCAAAATCTACGCCCGGCTTGACGGCAGCAGAGCCTGCGGTTGTGCTGACTGCTTTGCCCGGCATCTGGGCTCTTGCTGCATGGCTTTGCACAATAGCCACCGGCACAAAGCTGGAGTGAGGCGGGACTGTCTCAAATGTGGTGGGATTACACCACCCCAGCCATCTTCTCCATTACCGCTGAAGTAGACTCCGCGGGATTCGCCGCATGTATAACCGGCCCGCCGGCGACCGGGTAGCTTGCCCCGCAATCCGAATCAATGTGTGCTGTTTTTTGCTCGGAACTGAATTATAGCCCTCAAACGTTGACACGAAATTGCTAATGGCGCTCATCGAAACGTCTCAGGAACTGTTGAGCGTCATTCTTTGGGTTGCGGTCGAGTGACCGCCTACACGGCAGACCGCCTACACGGCAATTACTGGTTGATTAACAGCTTAGGGCGGAAATGCAAGATTGCTCCCCTTAAGTCGGCTAGGCTCCAGCAAATCGGAAGTGGCGTATCGCGAGTTGCTGGGGCGTTTTCCGGGACTAATCGGTACGTCATTTCCCTAAACCCGAGTTCAATGAGTGCTAAGCCCTGAAGTCAACAGTTGAGGTCGAACTAACAGGCTGTTGAACACCGGCCGCCTCGTTTACGCCATCCATTCTGACGCGTCACAGCTCGGCAAATATGACAAACGCGTCTACAAAGCCCTTAGACGGGTGCTCAAAAGCCGAAGGAAGTCGGCCAACGATCTCAAACCCAAGACTCTGCCACAGCTTTACGGCTCGCTCGTTCGTGCTGACGACGAAGTTAAATTGCATCGCCCGGAAGCCGGAACTCTTCGCCTGATCTTTGGAGTGGATACACATCGCTCTGGCGATACCACGACCGGTAGCATGAGCTGCCGTCATGTATCCGCAGTTGCACACGTGGGCACCGCCACCGCGCTGATTTGCCCGAAGATAGTAGGTCCCGAGTACGTCACCATCTTCCTCAGCGACGAAAACTTGATTGCCAGTCGCGAACCAATATGAGATCGCCTCTTCACGTGTGATGTCTCGCGGAATCGTGTAGGTTTCACCAGCACGGAAGATGGGCTCTAGAATGCGCCAGATGTCATCGGCATCGGAGATGTTTGCTGCGCGAATATTTAACAC
>DASYBJ010000067.1:0-7255 GCA_036500845.1 Acidobacteriaceae bacterium
GCGGACAAAACCGCAGATCCCTCGACTGCGCTCGGAGCGTGTGACTTTTTTGATTTAGCACAAAAACAGATACTGAAAATAAAGAGCTTAGACGCCCAAAAAGGCGCAAAAATCGAATAAAGTCACATCCTCTCGGGATGACTAAAGTAAGGATTCGCTGCGGCGGGGATGACTATGAGGCGTTGTGAACAGATTCCAGGCGCCGTAGGCTAAATTATGCGCAATTATTTATGACGTTGTGTTTAGATCCCGAGAAAATTGGCTCCCGTCGCTGTCGTCCTAATATTCCAGGGCTGCGCGGTACTGCCGCTCTCGCCCTCTTGCTCCGCTCCCCCTTCCCAGGCTCGCTTCGCAATTCACCCTAATAGTGTTAACAGGCCCTGGTCAATTTGCTTTTTCGCCAGGCTGTTTTTGGGCGATGCGCGGACGGGCAGCTGCTTGCAACTGCTTGGAGACAGTCTGGACCTGTTCAAAGACACGCAAGAAATTCCCACCAAGAATCTTGCGCACATCCGTCGCGCTGTAGCCACGTGACATAAGAGCTTGCGTGATCTTGGGCAGGTCGGCCACGGAATCCAGACCTTCGGGGGTCGAGGTGATGCCATCAAAGTCGGAGCCCAGGCCTACGTGATCGATCCCGGCAACCTTAGCGATGTGATCGATGTGATCGATCAGAATGCTGAGAGGAGGGCGCGGGATCTGCGAGAGGTAGCTTCTCCTAATCTGATCCTCCACCGCTTGAGTCATCGGTTTGCCCTGCGCTTTGAGCCTTTCTTTAGCTTCCTCGATTGCCTTCTTCATCTCCGGCTGCTTAGCCTGCGCCGCATTGAAGAAATCCTGGCTGAGGAAACCGGAATAGAAGTTGACCATGACCACCCCGCCATATTGACCGATGGCGCGAAGCATATTGTCATCGAGGTTTCTCGGGGCGTTGCAGATTGCACGCGCTGAGGAGTGGGAAGCGATGACCGGGGCCCGGCTGATGATCAGTGTCCGGTAGAAGGTTTTGTCAGAGACGTGCGACACGTCGACCATCATGCCGAGCCGGTTCATTTCGTAGACAACATCTTTGCCGAACTCACTGAGACCGTCCTTGGTGTGCGGCACGTTCGGATCATTGATATCCCCCGAAGAATCCGCCCATCCATTGGAGTTGCTCCAAGTCAGTGTCATGTACCGTACACCCAGCCTGTAATAATCTCGCAGCAGTGCCAGGCTATTTTCGATCGAGTGTCCGCCCTCGATTCCCATCAGAGCGGCCAGCTTGTGTTCGCGGTGTGCGATGAGAATGTCTTGAGGCGAAAAGGCCATGCGAATCTGGTCTGGGTGCTTGGCGGCCTGCTGATACACCGAGTCGATCAGCTCGAGCGTACGATGCGCATACTGGTCCGGGTAGAGATCGGGATCGACCCAAATGGAAAAAAACTCTGCGCCCAGGTTGCCTTTCTTTGCGGACTCGAAGTTGAGATAACCGCCGTTTAAGGGATCGTCGAAATCGTAGCCCTCGTCGACGAAGCGCTGGGGCGTATCTGCGTGAGTGTCGATCACTAGCGCATTGGCGTGAACAGCAGTGGGGCTGCTGTGTGCGGCGTGTGCTCCGCCCTGCACCTTGGGTGCAGTTTGTGCGCCTGCGGGAACGAGGGATACGACGAGAAGAATCGCTAGTGGAGATTTGGATCTCATTTTCTGATGGCTAGGAAGCCTCGGGAAAATGGTATCAGCCGGCCTCTAAGAAGCTCATACGGGCGTGACACTAGGAAAGGAAAAATGACACAACAAGCTGGGTTGCATTTATGCTGGGATGCATCTGCGGAGCCTGACCGATTCCATTGCGTCGCGCCGGTATTGATCATTCTCCGGTGCGAAGTGCGATCACCGCTGGCATTTGCAAATGAACGAGGGATACCTATGAAGCTTGCCGGCATGCTCCTCCTGCTGGCTGGGTGGGTGGTCGTCATTTCCGCGGTGGTGCTCCTGGCTTCGCCGCTCTCGCGTGGCCTCTTTGTATTTTCCGGCTTCGGCGTCGAAATGCTGGGACTGGTTCTCGCCTTTCGCAAGGAGGCATTGTGAACCCACCCGCCGGCCTGGTTCCGCCGACGTATTTCATCCTGATCTTTCTCGTGCCGTTGGCCGTCGCCGGCTTGGCAATCATGAACACGGGGCTCGGCCGCACACGCAGCGCGGCCCATTTTATGCTGAGCTCGTTGTCGTCGGTTGCTCTCGCTGCTTGCGTGTATGTCCTATGGGGATTCTCCTGGGAGGGAGTGTCCGGGCAAGTGGCGCACATCGTCTTTCTAGGCGGCAGGCCATGGGATTGGATCGCGACCGATCCGTTCCTGTGGCATGGATTGGCATTCGATAACTCACGCGTCACCGCGTCCGCCTTCTTGCAGGTTTTTACTGTAGGGCTGGCGGCCTTGATCCCATTGGCCAGCGGAGCGGATCGATGGCGGCTCACCTCGAGTTTGATTTCAACCGCACTGCTCGCGGGATGGATTTATCCCCTCTTTGCACACTGGGTGTGGGGCGGTGGATGGCTGAGTGAGCTCGGAACAAACTACGGGCTTGGCATCGGATTTGTTGATGCCGGCGGCGCCAGCACGATCCATGTCGTCGGAGGACTCTCGGCGTTGTCGGTGGTGTGGATTCTAGGCCCGCGATTTGGAAAGTATTCTACGGAAGGTGTATCGGCCGCCATACCGGGATACAACATCGTGTATGTGCTCCTGGGTTGCGGATTGATGTTGCCCGGGTGGATTGCGCTCAACGCGGCGGGTTCACTCCTGTTTGTGGGTACACCCGCCGGGCAGATCGCATTGGTCGCCGTGAACACATTTCTTTGTGCTTCTGCGGGGTGCCTGGCTGCGTTGGCTACCACGGGCGTGCGATTTAGCAAGCCGGACGCGTCCCTGTGCGGAAATGCGTGGGTTGGCGGGCTAGTTACAAGCAGTGCGATCGCGCCATTCGTAACTCCAGGTGTTGCGATCCTGACCGGACTTGTGGCCGGAGTGATCGTTGTCCTGTCGGTTGAATTTCTGGAGATGCGTCTTTCGATCGACTATCCCGGGGGAGCGATTTCGTCCCATGGATTAGCGGGCATTTGGGGTCTTCTCGCAAGCGGAATCTTCCTGCATCTCCCGCGGCTTGCTTCAACCGGCTTTCATCCCAGAGGCCAGTTCCTCGCACAAGTGGTCGGCATCGCCACCCTGCTTGGTTTTGTGCTGCCGATGACCTTCGGACTGAACTGGATCCTTAATCGTTTCCACGTACAGCGTGTGGACCGCCAAGGCGACTTACTGGGCATGGATCTACGTGAACTGGGAGGGGGAGCCTACCCTGAGTTCGTCGTCCGCAGCGACGAGTACACGCAACGATGAGCGCCGCGTTCCCTGAGCTCGGCAAACGAGGGGAAACGCAATGCCGCACTTGCATAAAGTCGAACTACGGGAAGAATGAAACGCTGAACGTGGCGTGATCTACGCGCTCTCGGCCACGTCCATGTCTAAGTTGAAATTCGCTAAACTCTCGGAAAATGCATCCCGCGCTCTGTCGCGCTCGCGTCCAAGGTCCTCTGCCTGCTTGCGCGCCGCTGTGAGCTGGTCTTCATCCCGGTTGAGGTCATCTACGAATCGTCTCATCGTGACAGTCTCAGCGTTCCCTTTCAAGGCTGAGATGTTCTCGCGCGCTCGCGCCTCATCTTCACTGAGCTGCCGAATGCTGTCTTGGATTGTCTTGAGCCGGATCTCCAGTCCGGCGAGCTTGTGCTCTGCGTCAAGGATGGGCCGCAATGCCTGAGTGACCCTGGCATCTTGACCAGAAGTGGCCAGGAGCATGAGGGGATGAAGGTCACTTTGTGTGCCGATCGAATAGCGAGTAGAAATCGTGCCGCGTTCCGTCACATGGAGAGATGCTGACCCATGCGGTTGTACATTGATCTTGAAGCGATAGAGAGTGGGGGTCGTTTCGGCTAGCGCCGGGTTTGAATCGAGCTTCATCCCAGAGCTCCGCGGATATTGGATGAGTACGGTGCGCGCTTCTTCGGCAGAATTGGAAAGGATATAGGTCCGCTCGGAGATCCTCTTATTGCTCTGGGTCAAGACGCCTTTGTCGAAACTGATGTGCTCCAGACGCACGGATTGGCTGCCGCCGCCGGATGAAACATGCATGGCCTGATCCATGGCGTAGGAGAGCAACCGCTTTTCGCCAGGGTGGACCGGCTCTAACAAACCTTGGCCGGCGAAGGCTCCAGCTTCAAAGATAGAGAAGCTGCCCCGGTCGAGCGTGAACTTACTCGAATTCGTAACCCAAAGCGCTCGCAGCGGCCGGTTTTCGCGTTCGCTCCATAGGGTGACGCGTTCTGCTTCAACATTGGCCTGCAGAATCGGCACAAGTGCCGATTCATTCTTGTGAATGGTGACGGGCTGATTGAGCGTGTACTCGAAATAATCGTCGAATGCGTTGGCAGAGATGTCGCCCTGCTGAATGGCATCAGAAGCGCGATCGATGCCTGCCAAGAACCCTCCTGCAGATTCTCCGCCCGCCACTGAGCCTACTATCCCACCCATTGCGCCGCCAGTCATTCCTTTCGCAATCGCTAAGCTCCTCGGAGCAGCCTTGATCACGGGAGACTGAGCCGCTGACGGACTGTTCAGCGCGCCGGTCAGAGAGCCGGCTTGTTGCCGGTCATTTTGCATTGGCTCAAGAGCCCCCTCGTGGGTTTGCGGGGATGTCATGGCGGCGATGGGGAGGCCGATTTCAGGCCGGCGTTCGTAGTAGGGAGTAGAGAGGGGTTGAACAAAGGACTGCGGGGCACCCGCGACGAGCGAGAGCTGCACGTTGTTCCAGTCCGAGCCAACAGTATTGTCGACGATTGCCCAACCCTGCAGGATCGCCAGGTTCGATGCTTCTTCGGGAAAGACGATGCGGTATGTCGATTTCCAGATGGGAACCTCACTGATGTAGGAGACGCGCATCTCACGCTTCCCTTCCCCGTGCGACGCAAGTGTCAGATGACGCAGCCCGCCTTCGCGGGCGCTTTCTACCAGGGACAGGTAACGCCCGAATTGCTGATCGAGGCCACGGTCCAGCAGCCGCACGCTGGTGGATGGCGTAAGCTCGAGCACGCGAATGGCGCCAGAATCGGAGATCACGGTGAGGTATTGCTTCTCAAAAGAGATATTCGACTTCGGATCTTCCTGGTCTCGCACCTCGATGTTCAGGAGCCGCCCAGTGATGGGTGCACCGGACCCAATGACCTCGACTCGCGCCCCGCGCAGCGCTCCGAAGATGTCGGTCACCGAAGGATCGGCAGTCAATCCCAGCGGGATTGACTTCAATTGTTGATCCAAAGGCGAAGTGGAGTTGTAGCCAACTCTCGATATGTGGCCGCCACCTTCGTCGAGTGCCGTGAGCGACTGCAGTGCGTCGTCCAATTGCGAGGTTGTGAAGTCGATGGAGACTTGCGCATTTCCGTTGATGTCGCCGGAATGCTCGAAGTATCCGATTCCGTTCTTATAGAGCACCACCTTGCGAACGGGAAGGTCGGCTGTCTGAGTTTTTGGTCCAGAAACAGCGGAGGTTTGTCCGGCGTGAGGAGCAGCAGGAGAAGAGCAAGAGATAAGCAGGGAGAGAATTAAAAGAACGACTGAACGTCGAATCACGATGGCTCCTTCGGCAGTTTTTAGACTGCGCTCAACGGACCATGCCAGAGTTAGACAACGGACAAGTACAAAATGTTCCGCGTTCTCCGTGGGCCCTGTTTCCCGAGAACGTCGCAATTGGCTCTTCTTGCAGGAATTTTTCGGCAAGAGATCTGCGAGCGCTAGACCGCGCTCCGCCGATTGGTCGCTGCACTTCCCGTATCATGGCCGATATGCGCTGCCTGGCTGCATGGAGTGCTCTGCTTTCTCTTCTCGTGTCCGCTCCCCCTTTGCATGCTTGGGGACCTGAAGGGCATGCTATCGTCGCGGAAATTGCGTGGGACCACCTTACTGCGCCTGCTAGGCAAAATGTTCACAAGCTTCTCGGCAATGCGGGTTTAGCCTCGATTGCCTCCTGGCCCGATGAGATCAGGCCAGCACTTCCCGAGACCAGCAGTTGGCATTATGTGAACATACCCTCGAACGCAGACGGCTATCTGGCCGCGCGAGATTGCCCCGGCGGCAATTGTGTTGTGGCCAAGATTGCTTTCTACGGTCAGGTTCTGGGCGATCCGCGTTTCTCACCTGAAGCGCATCTTCTAGCGCTCAAGTTCCTGGTCCATTTTGTTGGGGACGTTCATCAGCCTTTCCACGCGCTCGCGGACGGCCGCGGCGGCAACGACATACGTGTGATCAACCATGGCATGAGTCAGTGCGGCAACAATCCTTGTGAACTGCATGGAGTGTGGGACGGCGACCTTGTCACCGAGAGCGGCATGGACGCGCCACAATATTCGAGTTTTCTGGAGAAGAGGATTCGCAGGGATCATCTCAGTCCAGGTTCCCCGGACCCCAGCGTGTGGGCAGACGAATCGTGGAAGCTTGCCAAGAACGCGCTGGTGCAACCAGGCACAGCGCTCGACGAAGCCTACTATCAGCAGGAGAGGCCTATCGTGGAGCAGCGGCTCGCTCTCGCCGGTCTGCGCTTGGCGCGAATTCTTAACCAGGATCTCGATTCCGCGCCCACACTGCCGATGGCGATCCCTGGTTCCACGAATAAGTCGGAGTCAATGCCGGCGCCCGGATCGAAGGCCGGATCGAAGCCCAATTGAAAAGCCGGCACGGTTTGTCACCGTGCCGGCTGTTATGAGTTTGGGCAATCTCCGGACCAACCGGAGATCATCAAACTCGTGGTTAGAACTAATTCGTCGAAATCGCTGGCTGAGGCTTCTTGGCGGTTTTGACAGTCTTGCTTTTGTCCGTCTTTGTCGCGTCGGCCGGCTGACTTCCGTTGCTTGTATCGGTGCTCTGCGAATCGACTGCACTGCCCGCATCCGTAGCAGTAGTCGTAGTCAACCCGAGTTGCGCCGCTGCGATCGACCCCACACCATTCAGCGATTGCACGGCATTGTTGGTTTGTACGCTGCTCTCCGGCTGCACCGATTGGGCCGGCAGGGCTGCGCTGTTCGAACGGAACAGGTTTCCTGGCGACAGAATACTACTCGGCTGCACGACTTGAGTGCTGACGGCACTATGACCTGTGAGCGCCGTGTGGGGCACACCAGTTTGGGGCTGGGTCGATCCAGGATGGCTCAGTGTGCCTCCGCCGACGCCAC
>DASYBJ010000068.1:0-67866 GCA_036500845.1 Acidobacteriaceae bacterium
CTGCGGACCTGATCCGGCCCTGGTCGTCGAGCGCTAACGACCGGTAACTCTCAACTCGCAGGTGTTACTTGGCTGCGGGCTGCGGTGATCCTGCGGCTCCTGGGCGCCAGCCTACGGGCGATCCGACGGAAGAGGGGCTCAATTTCCGGGCAGGCATAGTAGACCTGCCGGTTGAGAGCCATCAACATCTGAATGGCCTCGACCTGCGGGTCGGCACTGCTGAGCGTTCCCATCTGGGCAGCACTGAGAGCATACTCGTCCGCCAGATACTCGATCGCGTGGCCCAGGATCTCAAGCGCGCGTCCGTCCATAGGCGAAAGCCTGCGGCGCACTCCGCGTCCGGCAGGGAGATCAGGTGCCGCCTGAATCGTCTCGGACTCGTGGTTCTCCCATGAAGTGCTCCTGCCGATTGGCGTCGAGAAGAAGGATTCGGTTGGCATAGTGTTCGCGTCTGAGAACACTATCGGCCATCGCAGTGCATGCCATTAAACAGATTTCTTCACGCTTTGACCTGTAGTTTCAAGTTGAAACAGTGTGTACCGATTCGGAACGGCACTCGAAGACATTCCGCTCATTCAGAGCTCTCGAACCTCGCCTGCAACGCACATCTCCGCTGTTCCCTAGAAGGATCGGCACCCACTTGCAGCGACTCGAATTGCTTTTTGAGCAGACTTTCGCCGTGATCTCGCCTATGGAAGTGAGCGGACTTGCGGCGGCACCAAAATTGCACCAAAGGAGACCCACCAATTTTTTGAACAGAGCTGCAGGTTTGTTCCACGGCAAGCGTCGTCGAATCACTTCTCCCCGCTTTTGATGAGGTCACTTACCGGGTGCCGGAGCCGGAAGGAGCCCATCACGGTTGGTGTAAGCTAGAGGAAAGGCACGTCGTAGGACACCTCCAGAGCGTTTCCGCCAGCGCGATCCCCTGCTGTTGAGGCTGTTTCGTCAACAGCGTAACCGGAACAGACACGAGATCCCGAGTGAGCTTGCATGCACCAGCATGAGTATTTCTGGAACTATCTGCCACTTCTATTGCAAATCCTCATCGCTACTGCGTTAGGCGGGGGTATGGTTCTGGGCTCGCGTTTCATTGGACGGCACCGGAACACGCCGGTAAAACTGGCCGCCTACGAGTGCGGGATCGAGGCGGAAGGCGACGCTCGCGGCCGTTTTTCTGTGCGTTTTTATATGGTTGCGATGCTCTTCATCCTTTTCGACGTGGAGTCAGTCTTCATGTTGCCTTGGGCGGTGGTCTACCGGGATCTCCCCAAGCTCGGAGCTTCGCGTTTTTTTGGCTTCTGGGAGATGGTGGTCTACCTCGGTTTCGTTCTTGTTGGCTTCTTCTACATTTGGAAGAAGGGAATCTTAGATTGGTCCTCCGATAAGGCTGACTTGTAATCGCATATGGACTCTGCTCAACAGAGAGATACCGTTCTAAAAGATCACTCGGAAAACCGGGCCGTCGCTTCCCTTCTCGCTGCAATCCCCAACTCGATTGTGAACGCGAAGTTCGACCGCCAGGAGTTGACGCTCTGGATCGCCCGGGATGACATTCGTTTCGCGGCCAAGACGGTCCGCGATGCAGGCTATGACTTTCTAGTCGATGTCACATGCGTCGACTGGTATCCGAGCGAGCCGCGCTTCGAGGTCACATACCATATCCTCTCGCTCACCCTAAAGCAACGCGTGCGTTTGTGCGTGCTCGTCGACAGTCTTGAGCCGGAAGTCGCCAGCATTACGCCGATCTGGCCGTCGGCCAACTTCTACGAGCGTGAGGTCTTCGATCTTTTCGGTGTGCGCTTCGGCGGCCATCCCAACCTGCGGCGGATTATGATGCCGGACGAGTGGGAGGGCCATCCCTTACGCAAGGACTACCCGGTGGAGGGTTACCGCTAATGGATGCAGCAGATTTTGCGATCTCTCCTCTGATCGAACCTCGCGTGACAGAAGGCTCGCAGGACCGCACCATGGTCCTAAACATGGGCCCCCAGCACCCCTCGACCCATGGAGTATTGCGGCTGGTGCTCGAAATTGACGGCGAGACCGTGCTGCGCGTCGTTCCCGACATCGGTTTTCTACATACCGGCATCGAGAAGACCTGCGAAGCCAAGTTCTATCAGCAAGTCGTACCGCTGACCGATCGCATCGATTACCTGAGCCCGATGTCGAATAATCTCTGTTATTGTCTTGCGGTCGAAAAGCTGCTCGAACTTGAGATTCCGCCCCGTGCTCAGTTCCTTCGCGTTCTGCTGAATGAACTCACCCGTATCCAATCGCACCTGGTGTGGCTCGGCACCCACGCCATGGATATCGGGGCGCTCACTGTCTTCCTCTACACCTTCCGCGAACGCGAGGAGATCCTAAAGATCTTCGAAGACGTCAGCGGGCAGCGCATGATGGGTTCGTACTTCCGGATCGGTGGAGTTTCACTTGAACCTCCCGTGGATTTCTACGAGCGCGTGCAAAACCTGCTGCGCATCATGCCGGAAAAGATTGACGAATACGAAAACCTGCTCAACGGAAACCCGATCTGGCAGCGCCGCTTGCAGGGCGTCGGCTATCTGAGTGCCGCCGATGCCATTGCGCTCGGTGTGACCGGGCCGCCTCTGCGGGCAAGCGGCGTCAATTGGGATCTGCGCCGCGATATGCCCTACTCCGGTTACGAGAAGTTTCAGTTCAAGGTGCCGGTCTCCGACGTCGGGGACGTCTGGACGCGGTACGTTCTTCGCATGCAGGAGATGCGCGAGTCGGTGAAAATATGCCAACAGGCGCTCGATGGAATGCCTGAGGGCCCTCTAAAGGCGGACGCGCCAAAGGTCGTCCTGCCCGATCGCGAGAAGATGAAGACTCAGATGGAGTCGCTGATCTATCACTTCAAAATCGTGACCGAAGGTTTTGCCGTCCCCCCGGGAGAGGTGTACCAGGCCATCGAGTCGCCGCGCGGCGAGATGGGCTACTTCGTAGTGAGTGATGGTACGGCAAAACCGTACCGCGTGCATATGCGCAACCCAACTTTCGCATCGCTCCAGGCACTCGAGACAATGTGTGTGGGACGCCTGCTTGCTGATGTAGTTGCCGTGATCGGTTCGATCGATATCGTTCTGGGAGAAATAGATCGATGATCGAAGGCGGTGGGGAACAGCTCCTTTCGTTTTCCTACACAGTGCGCGTCCGTTGGGAACTTTGGGAATCGCTTCTCTCTATGCTGCGGGTCTATGCGAACGCCGCCAGCCTCACCCACGGAGAATTCGTGGTAACGGCTCTCTCGGATGCGGCTTGCGTGCAGCATAACGGCTATCTGCTCTCGCTGCAGCTGGATGCGGAGAGTGGAATCGTGAGCTGGGCTGTGAAAGGACCGGCAGCTGTCGATGATCGGCGCAGTTTCGAACTCCTGGAAAGCGGTGTCCTGCTCGCTGCCGGCCAGGAAAGAGAATTAGACCGGGCGGCCATCGATTGGGTGGAAGAGCTCACCAGGATTGCGGCCCGGAAGCAGGCTTCTTGAGAACAAGTCAATGAGCACAGAAATGAAGAGCATATTTTCTCCTGAGCTGGCAGCGCGCTTTGACCGTTTGGTGACTCTCTATCCCTTGCGCCGCTCCGCGCTGATACCTATGCTGCTCTACGCCCAAGACGAGATTGGCTATCTTTCCGACGAGGTCATTGCGGAGATAGCGGCGCGTATCCAGATCACAGAACTCGATGTGCGCAACGTCATCAGCTACTATTCACTGCTGCACACCAAGCCTCATGGCAAGTACCACGTCCAGGTCTGCACAAATATCAGTTGCATGCTGCGCGGCGGCAACGAGTTGTTCGAGCATTGCAAATCGCGGTTGGGCATCGGCAACAAGCAGACGACCCCCGACGGTCAATTCTCGCTCGAAGAAGTCGAGTGTATCGGCGCATGCTCGTGGGCTCCCGCTGTTCAAGTGAACTACGATTTCCACGAGAACCTGACACCCGAGTCCATGGACAAGGTCCTCGACGCGTATCGGACGAAATAGGCGAGCAGGAGAAGACGAACTGGAGCAACAATGGCACAACTTGTCTCCCATCCCGACGAAGTAAAACTGATCTCCTCTCGCTTTGGAAAAGGTGCGACCTCGATTGAGACCTATCTCTCCCTCGATGGATACACGTCCGCCCGGAAAGCGATCGAGCTCGGAGCGGAGGGCATTATCGCCGAAATGAAGACCTCCAATCTGCGCGGGCGCGGAGGAGCCGGATTCCCCACCGGGATGAAGTGGTCCTTTGTTCCGAAACAGAGCGACCGCCCGAAGTACGTGCTGGTCAATGGAGATGAGAGCGAACCGGGAACTTGCAAGGACCGGCTGATCTTCGAATACGATCCCCACTCGGTCATAGAGGGCGTCATCATCGCGGGTCTTGCGATCGGCGCAAAGATGGGGTTTATCTATCTGCGCGGCGAGTATCGTTATCTGTTGAAGATCATGGAACGCGCCTTAGACGAGGCCTACGCAAAGGGGTTTCTGGGCAAGAACATTTTCGGCAGCACGCTCGAATTCAATATTGTTTCGCATACCGGTGCTGGAGCGTACGAAGTGGGCGAGGAGTCCGCACTGATGGAGTCGCTCGAGGGCAAGCGAGGCGTGCCGCGCATCCGTCCTCCCTTCCCGGCGGTGGTCGGCCTCTATGGCGGTCCGACGATCATCAACAATGCGGAGACGATTGCAACCGTGCCCCACATTTTCCGGATCGGGGGCGCGGAATACGCGAAGATCGGTACCGAACGCAATGGTGGCACGCGCCTCTTCTGTTTGAGCGGAGACGTTTCTCGCCCCGGTGTCTACGAGTTGCCGATGGGATACAACCTGAAGAAGATGATCTATGAAGTGGGCGGCGGCATTCCCGATGGGAGGCAGCTGAAAGCGGTGGTGCCGGGAGGATCTTCAACCCCGGTGCTCTTGCCTTCCGAGATCGACATCGGGATGGACTTCGATCAAGTCGGGAAGGCAGGCAGCATGCTCGGTTCCGGCGGCGTGGTCGTTCTTGACGACACGGTCTGCATGGTAGAGTTCGCCCTGCGCACGATGAAGTTCTACCAACACGAGAGTTGCGGATGGTGTATTCCCTGCCGCGAGGGCACCGACTGGCTCAAAAAGACGTTGACGCGGTTTCATGCCGGAGGCGGTGTCGAAAAGGACATCGACAATATACGTTATTTGGCGGAGAACATGATGGGACGAACCTTCTGTCCGTTGGGCGATGCGGCCGCTATGCCGACCATCGGCTTCGTTAAGAAGTTTCGCAAGGAGTTTGAGGATCACTTGAACGGCAAACCATGCCCTTACGCCAATCTGGAGCAGGAGACTCTGGTGGGAGCAAGCTAGCGTGTGTCTGATACCGACAAGACGTCCGGCAACAAAGACTTAGTTGGGCAGACAAATCAAAATTCGACTCCCCCGGTACATCGACGCTAGCGAGTAGACACACAGGACCGAATCATGGCTGACGTAACCTTTACAGTTGATGGCAAAAAGCTGACCGCACCCGCAGGCACGCTGCTGATTGAGGCCTGCCGCGCGGCTGGCATTGCGATTCCGCAATTCTGCTACTATCCGGGATTGTCTCTGCAAGCGGCTTGCCGCATGTGTCTCGTGCGCCAGGAGAAGGTGCCTAAGCTGCAGACGGCGTGCACGACCCAGGTCGCCGAAGGGCAGGTCTTCGTGACCGACAGCCCCGAGATCACGCAGGCGCGGAAGGCTACGATCGAACTGCTCCTGGGCAACCATCCGCTCGACTGCCCCGTCTGCGATGCCGGCGGCGAATGCGAACTGCAGGACATGACCTTCAAGTACGGTGCCGGCGAGTCGCTCTACACCGAGGCCAAGCAGCATCGCGATGAGCAGCAATGGTCGCCAGTAGTCTTCTTTGACCGGCCGCGCTGCATCCTCTGCTACCGTTGCGTGCGCATGTGTGGCGAGGGCATGGACGTATGGGCCCTAGGTGTTCAGAACCGCGGTGTCAGCAGCGTAATAGCGCCGAATAAAGAAGATCATCTGGACTGCGAAGAGTGTGGAATGTGCATCGACGCCTGCCCAGTGGGCGCGCTTACGTCTGGCACTTATCGCTACAAGACGCGGCCCTGGGAGATGAACCACGTTGCGACTGTCTGCACCCACTGCGGAGATGGTTGCAAAACCACCCTGGGTGTACGCAGTGTGGACTCGGGCGCAGAGATCGTGCGCGGAGATAACCGCGACAAGAGCGGAATGAATGGCGACTTCCTCTGCATCAAAGGGCGCTATGCCTTCGACTTCGCCAATCACAAAGACCGGCTCACGAAACCCTTGCTGCGCGGTACCGACGGCAAGTTTCAGGAAGTAAGTTGGGAAAAGGCGCTTGAGCACACAGGGAAAAATCTCCAAGCCATTCGCGACCACAAGGGCGGCTCTTCGATAGGCGTTATCGGTTCCAACCGCACAACCAATGAAGAGAACTATCTGCTACAAAAGTTTGCCCGTAGCGTGCTTGGCACGAATAACATCGATCACCATCGCACAGCAGACTACGTTAGCTTCGTACGGGCGCTTCAAGGGCATACCGATCGTGCGGCTTCGTTGCGCGATGCGGAGAGCGCGCCGGCCATTCTGCTGCTGGGCAACGATCCAACAGAGCAGCACCCGCTGCTTGCCTGGAAAGTTCGCACCAATGTGCGGCTGAACAAAGCCAAGCTCTTCGTTGTGAATCACAACAACATCAAGCTGGTGCGGCAGGCGCGTGCCACCTTGGCTATCTCTCAGGACAGCTACGCGGGCGCCATCCGGTTCTTGGGTGGCGACGATTCTGCTCTGCCCGCGTCGGCCGAGGCCAAGCAATTCCGTGAAGCTGTCCGCGCGGAAAAGAATCTTCTTATCGTCTTCGGATCGGAATACCGCGGAGAGGGTATCACCGCTCTGGTCGAATTCGGTCTCGGACTGCCAAACGCGAAGTTTGCCTGCCTGGGTGACTATGCGAACTCGCGGGGCGCGGCTGATATGGGCCTCTTCCCCGATCTTCTGCCTGGGTACGTTCCAGTCGGCGCGGCGAACCCCTTTGCCGAGGAATACGGGGACCTTCTTCCCCGGGTTCCAGGGAAAGATTTGGTTAAGATGTTCGACGCGGCAGGCCGCGGTGACCTCGCAGCCCTCTATGTCGTCGGCGCGAACCCCTTCGCGCGGTACGGCGTCGAACGCGAGGCACTCACGAACACCTTCGTCGTCGTTCAGGATATGTTCCTTACCGAGACCGCGCTTGCGGCGGACGTCGTTTTGCCCGCTGCCAACCTATACGAGAAGGCGGGGACGGTCACCAATACATACGGCGACCAACAACTGGTGAAGAAGGCCGCAGACTTAGCCGGAGTGCGCAGCGACTTCGAGCTGATCGTCCGCATCGCTGCGAAGATGGGTGCCGATCCGAAGAAGCTGGTCCCCTTCGGCCAGGGTGTACACGCGGATATGGGCCAGAGCCGCGGCGCGCAATCAGGTGAGGCTGATCGTCACGCCGTCTGGCTCAGCGCAAACAATCTTGAACCGAAACTGAGTCCTTTCGATCCGTTCGCAATTCTCGATGAGATCGCACGGCTGGTGCCGGGATACGACCCTCCACGCTTCAACCTGATGGCGGGCAACGATGTGCATGTGCACCCGTCGCTCGTTCAAATCACTCCGAACCGGCCGCGGCGTGACATGGTTCTACCCTCGGACGATACGCTCTTCACCTCGGGTACACTGGGCCGTTACAGCAAGATGTTGCACTCCGTTCTGGAGTCCCGCGAAGCCCGTACCAGCGATGCGGCGGCCGATTGACGCTCTTTGGAACGCAAACAGATCAGGAGTGGGAAGAAGCGCAACAGCGCAAGATTGAGAAGGCGATAGACGCGTGAACTTTTTGACGTTTTTTGTACTGAGCCTGGTCAAGATTGCTGTAGTGCTGGTGATCTTTCTGACCGCCGTTGCATATACGGTACTGCTGGAGCGTAAAGTGGTAGGCCGCATTCAGAACCGCTGGGGACCGAGCCGTGTCGGACCTTTCGGTTTGCTCCAGCCTTTAGCCGATGGCGCCAAACTCTTTCTCAAAGAAGACATCATGCCTACAGGTGTCTACCGGCCGCTCTTTATCTTGGCGCCGATGATCGCATTAACCTGCGCGCTGATTTCGATTGCCGTCGTGCCTTTTGGCGCGCGCATCACTTGGCATGGGGTGGACTTGTTCCAGATTGCCGATATCAATATCGGCCTTCTGGTGATCCTGGGTGTGACTTCAGTGGGCGTCTATGGAATCGCGCTCTCTGGGTGGTCTTCGAACAACAAATATTCGCTGCTGGGCGCGCTCCGGGCAACTGCGCAGGTGATCAGTTATGAGTTGGCGCTGGGGCTTTCGCTGGTGGGAGTTGTCCTTCGCGCGGGCTCGCTGAACCTGCGGACCATCGTCGAAAGTCAGGCGGCGCACGGGCTTCTATCCTGGAACTTCTTTGGTGGATTTCAATTTGTCGCCTTCTTCATCTACCTGATGGCAGCCTACGCCGAGACCAACCGCTCGCCTTTCGATCTTCCGGAAGCAGAGAGCGAACTCACGGCGGGCTATCACACCGAGTACAGCTCGATGAAGTTTGCCATGTTCTTTATGGCAGAGTATGCCAATATGATCACGGTCGGCTGCGTCGCTACGCTGCTCTTCTTCGGCGGTTGGACGAGTCCGTTCGGCTCGCTCATCCCACCGGTTGGCGGAGTATTCGTCCAGGCGCTGCTGCCGGTATTCTGGTTTGTCGCCAAAGTGTTCTTTTTCCTTTTCCTCTATATCTGGGTTCGCGGAACGCTGCCTCGGTTCCGCTACGATCAATTGATGGGCTTTGGCTGGAAGTTTCTCATGCCGCTGGCCATCGCTAATATCATGGTTACCAGCCTCTGGCTGGCTCTGCGCACCGCTTAGCGCCTGGAGTAAGTTCGCGGTACCCAGGTCAGCGGCATTCTCTAAAGAGACCGGCTTTTACCCTGGAAGGGACCGAAGAATTGGGGCTCAAACCTGTGCTTTACGATTGCCCGGTGATCGACTTATGTATCTAGTGCTGTTCATTCTTTTTGGAGGCTTGTGCGTGGCTGGAGCGTTGAACCTCCTGCTTCAGCGCCACCCTATCAATAGCGCGCTTTCCTTAGTTGTAGTAATGACCTCGCTTGCTGTCCTTTACCTGTTGCTGGGGGCCGAATTTCTTGCCGCGGCACAGGTAATCGTCTATTCAGGCGCGATCATGGTGTTGTTTGTCTTCGTCATCATGTTGCTAAATGCCGGCGAAGAGGAACGCACCTTCGGAAGTAAGGCCGCCTACATTGTCGGCTTCCCGGGAGTCGCGGCATTGATCTGCACCCTTACCATCGTCTTCCTCTCGGCACGCCACCTTGGGGAGACCAGATTGGGAGATTCGCTGGTGAGCGTGCACGATCTCAGCCTGGTGCTTTTCCGTGACCTGCTGCTTCCCTTCGAGGTCACTTCTGTCTTGATTCTGATCGCCATTCTTGGCGCTGTCGCGTTGGCGAGGAAGGAGTCCTGAGATGGTCGTTCCCGTCGCATACTACTTGGTCCTGAGCGCTATCCTCTTCTCGATAGGCGTGGGCGCGTTTCTGATCCGGCGCAATATCATCACAGTTTTCATGTCGATTGAGTTGATGCTGAACGCGGTCAACTTGACCTTTGTCGCCTTCGCCCATCAATGGCATCGGGTGAGTGGTCAGATCTTCGTCTTCTTCGTGATGGTTGTGGCAGCTGCCGAAGCTGCAGTGGGATTGGCCATCATCATCTCGATCTTCCGGGCGCGCGAAACTCTGAACGTGGATAACGTGAATCTGATGAAACTATGAACGGCGATCCCTCACTTCATCTGTGGCTGATTCCAATCCTGCCCTTCATCGGTTTTCTTTTGAACGGGCTCGTCGGGCGGCGTCTGCCCAAGGGGCTGGTCTCGACCATTGCTCTGATCTTTACCGCCGCGCCCCTGGCGATGGTTGCCCTCATCGCTGCGCGCTTCAGCAGCTTGACCCTGCCGCATGTGGAACGTCTCGCGGCCCCGTGGTCGTCTGGCTCCTGGATCCTGACATCTGCGTTCCGCGTCGATTTCTCCTTTCTGCTCGATCCACTGACGCTGGTGATGCTCCTGGTCGTGACTGGCGTCGGATTTTTGATCCACCTTTATTCAGTAGGCTACATGGCTGAGGAAGAGGGCTACTGGCGCTACTTCGCCTACCTCAATCTCTTCATGTTCTTTATGCTCACGCTGGTGCTTGCAGAAAACTTCCTGCTGATGTTCGTAGGTTGGGAAGGGGTTGGCCTGGCGTCGTATCTTCTCATTGGTTTCTACTTCATGCGCTCATCGGCTGCGGACGCAGGCAAGAAGGCTTTCGTCGTGAACCGAATCGGCGACTTCGGGTTTCTCCTCGCAATGTTTCTCCTCATCGGCCACTTCGGCTCGCTGAGCTTCTCTCAGGTTTTTCCTGCAATCGCAGCGCATCCGGAGTGGCAAGGCGGCTTTCTGACCGCGATTGCGCTGCTGCTGTTACTCGGGGCAACCGGTAAATCGGCACAGATTCCTCTCTATGTCTGGCTACCCGACGCAATGGAAGGTCCGACCCCGGTCTCAGCTTTGATCCATGCTGCGACGATGGTAACTGCAGGCGTGTACATGATTGTTCGCACGCATGTCCTCTTCGACCGCTCGCCCTTCGCTCTCGGCGTAGTCGCGATCATCGGGGCCGCGACGGCGTTCTTTGCGGCCACAATCGGCATCGTGCAGACGGACATCAAGCGTGTTCTTGCCTACTCCACGGTATCGCAGCTCGGATATATGTTCCTCGCCTGCGGTGCTGCGGCGTATTCCGCCGCAATCTTTCATCTGGTGACACATGCGTTCTTCAAGGGGCTCCTCTTCCTCGCTGCCGGTTCGGTGATCCACGCATTGGGCGGTGAGCAGGACCTGCGCAAGATGGGCGGACTGCGCAAAGCAACTCCCATTACCTTTTGGACGATGACCGCTGCGGTTTTCGCAATCGCCGGGCTGCCGCCCTTTGCCGGCTTTTTCAGCAAAGACGCGATTCTCTATGAGAGTTTTCTATCTCCGACAGCGGGCCCGATCTTGTGGTTCGTCGGACTCGTGACCGCATTGCTGACTGCGTTCTATATGTTCCGGCTGTGGTATTTGGCGTTCTTCGGCGAACGCCGCGAGCTCGCTGAGGAGTCGCATGGGCATCACGCCGGCGGCGTGCACGAGAGCCCTTGGATCATGCTTCTGCCCCTTGTTCTACTCGCCGTGCTCTCTCTCACTGGCGGTTGGATCGGCATTCCCGAGGCATTGGGTGGCAGCGATCACTTCGCCCACTTCCTCGAACCAGTGATCGCAGGGCAGCCGCACAGCTCGGTTGAGGTCACCAAGCAAGCCGCTGCTGAAGGATCGTCTGTTCCTCAAGAAACCGCCGCCGCACGGACTCCGGGCAAACCAGCACGGAACACAAATCAGGAGCGGCTTTTCAGCGTGGTCTCCGTCCTCATGGCGCTGATTGGTTGGTTCTTCGCGGATCTGTTCTACCGTCGCAAACCCGGGTTGCCTGAACAGATGGCCGAGCGGGCGCGTGCCCTTTACCTCGTTCTAAAGAACAAGTACTGGATCGACGAGATCTATGCCCGCTTCATCGTGATTCCTCTTCTCTTCATCTCCCGCTACATCTTATGGGGAGCAGTCGACACGGGGATGATCGATGGTGGTGGCTACCTTGTGGCGGGCAGCGCGCGAGGTTTCGGAGCGCTTGTCCGGCGAGTACAGTCGGGAAACATCCGCTCCTATGCAGGCTGGCTGGCACTTGGAGCCGCGGCTCTGCTCTTGATCACATATTTCGGGTTTGTTACGCACCTTTAGGAAGGCCTAGGACGATTTGTGCTGAACGAAACGACACTGACGCTGACCATCCTTTTTCCGGCCGCGGCCGCCCTGGTCGTCGCTCTGCTTCCGAGCCGTGGGCGCGTCATCCAATGGTTCACGCTGATTGCTAGCCTCATCTTCTTCCTGCTGACGTTGCAATTCCCGGCCCATTTCACCTACGGCCAGCAGGGCTTCCAGTTCGAGGTGAACCGCGACTGGATTGCCAGCCCAAATATTCGCTATCACATCGGTCTTGATGGGATCTCGCTTTGGCTGGTCGCACTGACAGGGTTCCTTGCGCCTCTGGGCGTTCTCGCCTCGTGGAAAGCGATCGACCATCACGCAAAGGAATTCTACTTCCTCTTCCTCTTGCAGCAGACAGCAATGGTCGGCGTTTTCGTGGCTCTCGACATGTTCCTCTACTACGCATTCTGGGAACTGACTCTCGTGCCTATGGCGATTCTCATCGCCATGTTCGGGCGGGAACGTGGAGTCCAGGCCGCGCTCAAGTTCTTTGTCTATACGTTTCTGCCCTCCGCACTTCTGCTGGTTGCCATACTGTTCCTCTATGCGAGGACAGGAACCTTCGACTTTGTTCAACTCCAGGCGATGGTTTCTCATGGCGGTTCCCTTTTCTCGGAACGTGCGCTCTATTGGGCCGCGTTGGGCTTCCTCGTAGCTTTCGCCGTAAAAGTTCCAGTCTTCCCCCTGCACGGATGGCTGGGTGACACCTTCAGCGAAGCACCCACGGCCATGGCGATGGTGGTGGCTGGAAAGCTTGGACTCTACTCTATTCTGCGTTTCAATCTTGGTCTTTTCCCTGTGCAGGCACGGCAATTAGCACCGTGGATGATCGCATTGGCCGTAATCGGCATCCTGTATGGAGCACTCGTCGCCCTGGTACAGCGCGATATGAAGCGCCTGGCAGCGTACGCGACGCTGAGTGGCTTGAGCTTTTGCGTTCTCGGAATTTTCTGCTTCGCCGTTTCAGGCGTCGATGGTGCGCTGTATCAGACCATCAATGAAGGCATCATCGGTGGTGCCTTGCTGATTCTTCTCGGCATTCTCTACGAGCGCTACGGGACATACGAGATCGCTGCATACGGCGGGTTGGCGGCGCACATGCCGCTGTTTGCGACCCTGTTCGTGATTGTCTCGCTCGCGCTTATCGGGCTCCCCATGCTCAACGGGTTTGTGGGCGAATTTCTAATCCTGAGCGGCAGCTTTGCGGGCCATACGGGCTGGGTGGCAGCGGCGACTGTCGGTGTTATTTTGAGCGCCGCTTATATGCTCAGTCTGGTACAGAAAGTCTTCTACGGCGGCCAGTCGGAGATGGTGCGTGAGCAGCCGAGGCCGGACTTGAACTTCCGGGAGAATGTTACCGTTTGGTCGATGGCGGTGCTCATGCTGGTGATGGGCCTCGCCTCTCCTGTATGGACGCGTGCCATTGATGGCGCCGTGGTGAAGCTGGTGCAGCCCGCTTCGCAGGCAGCAATTCCCTGTGTTCTGGGACCCACACCGTGTGTGGCGGTGCAGCAATGATGCAGATCGAGACCGGAGCGCAAGTGCCGCAGGTCTACCGCATTCTCCCCGAGGTATTGCTCACGATTACCGGGGTTCTGATCATGCTGGTCGAACCGCTGATGCCCCGCGGAGCAAGTCGCAAGCCGATGGGCGTCTTGGCCCTTCTGGGATCGCTTGCTGCGCTCTTTGCCAGCTTTTGGCAGATGGGACTGCCTCCTGGTACCGCGTACTACGGTGTGGTGCAAACGGACGCCTTCAGCGTCTTCTTCCACGTGTTGATCACGAGCATCATCGTAGTCTCGATCCTGGTGTCTTTGGATACGTTCGATCGTAAGACGGAGAATACCGGCGAATTCTACGCACTCGCCGTTCTCGGTGCTGTGGGCATGTGCATCATGAGCAGCGCCGTGGAGCTTCTGCTGGTCTTCATCGGTCTTGAAATCTCTTCGATCTCCACTTACATCATGGCGGGCTTTCGCAAGCGCAGCGGCAAAAGTCCCGAATCGGCGCTCAAGTATTTTCTCCTCGGATCCTTTGCAACCGCCTTTTTCCTTTACGGAATTGCGTTGACCTTCGGGGCAACCGGGACCACGAACATCTCACAGATCGCAGCCCTCTTCCGTCAAAGTGAGACTCCAGCCTTTGGTTATGTAGCAATGACCATGATCCTGATTGGACTCGGATTTAAAGTTTCGGCAGCACCTTTCCATATCTGGACACCCGACGTTTACGAGGGAGCTCCCTCTCCCGTGGTTGGATTGATGTCGACCGCTCCCAAAGCCGCAGCGTTCGCTGTGCTTCTCCGCATAGCCTACGGGGCCTATCCATGGCTGCATGCGCACTGGTTCCTCTTGATCTGGCTGATGGCTGCGATTTCGATGACTGTTGGTAATCTGGGCGCTTTGAGCCAGCAAAATGTGAAGCGCATGCTCGCCTACTCGTCGATCGCGCACGGCGGATATCTCCTCGTTGCTTTCACGGCACTCTCGCGCGAAGGGATTGCTGCAGCCACCTTCTATACCGCGACCTATGCGGCGACGAACGTGGGCATCTTCGCGATCGTGAGTCACGCCGGCGGCTATGAGGAGAGGCTGAACTCGATTACCGACTATCGTGGGCTAGCATACCGCTCACCGTTGCTCGGCGGTGCGCTTGCCCTCTTCTTGCTCTCTCTGATTGGAATACCCTTCACAGCCGGGTTCTTCGGCAAATTCTACGTCTTTGCCGCCGCCCTGGATTCGGGCGTAGTGTGGCTCACGATCTTCGGATTGGTCAACAGCGGCATCGCCGCCTTCTATTACTTGCGCCTGCTGACCTCGGTCTACAGCAAACCGATGACTGAGGCCCAGCTGGCCACGATTCCGGCGCTAAAACCGAGCCTTTTGGCGGCGCTGTTTGTCACTGTCACTGCGACTCTAATCCTGGGCATCTTCCCCGGCCGTACACTAGCTCTAGCCCGCGCCGGAGCCGCAACCTACGCTGTGAGCGGCAGTAGCACGAGCGTCGGGACCGCAAACTTTAGCCTGCGATAGCTTGCCACTTGGTGCACGCCACCCGAAGGCTGCAGGGCCGAGCGCCAAACGTCAGCCCAGTCCGGCAGGGCTGGGACATCAATTCCCCAAGATATCCGAGCGCCATAGGCGCGGCACTCCTTCACCAGAATATCGAGGTCTTTGGTTGCCCGTGGCTGGGTATGAATGGAGAGGTATGAATGGAGACGGCGTAAGCTCCCACTACAAGATACTTAACTCGGTGCGCGTTCAAAACGGACAAGAGTCCTTGAAGTCTGGTATATCTGGAACCGCGCCCTTTATCGCATAGTGTTCTTGGGTGAGTTCGGAAGCCCTATTGTCACGCTCATGCACCGGGCGGCTCTGCCAGTAGCGGTACTCGTCCGCCTTCATTTCATCGAAGTTGGTGTACTTGCGGATGGTCCTGTCCATGTGCCGTTTATATTAGTTTCTCATCATTTATACATAGAACGCATGTGCAGTACCTTAGTGATCAGCGCCTGATGTAGTTCGTTGCTAAGCCGTTTGAAACAGCACTGCGTCAATTCTGCTTGTCCTTTCTAACAATCAACACATGGCGGGAACCATTCGCTGTTCGATCTTCGGAATGTGCCGCCGCCCAAATACTCGCATTCCTTACGCGCTACCTCGAGCGCATCGTCTGACTATTCGGTGTGCGCTATTTGAACGTATTCAATTCTTCGGGCAGCGCGATGCGCTTCTTCGAGTCGCGCATGATTGGACTACAGAAACCGGCGGATGATGCGCTCTTTGATTCTGGTCAGTGGCGGATAAACGGTCCGAAAATCCGGCCACCATGTCTTTAGAAACACGGACTTGTGATGGCTGAACGTCTCGAAACTTGCCCTGCCGTGGTAAGCTCCCATACCGCTGTTCCCGACCCCTCCGAAGGGGAGGTTCAGCATTCCCGCGTGTGCGCACGTGTAGTTCACGGATACTCCGCCGGATGTCGTAGTCTGAAGCACTTGGGTTCGTAGACGAGCGTCGTCGGTAAACAGATAGAGCGCCAACGGCTTCTCCCCTCGGTTTACAAACGCAACCGCCTCCTCGACGTTCTTTACCGGAAGAACGGGGAGGATAGGGCCGAAGATCTCTTCCATCATTATCGGCGCGTCCTCGGGTACGTTGGTCAGAATCGTAGGCGAGATGTAACGGTCTTTCTCGTTTCCATCTCCGCCGACCACGATCTTGCCGCCAGACTCGATCAGCCGCATGAGGCGGTGATAATGATGCACGTTGACAATGCGCGCGAAGTCCGGACTGGTGCGCGGGTCTTCGCCGTAGAAGTCTCTGATGGTCGCCACCATGCGCGTCAGCAGTTCGCCCTCAACAGCTTCGTGCACGAGCAGATAATCTGGAGCCAGACACGTCTGTCCTGCGTTCAGGAATTTTCCCCATATGATTCGATCCGCACTGACCTTCAGATCTGCTGTCCGATCCACGATGCATGGGCTCTTTCCGCCAAGTTCGAGTGTCACCGGCGTAAGATGCTTTGCTGCCGCTTCCATGACCACGCGGCCCACACCTGGTCTGCCGGTGTAGAAAATGTGATCAAAGCGTTCGGCCAACAGCACCGTAGACTCTGACGGTCCTCCTTCCACCACCGTTACGCATTCATTGTCGAGATATCGTGGGAGAGTTCTAGCCAGAAAAGAACTGGTCGCCGGCGCCAACTCGCTAGGCTTGATTACTGCACAATTTCCGGCAGCGATCGCACCGACCAGCGGCACGAGCACAAGCTGCAGCGGATAGTTCCATGTCCCAATGATCAGGACGACCCCTAGCGGTTCACGATAGATTGCACTTCCGCCCGGCTGGGCGAGAAATGGTGTTCGTACCCGCTCGGGCTCTGCCCACACCCGAAACCGTTTTCGAGTGAACGCGAGCTCGCGGGCGATTAAGGAAATTTCAATCGTAGAAGTCTCAAGCTCAGACCGGCCGAGATCCTCCTGCAGTACTCGGAACATCTCGTGCTCGCACTCATCTAACAGCCGCTGGATGCTGGCGAGTTGTTGCTGACGATACTCAAGCGACCGCGTCTTGCCGGTCGCAAACGAGCTACGCAGCCTCGCAAGTGTTGCCGGAATCGACTCAACGGCCGGGGATTGGGACTCGACACGGTTCATGACTGCAATCGTTGTGCCTCTCTCTGCGGCTACTTGCCGCGGTAACAGCAGGTGCGTCAGCACTCGCTAGGCCGCTAGACAAATAGCACTTCAAATGCGCCGTCAGACGGTTTACAGCCTGCGAAAAACCTCGATCTGCCCGCTAAGTTCGTCAGAAAGATACCTCATGGCCTAAAGAGAGTGTGAGAGAACCTCGGATGCGAAAAGCCACAGCAGGTCCCTCCACTGCGCTTCGCTTCGGTAGGGATGACAAAGGGGAGGGTAGCGCTTCCGAGAAGAGCAGTTGCTGAGCAGAAGCAGTTGTCATCCCCTCGGGTGGGCCGAAGGCCCATGGACGTTCCGGTTGGGATGACAATTTTGTTGCGCCATTAACCCCAATCTCGACGAGAAACATATGACTACCTTCCGAATGAATTGTCATCCCAACCGGAGCGCAGCGTAGTGGAGGGACCTGCTGTTTCCGAGGTTCTCACACAGACTCTAAAGGCCGCAATGATACTGCTCAATTTACGGCACGACTAAAACTCGTGCCCTGTTACAGAACAGAAGCTTTCCTATAAAAGAGAGCTTCTCCGCAGCCTGTGAAGCCGTGCCCTTTCAAAAAACTACGACCCTTCCTTTCGCGAACTTTAGAGACAGGACACCAGCAACGACAAAGGGTGCCCCATTCTTCGGGCTGCGTTGTTCAGCCCGAAGGGTGGGAAACCACGACAGCATGCACCAGGATCCGTAAGTTATCAAACTGACCAAGCTGAAGACCGAGAACTCACAACTGACAAACGAATCTCATTCCTCCTTCAAACGCAAATCGCGGTGCTCAAAAATCACAGAAGCCGCCGCGAAGAAGACAATCCCGGTCACGACTAAGGTCAACCATGCCGTCACCCGAGCAACCCCCTGAGGCCTCACTCCCATTCCGACCAATGCGCCGAGCATTCCACCGAGACCGAATTGCGGCCACACACGGCTAAGCCCAACTGTTCCCGAGATCAGCGCCAGGGTGGCGCCCGAGGCCAGGATCGTCGGTAGCCATGAGGCGAAGAACAGGCTTGGTGCTGCGGTCCATGCGCCCAACAGGACCAAATCAAAAATCGTGCTCGCCAGGTGATTCGTATAACGATCGAGCAGAAGCCCGCTCAAAAAAATGCTGATCGCATAAGGCACCAGCGGGATCCACGCAGCCAACCCGAGCGCGAACAGGTATTGGCGGCGGCTCACTGCTCGCGAGAGAACGGTCACGATGCGGCGCGACCGCTCCTCGTTGCCGAGTTGCACGCTGCCTGAAAAGACAACCAGGGCGAGACCGTAGATACATTCCTGGTGAAGGACAGCAGCAACATCGTCCGCGCTTGGGGAGCTATGCGGCAAGAGGAAGATAGCTGCGAGAACCAGAGGCCAAAGAACAAGGAACAAGTAGAGCCACCTGTTTTGAGCAAGCAACCTCCGCGCGATCTCCCATATCTTCATCGACCGCTCCCCTCTCCACTCGCAGTCTGGCTCCAGGCCACGAACAATTCCTCGAGCGTGCGCCTGCGTGGAGCGAGGCTAACCACTTCCCCACCTGCATTCCAAATCGCTTCAAGCACCGGCCGCTGTTCTGTATGAGGAAAGGTCAGCCGCAGCAAAGCAGCAGTCTGAGGAAAAGTCTTTTCCGCGAGCCCGTTTGGGTCCTCGAGAAAGCGAGGAAAGAGCTGGACGGCCTGCGGGGTTGAGAGACCGCGAACCTCAGCCTCGATCAGATCCGATGTTTCCCTCAGGGATTCGAGCGTGCCATAGCGAACCAGCCGTCCTTGGTTAAGAAAGGCAATCCGGTCGCAGATTTGCTCCACCTCCGTCAATTGGTGCGAGCTGAAGAAGATGCTCTTGCCGGCGCGGCGGGCTTCACGCAGTAACTCACGAACTTCGAGGACACCGGCCGGGTCGAGCGCGGAAGCGGGTTCATCCAGGATGAGGAGTTCTGGATCATTCACGAGAGCTTGGGCTAGCGCCAGCCGTTGCTGCATGCCGCGAGAGAAGCGCCTTACGTCTTTCTTTCCGTCTTCACGGCTACGATTGAGACCTAATGCCGCGAGCAGTTCGCGGACGCGGTCCCGAAGGTGGGGATCGCGCACGCCGTTGAGTGCAGCCGCCAAAGCTACGCTCGACGAAGCTCGATCGGCGAAGAAGACGGGCTGGTCCGGAACAAAGCCGAGTCTCGTCCGCGCCCCGGCATCGCCGAACGGCTTCCCCAACAGAAATCCCGTCCCTGAAGAAGGGCGTAAGAAACCGAGAGCGAGATGAATCGCAGTGGTCTTCCCAGCACCATTCGGGCCCAGGAAGCCCAAAATCTCACCCGGCTCAAGCGAAAGAGTCAGCTGGTCGAGAGCAGTATGGCCGCGAAAGATCTTGGACGTCGCTCGGAATTCGAGCCGCATTAAGACAGCTCCGGGTTTCTTAGCTAATCCGCGCACACACCGCGAACAACAGGTCCCCAAAAACTAGTTGCTCCTAGCTTCTGGCTGGGGCAGCCGCTAATTCGACTGCTCTTGGAGAAACTAGGAGCAAAGGAGCTACAACGGATCTCATAAACCTGACCCACTGGTTGTAACCACGTGTGAGACCCGCCATCGAAGCACCCGGGGTCCCCGGCAAGCTCGCTTGCTGGGGTGGGAAGCGGGGCTCATGCACTCGATCGAAGCGGCAAGCGCATATATGAGATCAGTTGTAGAGTGAGCCGCGATCTAGTGGACCTTGACGAAAATGATAACGAGGGTGAAAAGGGAGAGCGACTCCATGAAAGCCAGACCCAGGGTGAGCAGCAAGAGGATACCGGCGCGTGCGCCAGGGTTGCGGGCGACTGCTTCTGCAGCCGAGGCGGTGGCGCGGCCTTGACCGAGTCCGCATAGTCCGGCAGCGAGACCCATGCCGAGACCGGCTGCGATCGAGGTGAGGCCGGCCCCGACACCGCCTCCTCCCGGCTCTTGAGCAAACGCCGGAACCGCCATAAACATCGCGGCGAGCGTCATAAAGATGTACTGCAACTTACGCATACTTCCTCCTAAGCTTCCTCAGTTTGCCGCCAGTGGGTGGTTGAGGCTCACCGTGCTGGCCCCCTCACGCTTGCGGCGCTCGCCCAGAGTGGAAGCGGATTTCCGGACGAGTAAGCTTTTCTATTGAGAGCTCTAGTGTTCGTGCGCGACTGCTCCGGCTAAATAGATCATGGTCAGCAGCATGAAGATGTACGCCTGGATGAGTGCTACCCCCAAGTGGAGGCCCATGAAGATCACCGGTATGGCGAACGGCACCAGAGAGAAAAAGACGAGGGTAACCATTTCCCCGGCGAACATGTTGGCGTAAAGACGGACAGTGAGCGAGAGTATGCGTGCGAGATGGGAGATGATCTCGATGGGCAGCATCATCCATGAGATCCACCAGATCGGCCCGAGGAAGTGCTTGAGGTAGCCAATGGGCCCCTGTTCGCGCAGCCCGTGGAAGTTGTAATAGAGAAATGTCAGCAGCGCGACGCCCAGCGGCACGGTCGGGTTCGATGTCGGCGCGATCAGCCCGGGAACCATGCCCAGGAGATTTCCGAGCAGAACAAAGAGCAGCACGCATGTGGTAAAGAGCACGTAGCGCTGGCTGCCGTGTCCGATGATCGATTCGGCCTGATCGGAGACGAACTCATGGATGATCTCGGCGACTTGCTGGACCGCGTTCGGCTTCTCTACGTTCAGAGATATCCGGACGAGAACGAAGAAGGCCAGCAGAATGAAGAGGACCAAAATCTCCATAGCGAACGCGTTAGTAATGGGCGCGTCCGCATGTTTTGGCTGGACGTGGACAGCCTGCAGGATCGAGTTCGCCAGGCCACCGAAGTGCTGGTTCAAGAATGCAGTGAATGCGGTTTGACCGTGCATATGTTTCGTTTGATTCCTGGCCGAGCACACTCTGGCGGCGACCTATCGCCCGTTCCAAGCCTCTAAAGCGACCAAGTGCGCAAGAGTCGAATTGCCTCGATGAGTAGAGCCAGCATCGCTAACGCCAGCCCTGCAATCAGTGCGGAAATCCTGCCGTCTAAACTCTTAAGGCTAACATACAAAAGGGCTCCGGCAAGAGCGAGACGGAGAAAAAACCAGAAGACTACCGGGCCCACCGGCTTCGGCTGGGTGCCCGCGGCGCTGCTCGCGCCCGTAGCGTCCCCCGATGCGTTCACCGGTCCCAGGCGTGCAAGAACAGCCGACATGATCTGCCGCCATTCGAGGATACCGGTCGCGGCAATCGCGCCACCGACCAGAAAGAACACGGCGGAAGGCCAGCCCCAGGCGCCCCAGATGACAGGTGTACCTATGAGTGCACTGATGCCCACAATCCGTAATGCCCGGTTGAGCGCAGCGCGCAGATCCTGATCTCGAAACTCCGTCATTGCTACTGCCAAACAAACTGCCTCATCTGGACCTCATCGAGTGCGTGCCTACAGGCACGCTGTCGATCCTGCTCGTGGGGCCGGGTTACTCCTTATTGAGCGCGAAGACGATCCGGAAGATCTGCACGAATCCAGCCCCGGCGCCAAGAATCAGCCCCGGGATGTAAATCCAATCCTGATGCAGCCAGCGATCCAGCCCTACTCCGATCAGCCAGCCAATTACAGTGGCGGCAGGTAAAAGCAGACCGAGCTGGATCAGGCTCTCGACCCGCACCAGCGACTGTATGGAACCTTCCTTCCTAGGCAAAGATCCGGATTTCCTGCTCGAAGGATTGCTCATGGCGCCGTAATGGTTCTGCGTTGTTATACACCAAGAACAAGGGGATGTGAGATTGGTCGCCGTTTCATCCGCCGTGATCTGACTCGCCCACTAGCCGACCCTCCGAATCTTCCCCGGTATACTGGCCTTTTCCCGTAACGAGAGGCACTCCAGGTGTTTGAGTCAGAGTTTGAGCGCAATCTTTTTGCGCTTCGCAAGGAAAAGCTGGACCAGATTGTTGCGCTCGGCCAGCAAGCCTACCCTAACCAGTTCGTCGCATCGCACACGATCACTGAGCTACGCGAGGCCTACGGCGCCTCGACTGCCGAGCAGCTGGAGTCGCAGCGGAAAACAGTGCAGGTGGCCGGACGCCTGATGGCGATCCGCCCGCAAGGCAAGGCCGGCTTCGCCCAGCTGCAGCAGGGCGGTCAAAGAATGCAAATCTATGTCCGGCGTGACGCGGTGGGCGACTCGGGGTTCGAGCTTTTCAAGCTGTTGGACCTAGGCGACCACATCGGCGTTTCCGGCTATCTTTTCCGTACGCGCACAGGCGAGCTTAGCGTTCATGTGGACAGCTTAACGTTCCTGACAAAGGCCATGCTCGCCTTGCCGGAGAAGTACCACGGTCTCTCCGACGTCGAATTGCGATACCGGCAGCGATACGTCGACCTCTTCATGAACGCGGACGTTCGTGAGGTCTTCGTGAAGCGGGCGCAAGTGCTCAAGGCGGTGCGCAGCTTCTTCGACCAGCGAGGCTACATCGAAGTGGAAACCCCGATGATGCAGCCCATCGCCGGCGGTGCGGCGGCCAAGCCATTTCGCACGCATCACAACGCGCTCGACATGCCATTGTTCCTGCGCATCGCGCCGGAACTCTACCTCAAGCGTCTGGTGGTTGGCGGGCTCGAGCGAGTCTACGAAATCAACCGGAACTTCCGGAACGAGGGCATCTCCACCCAGCACAACCCGGAATTCACGATGCTCGAGTTCTACCAGGCCTACGCCAACTACGAAGACCTGATGCGGTTGACCGAGGAACTCATCCGGCACGTCGCCCTAGAGGTCAACGGCACGGCCCTGACGAACATTGACGGGCACGAAATCGATCTCGCCAACTGGCGGCGCTATTCGATGCGCGAGGCTATCCAGGTGTTCTGGCCAGAAGCAGCTGGCGCAAAACCGGATTTCGAGGAGTTTGCCTACCCCGATTCGGTGCGATCAATGGTCGACCGGCTGCGCGTGGCCAAGGTGCATGTTGACTTTCAACCCGGAGAGCCTACTGGCAAAACCATTGCCGGAATCTTTGAAGCTGTGGCCGAAGAGCACTTGATCCAGCCAACAATCATCTATGACTTCCCCGTCGCCGTATCGCCCCTTTCAAAGAAGAAGCCGGACGAACCGGAGTGGGTGGAGCGGTTTGAGTTTTTCATCGGCGGTTTTGAGTTAGGAAATGCCTTCAGCGAATTGAACGATCCGGAAGAGCAGCGGCGGCGCTTCCTCCAACAGCTCACCGAGCGGGAAAGAGGCGATGCCGAAGCCCATGCGATGGATGAGGACTACGTCCGGGCCTTAGCCTACGGTCTACCCCCAACTGCAGGTGAAGGCGTGGGTATCGATCGGCTAACCATGGTGTTGACTGGGTCAAAATCCATTCGCGATGTCATCCTCTTCCCGCTATTGCGTCCGGCGCGCGGAGAACAGGCAGGCGAAAAGGGACCAGAGGGTGGTGTGGAGGATGGAAACAAAAGAGGGGGATAGGCGGGTAGGGCATTCTTTTGTTGCAATTGAGCCGCGAATAGCGGCCCAACTTCAATGCCTGGCCGATTCCGAAGTGCTACCTTTTACCGGTCTTCTGTACCCGCTTGAGAACTTGGCTAAGACTGGTTTTCTCAAAATCTTCCATGAGAGCTACCATCGAAGAGGAGAAGATTTTTTCGAGTGCGGAGTTGACCCGCAGTGGTCCGGGGGCACGCACTTGCGGGGCATGAAACAGCGATCCAGTCTCGACCGCACTATAAACATCAGCGAGAGTAATCGCCTTGGGAGATTTGAGCAGACGCGATCCCCCGGTTGGGCCTTTTTGACTCTCAATAAGTTTCGCTTGCTGGAGGGACGCAAGCACGCGACGGACTACTACCGGATTGGTATCCAATTTCTCGGCGATGTCCGTCGATGTCTGCAACGTGTCAGGCTCTGCAGCCAGCAAAACAAGCACGTGCACACCAGTGGCAAATCTGCAGTTAACAGCCATGCGGGCAACCCTAACACACTGAAAGCGAGTTGCAAGTGAACCACCGTGAGAACGATAGTCACTTCCAAGGTTGCATTTTTACAAAGCAGTAACCATCTCCATTTGTAGCCGTGCCGGCATCGTTTTCCGGGCGGCCGGTGGAGCTTAAAGGAGTTACGTGCGGATTTTGTTTGTGGGAGACGTATTTGGCCAGGCCGGCCGCCGGATCGTAAGGGAGCATCTTGCTCACGTCATCAACGAGCAGTCGGTCGATCTCGTAATCGTCAATGGGGAGAATGCCGCCGGCGGTTTCGGCATTACACCGGCGATCGCCGACGAGCTCTTCGATCTGGGCGCGCACGTCATCACCACCGGCAATCACGTGTGGGATAAGCGCGAGATCATCGAGTATTTACAGTCTGTAACAGCAGATAGCCACGATCGTCCACGGCGTGTGCTGCGTCCCGCCAACTACGTCAACGGCGCTCCAGGGCACGGCTTCTACGAGGGATGTTTGCCTTCCGGACAGCCTTATGCGGTGATGAACCTGCAGGGCCGCGTCTTCATGGGCGCGCTCGAGGATCCCTTCCGGACGGCCGATTCCCTACTCCAAAAAATCAAAGCGAAAGTGATCCTTGTGGACTTCCACGCGGAAGCGACTTCAGAGAAAATTGCTCTCGGATGGTACCTAGATGGGAAGGTTACTGGAGTAATCGGGACACACACGCACGTTCCGACCGCCGACGAGCGAATCTTGCCGAGTGGGACAGCGTATCAGACCGATGTGGGAATGAGCGGACCCTACGACAGCGTGATCGGAGTGGAGAAGGAACTAGTTCTGAACCGGTTTCTAAGTGGATTGCCTGGCAAATTTGAGCCCGCCAAGGGCGATCCGAAGATGTGCGCAGTGCTGATCGAATGCGATGGCGAATCCGGACGGGCGCATTCGATCCGGCGCCTGATGCTTGGCGAGTAAAGGCCAGGGATCAAAACAGTTATCAACACTCAGTTAAAACGAGCGGTCGGGGTTGGCGGTCAGATCAGTTTGCCGGTCAAGGTTTTAGAGCGATCTTCGGTGCCTGGCGTTCGTTGCTGTGCTCCGCTGAGGTGATCTCGCCATGGCGATCGAAGTGCAATCTCCAGAGAGTTGTCTTCCCTGGCTGAGATGCATCGCTGAAGGTGACGTCCGCACTGCGGTCCGAATCGATTTCTAGCTGCGGACGATTTGCCCCAAGGCGGAGAAGGTCCAGAGTCGCATCCGGACGCGGATGTACGGTGAGCACCTGAACATGATTGCCGCTCAGCTCGGCATAGCACATGCCGATCACCAGCCAGTTCGGCGCTTGTCCTATTGGCATATCTCCCCGCTCCTGCCGAATGATACGGTTGAAAACTTCTCGGGTCGCAGGCCTATTCCAGGAGGAATCGAAAGGCAACATTCCATGCGAGTAGCGGGAGACGATGCGAACGCGAGGACCGTTCCGCTCGAGCGCTGCGACAAAGCGTGAGGAGCCGTTGGGGTCCGGTCCGTGGGTGAAGGAGAGGAACAGATAGTCAGGGAACGCCGGACACATGATCTGGTGGTACTGCCATCCCGGAGAGCGAAGATCGTACGTCAGAAGCGACGCTTCCTTGGCTAGCTCCGGTTTGAGCGAGTCGACCACCTGAAGGTCTTCAGGCATCATGTGCGCCGGGTCCCGGTACTCGAGCTCAAAAACATAGGGGCGCCCGGCAAGAGGCGTTAAACCGATCGGGAAAGAGTTGACTCCCGGAAGGGGTCCGGTGACCGGGGTGGCGGGGGGAACTCCGGGAATCAGCTCCTGATTGGGGACCCCACTTTGCTGACCGTGTGCCGCCACCGTGGCCAGCAAAACAAATAAGCAAGAGGTTCGCAGGCAGTGCCGAGGCGTGAGGGAGAACCTGTGCATGGACATCTTGACTTTACACCGTTGCCCCGGTCCTCGAAAGCACCAGAGCCGAGAGATCAATCTGTCCTCTGCTCTTAGCCTAATGGAACACGACTTCTGTATCTCGGGGTTTGAAGCAGCACGAAGACGGCTGGCACCTTCTTTTGGCTGCGCTGTTCAGCCCGAAGGTGGGAAACGGCGACCGTGTGCTGCGAGATTCCCGAATCCTCTCGCCAATTTATGATGCTCTGGCAAGTAGTTTTTGCTAACCGCTTCACGAGCTGACCGGTTTTTAGCTAACCGGCTGATAGCTGACGACCGCGTAGCTGGCCCTTAGCTGCCCTTACCCAGCAGACTACGCAGATAAAAATGAAAGAAGCGCTCCGGACTCGAGTCCAGGCAGACATTCGCGTTGGGCGCACCCCTAACCACGCGCGTATATCCCTGGTCATCAACTTCGATACGAAGCGGCTTCGTCGGGCAAAGGTCCGGTTCGAGATAGGCAGCGACCGCCATGGCGTCAAACAGCGTGGGGGTCGGGTTGCCAGTCGATTTGTTCCACTGCTCATAAAGAAGCGTGAGTGCATCGGTCGACGCTGTGCCTGCGCTGAAGAGAACACTCCGCTTAACCTCGTCGAGCTTGAGCTGGGTCGAATCCAAGGGCATCACGTAAATGGGCACACCGGAAGTAAAGAGTTTCTTCGCAGAAGGGATATCGCATTTGATGTTGTACTCCGGTTGAGGTCCCCGATCGGGCAGATATCCCAAGTCGCCGTAGCCGCGGGAAATGGATCCGCCCATAATCACGACTTGCTTCAATTTACGGAACGTGGCCGGGTCCGCATCAATCAGCGCGCCTATGTTGCTCAACGGCGCGACGGAAATCAGCGTAATCTGTCCCGGCTTCTTGCGAATCTCGTCCAGTGTGAGAGTCACTGCATTCGGCCAAGGCGTCGACGGCTCGGGGAAATTGTGTGCCCAAACAGACTGCGTGAAAACCGTGGTGCTGTGGGTCTGCGGACCTGCAGCGACTGGAATTCCGCTGTGGCCTGTCGTGGTTAGGAACCGTGAGGCTAGCCGGGCGCGCAGGCCTGTATCCCCCCAAGCTGTCGTAACGGCGTTAACGTGCACTTCAGGTGCGGAGAGCAGAAGAGCAAACGCGAAGGCATCGTCGATGTCGTCTCCAATATCCGTATCGAAAATGACCTCGCGCGAGCCGCCCAAAACCGGGAGCGGCCCCGAATCCCTTTGCGCATGACCCCGGGGGCTGAGCGAGAAACTGAGACAGCAAAGGAGAGAGACTAGAATGCTGTGGCGCATGGGCAGAACCCCGATCGAGCGAAGTGTGAAAACAAAGAAGGGCAACCCTGGGGCTGCCCTTCTTGTCAGGTATGAATGAACTGGAGACTTTACCGGTTCATTTACCGTCCTAGTGCGTTGTTGTGTGGCGGTGTCCCGGCGCTGGCTTCGCGCCGGCCTTGACCGGCGCCGAGCCGTCGACCAGCGTGATCATCGGCGGGTTGGTCGTATAGGAATCGAAGGTCGCGTCAAAGGTCGCGTTGCTGCCCACGGTCGGCGGATTTTTCAGCGGAGTCTTCATGTTGATCGTGAAATCCGCCTTGTTACTCGCCTGGTTGTCTTCCGTCACGGCGAGTTGGACTTGAGTTGGAGACGCTGAGACCACCTTGCCGGGAACCTCGACTCGTTGGCCCTTCATCACGTCCCAAACCTTCTGCGCGTCCTCGGGCTTGCCGTTGAAGAGGATGAATTCTCTATCGGAAAGGCTGAGCGACTTGAGGTCAGGCGTACTGGCGACGGTCTGCGCGGCCAAGTCAGCGGGTGACGGAGGCGGTGGAGCCGGAGTGGGATTGTAGTCAGCGGGTGGAAAGAGATTGCTCTGAGCCAGAGCCTGCACTTGAGGATAGCCATCCATATTGCCGTGGTACTTCTTGTAGAAGTATTCGGCAGCACTCTGAATTTGCGGCTTGGCTTGAGGAGGAGCAAAGAGCGCGGCGCGGGTCAGAAACCAGGCTGCGTTCTTCAGGTCTGGCGGAGTCTGCTGTGCATAGGCTTGACCGAGCAGATACGTATCGTTCAGCCCCAGACCCGATGTGGTTTGCGCCGGATCTGAGTATGCCTTCAGATCGCTGGTGAAGTTCTGGACAGCACCCGCCATATCCTTTTTATTCTGAGCATCGAGAGCGATGACCTCGTAAAAAATGGGAGTGGTCGCAGTCTTCAGCTTTTGGAAGTCCGCGTCCGACATATTGGCTGGTTTGGTCGCACTCAAACCCTTCTGTGCGGCAGCCGCAGCAGCATCGAGTAGAGGTCCGGCGGCGGAGGGGTTGGACTGCATGGCAGCTGTGGCCTTCGTCTTATTGATGAAGGCAGTCATGAAAAGCGCCCGCAGATTGTTCGGATCGGCTTCCAGAAGACGTTGCGCCGTGGCCAGAGTTTTATCCTGGTCGCCTGCGGCCTGATACGTCGCCATCAGCATTTCGAGCAGATCATTTTTGACGACGGAATTGGGATATTTTTGCAGGAACGCTTCGATCGCTGCAGCTTTCGCCGCTGGTGTCGATTGCCCCACGGCATTGGTGTATTCGTTGTATTCGGCAGGATCCTTGATCGTGATCTGGCCGGCTTGCGCACTGTCCTGTGCGATAAGCATGGGCGCTGAGCCCAGACAGGTGGTGGCCAACGCCAACACGGAGGCAAAAACTACCTTCTTCATTCAACGCTCCTAGCGGAATTCTTCCTGCATGAGGTGGCTTTCTCTGACTTTCTCAACCTTTGAGAGAAGATTCGCGGCAAATATAAACATCAAATCTTTCAAGGTGCCCCCGATTTGGTTGTCCTCATGAGGTCTGGAGGATGAACCTGTGGACTCTCGAAATTCAAGGGCTTTCCTTCGGTATGTGGGTGGATTATAGAAAGTGCCTGCGCATTATGACAAGCAAAGCTTGCTGGATGCCTGTCGGTGATCTATTCAAGCAAGAATGACTGGAATTTCGAAGTACTGCAAGTCGGCTCTCTAAAGATGATGAGAAACGAGGAACGAAAGAAGCAATGACGGAAACGGTGATTCAGCGGGATGAGGTGGGTGTCTTGAGCAACCAGGTCGCAATCGTGACTGGCGCAGCGCGTGGCATCGGCGAGGCCGTGGCGCACAGGTTGGCGCGCATGGGTGCGAGTGTGGTGTTGACGGCGCGCGACCAGGCACGTTTGTCTGCGGTACAGGCTGCGATTGAAAGGCAAGGCGGTCGAGCCATGCCGATGCCGCTCGAACTTACTGACGATAAAGCCGTGGCGGCATTCGGAGAGAGAGTCGCAAAGGAATACGGGCGCTGCGACATCCTGGTGAACAATGCCGCAGTCGGGGTCACAGGCAAGCCGCTGATCGAACTTACACCGGAGGAGTGGAGCCGGGTGCTTGATACCAACTTGCGCGCTCCATACCTGATGATCCGCGCCTTTGCGCCTCTTATGATCGCGGCGCGAAGCGGGCACATCATCAATATCTCTTCGCTGGCGGGAAAAAATCCCCTCCCGAACGGAGCTGCGTATGCAGCCTCAAAGTGGGGATTAAATGGGCTCACGTATTCAGTCGCCGAGGAGTTGCGGCAATACGGAGTACGCGTGACCGTCATCGCCCCGGGCTCCGTCGACACCAGCTTTGGCTCAGGTCAGGCCCCAGGCCAAGGTAAGGACAGGTCCAAAATGGTGCAACCGGCCGACGTGGCGCATGTTGTCGCGACGATCGTGACCCAGGGACCAAATTCGTTTATGAGCGAGGTGCTGCTCCGTCCAACCATGAAACCGTAGCGGCATCATCCCCCTTTAGGGTTCTGCGCAACGCGCTGACCCCTAGTAGGTCATTAAAGGTGCCCCGAAGGTCACTTGTAAGGTGGGAACCGTCGGGCTACGCTCAAGCTTATAAGGTGAATCAGAGTACCGTTGCGCCAATTCTCGATGTGCAGTTCTGGATGCGAACCCCGAATACTTTGAATTGGGAACGGCTTATCCACAATATCTTGGGGTACCGACGTTGATTCAGCCGGGCCGCAACGATAGAGTCTCTGAGAAGCAGAGTAGCGCCGCAGACCTGCTTTACTGCCCTGCGGTCGGCCAAAAGGAGCGCGAGTGCTGAAGCTCAAGAAAATCCAGATCCTCGGGTTCAAGTCCTTCTGTGACAGGACCGAGGTTAACCTGCCGGGTCAGGGTCTCGCGGCGGTCGTGGGCCCCAACGGCTGCGGCAAGTCGAACATCCTGGACGCGGTCAGCTGGGTTCTGGGCGAGCAGTCGGCGAAGAGTCTCCGCGGCACGAAGATGGAAGATGTCATCTTCGCCGGAACCAGAGACCGCAAGGCTCTGGGCATGGCTGAGGTTTCCCTGTCGTTGATTGACCCCGATGCATACACCGGTCCTCTGCTCGACGGTCCCGAGGTCCAAGTCCAAGACGAGTTTGTTGAAGCGGAATGGGATGAGGAGAAGCTGCGCGCCACCCGGGCTGCAGAAACCGAAGAGATCATCGCCGAGGCTCAACCGGGGCCGGTAATCGACGGAGAGGATGGTATACCCATTCAGGATCAAGCCGTGGAGAGCGCTGGGGAAATTGCGCCGGCTGATCCGGCCGCGGAAGCATCGGTCGTATTAAAAGTACGGCGCAGGCGCTTTCAGAGAACGCCTGCAAGGGCCGGTGAGATTGTCGTAACCCGCAGGCTCTTCCGCACGGGGGAAAGCGAGTATCTGCTGAATGGCAAGCTCTGCCGCTTGCGGGATATTCAGGACATATTTATGGGCACGGGCCTGGGTCCGGAGTCCTACGCGATCATTGAGCAAGAGCGGATCGGGCAGCTGCTGAGCTCGAAACCGCACGATCGCCGCGCGATTATCGAAGAGGCGGCTGGCATCACGCGCTTCAAGACAAAGAAGCGTCTGGCCGAACTCCGTTTGGAACAAGCGAAACAGAATCTTGCGCGCGTAAACGACATCTTCGAAGAGGTCACGCGGCAGATGGGCTCACTGAAGCGGCAAGCGGCCAAGGCAGAGCGGTATGGCGCACTGCGCGATGAGCTGCGGTCCCGCCTGAGGCTCGTTCTGGCCAGCCGCATCGCGCAATTGGACTCCGAACAAGAAGCGCTGGCGCTCGAAATCAGCACGCTGAGCACAGAAATCGACAGCGCGAGCGAACAGGTCGCTCTTCTCGAAGAGGAGCACGCCGGAGCGGTCGCCCGCGGCTATCAGTTGGACGGAAGTGCGAAGGAAGCGGGCATTCGGGCGAACCAGGCAGCAGTCGAGCTTGAGCGGGCAGCCACGCGTCAGCACTCGAACCAAGAGCGGATCGCCGAGCTGCAAGCCCGGGTCGCAGCAGGTTCCGCCGAGTTGGAGCAATCCCGGCAGCATCTAGGTTCGTTGGCGGCGGAGCGCGAGTCGCACCGGAGTTTTCTCGAAACAGCAGCAGCGGAAGCGGCGGCTTTCAGCGAAGAGGCCCAGCTGCGCCAAACGCTCGCACGCGAAGCGGTGCACGCGGTCAGCGCAGCCGAGCAGGGATTGGAGGCTACCCGTAGACATGCCATTTCCCTACTGACGCAGGTGGGCAACGCGCGCAGTCAGGTGCAGCACGCGGAGGATTCGCTCACTGCACTTGAGCGGGATGCAGAGCGGTTAGCTGGAGAGATTCACGCCGCGAAGAGGGATTTGGAAGCGCTGGGGGTGGAGCGCGGTCAGGCTTCTCTGAACTTCGAATCAGTCACCGAGCAGTTGCAGCGGCTGGAGGGAGAAATCGGATCCCTCCGTTCGGAGATTGCCGGTAAGCGGGACGAAGAGGCGGAAGCCAAACGGCGCGGCGATCAGTTGCGAGCTGAGATGGCCGCGCTTAGCGGACGAAGGAGCTCGCTCGAGGCGCTCATCCGAGAGCACAGCTATTCCACCGAGACAGTGCGCAAGTTGCTTAAGTCCAACTCGCTCGGTGGAGGACTGGCGCCCGTAGGCACTCTGGCCGACTTCCTTGAAGTCAATGGACAATACGAAACAGTAGTGGACGCGTTTCTGAAGGATGAACTGAATTACATCGTGGTGAAGAGCTGGGACGCGGCCGACGAGGGCATGCGTCTCTTGAAAAGCGATGTCGATGGGCGCGCGACCTTCCTGGTGCATCCCCACGACTCACAGGCGAAATTCTCCTTCGCCGGAGACGATTCGCCGGAATCCCATCGGCGCGGAGAGGGTGTCGTGCGGTTGAAGGACTGCATCCGGGTGCTCGATGGTTTCGGCCGCTCCCTGGAAGTGATCCTCCCTAAGCTGCGCGATGGCTTTGTTACGCCGGATGCGGAGATCGCTAAGTCTCTCGCGCTCGAGAACCCCAACGCGTTCTTTCTCGCCCCCTCGGGCGAGTGTTTTCATAATGTAACCGTAACTGGAGGAAAACCGAGTGTCGAGGGGCCACTGGCTCTCAAGCGCGAACTGCGCGAGACGGAAAGAAAGTTGGCGCAGGTGGAGGCGGAGGTCGCTCAAGCAGAGATGACGGTCGCTTCCCTCACCCACCTCTTGGGCGAGATGAGCAGGCGTTTAGACCTCACCAGCGAAGAACGTCGCATCGCGGAGCGCGAATCCGCGAATCAGAGCGCCGCGCTGCGACAGATGGAAGCGGAAGCGGCTCGTGTGGAACGCCGGCTGGAAGACTGGATCGTGCAGAACGAGCGAAATCGTGATCTGCGCGTCGCTCGCAGCCAGGGCATTGAAGAGAAGCGGCAGGAGGCACGCCGGCTCGAAGCAGAGCACGAGGTGCTTGAGCAGAAACTCAATGAGGCCCAGCAAAACATGGAAGGGCTGCGCGATCAACGTGAACAGGCGCAGCAGGAGGCGGCTGCCGTTTCGGCCCAGCTCGCAGGTCTCGAGGAGCGTAGGCGCGGGGCAGAGGCGGCTTTTACCCGCATCGATCGCATGCACGCCGACCTCGAACGGCGGGTCAGCCAACTCGATCAGCAGTTGGCTGCCGCACATGGCGAACAGCAACACCGGAGCCAGGAGAACGAGCAACTGGCCGTCGAACGCGAACGTCTGGTCGAAGTCCGCAGCACCGCGACCGAAGAAGCAGCACGCTGGACCGAAGAAGCCAGGCTGCTCCGCGAGCAGATCAAAGAGAGCGAGCAGCACTTGAAGACTCTGCGCGCGCAAACCGATGCTCTGCGCGAGCGGCGCAGCGAGCGGAGCGCGCAAGCGGCCAAACTGGCTGCGGACCTCGAGTACACCGAAGCCGCGTGTGTCAACGAGTTGGGTGTTGAGGCGGTTGAACTGCGGGCGCAGGATCTGCCGCGCCTCGAAGAAGAAGCGTTGGCGGCGGAGGACGAAGCTTGTCGTGGGCTCAAGCAGAAATTGGAGGCGATGGGCCCAGTCAATATGATGGCGCTCGACGAGTACAAGGAGACGGCGGAGCGGCATGCTTTCTTGGAGACGCAACGCCAGGACCTCTTGGATTCGATCGAGAATACTCACGCCAGCATTAAGGAGATCGATCAGATCACCCGCACAAAATTCGACGAGGCCTTCGCCAAAATCAACGAGAATTTCAGCGTGACCTTCACTAGCCTCTTCAACGGCGGCCAGGCCTTTATGCGGTTGACCGATGAGGCCAATACCGCGGAGAGCGGTATCGATATCGTGGCCTCGCCTCCAGGTAAGAAGCTGCAGAATGTGCTCCTGCTCTCGGGCGGCGAAAAAGCGCTGACGGCCCTCTCGTTGTTGGTCGGCATCTTCCAATATCAACCCAGCCCATTCTGTGTGTTGGACGAAGTCGATGCGCCGCTGGATGAGACCAACGTCGGTCGATTGGCAGAGATGCTCAAGGGCATGAGCGCAGAAACGCAGTTCGTACTCGTCACGCACTCGAAGAGGATGATGACTTCGGCCGACCTTATCTACGGAGTCACAATGCAGGAGCCGGGTGTTTCAAAAGTTGTCTCCGTGCGATTAGGCGGACATGACTCCACCCACCGCTCAAGCGAGCGTCAGTTGATTTCCGCATAGATTTTTTGCCGCCATTGATCTACGCTATTGATCTACGCTAGCCCAGCACAAGGTGCTGGGCCTTTTCTTTACACATCGTAACCGCGAGCATTTCTCACGAGGGCTCGTTCATCTGGCAACGCATGGAGCTTCGTGCAAGAGTCTGGGAGATCTCTGCGGTCTGACTCGTGTTGAGAGATGACAACAGACTGCGTCCGTCACTCCGAAAAATTATCGATGAAATGAAAGACGGGCAGAACTCTGTGCCCGGGCGCGGAATCATAAAGCACGCATAGGACGTGGCTTGTAGAGCGCGTCTTTTCTTGCCTCTTTGTGTGGCTTCGCGGGCGTTGACAAAGCGGGCGCGCCCCGGGACAATCGGAATTGTCATTTCCCGCCCGGAAGGCTCGCCGCTTGCCAACTGTGATTGAAACCGCGTTCGAAGATCTGCAACTCTATGCGCGCGGCAAAGTACGCGATCTATACTCCGTCGGGGAATCTCTGCTGCTTGTAGCAACGGATCGTATTTCAGCCTTCGACCACGTTCTAGGCTCCGGCATTCCTGGCAAAGGTCAGGTGTTGACGCAGCTTTCTCTTTTCTGGTTCGATCTTTTTGGTGGCGTTGTCGCCAACCATCTCATCACGGCAGACGTTGCGCAATATCCGGCGGAGCTCAAGCTGTATGAAGATGAGTTGCGTGGAAGATCGATGTTGGTGGCACGCGCGCAAATGTTTCCTGTGGAATGCGTGGTCCGGGGCTATCTCTCCGGATCAGGCTGGAAGGATTATCTTGCTACGCGGAAGGTTTGCGGCATTCCGCTGCCGCCAGGCTTAAGAGAATCCGAGCAATTGCCCGAACCGATCTTCACGCCGGCCAGCAAGAGCGCGACTGGCGAACACGATGAAAATATTTCATTCGAGCAGATGGTTGCACGCGTAGGCCGGGAAACCGCGGAGGAATTGCGCGGATTGAGCCTGCTGATTTATGGCAAGGCGGCCGAACACGCGCGGACGCGGGGCCTTATTCTGGCGGATACCAAGTTTGAGTTTGGAAAGACGGCCAAAGGCATTGTGCTTGCTGACGAAGTGCTAACGCCCGACTCCTCGCGTTTTTGGCCTTCCGATGGCTATGAGCCCGGACATGCGCAGCCCTCTTTCGACAAGCAATTTGTTCGAGACTATCTGGAAAGCATTCACTGGAATAAGAAGGCTCCGGCCCCAGCGCTTCCCGGCGATGTCGTGCGGCGGACCCAGGAAAAATATCTGGAAGCCTTCCGATTATTGACCGGGCATGAGCTCGGGACCGGGGGATACCCTTTCGAGAAAGCCTAAGGAATGACCTGGCTCGATCTATCGATCGTCGGGGTGCTGGTCATTTCTGTAATCTCGGCTTTCTTCAAAGGCCTTATGGTGGAACTGTTTTCACTGGCAGGTGTTGTATTAGGGTTGTGGATCGCTGCGGCGGATTATGAGCGCCTCGCATTTTGGCTCATAAGCTGGGCGAAGAACCCGCAAGTGGCGAATTTAGTCGCATTTCTGCTGATCGCGTTGGGCGTGATGCTTCTGGCTGGATTGGTGGGGCGCCTGTTGCGCGGGACCGTGCGCTGGGTAGGGTTGGGATTCGTCGATCGGTTTCTGGGCGCGCTCTTTGGATTCGTGAAGGGCTGCGCGGTGATTACGTTGGGAGTGATGGCCGTTGCGGCGTTTCTTCCGCATTCGGATTTGTTGAGGAATTCGAGATTGGCGCAGGTGTTTTTGACAGGAGCCCACAGCGGCTCACACATGACGCCTTTCGAGTTCGGCGAAAAAATCCGCGAGGGCGTCAAGCTCTTGCGAATCCCGATCAACGGCTAACTCAGATTGCAGGACCCGGCATCGGCGGTGAAAGATGAACGACAAGAGAGAGGTCTCTGTGAAACGTGAACTGGATAACCTTGTGACGCAGATGCATGCCGGCGGGATTACCTACTATGAAGCAGTACGTGAGTTCAAGAAGCGCTTCATCCTGGAAGTGATGACACGTCATCGGGGAAACCAGTGCAAGGCGGCAAAGGAATTGGGGATGCACCGCAACACCCTCAGCCGTACCATCGCTGAGCTCGACCTCGATCCGGCACAAATTCGCAACGGGCTCAAGCGTCCGGCACGCGGCGAGCGTCCAGTATTCGATGCCAAGCAGGCTGTGCGAACGTAGTCGTGCCCGGCTCCCGGAACAATCAGGGAACTTCTGGCGGCGAAACAAGTCAGGTCACGATCCAGCCGGGCTTTGCCTGGGACGATTGCGATGCCTATCTGTTCGACATCGATGGCACGCTGCTGCACGCCAAAGGCGGCGTCCATATCGATGCCTTCTCCTCGAGTGTCCTCGAGGTCCTGGGTCAACCACTGGAGCTCGAAGGAGTCCGCGTCCATGGGAATACTGACACGGGAATTCTGCGCGACGCTTTTCGTGGTGCCGCCATTGCCAACGAGGTCTGGGAACCCAGGCTGGAGGAGATTCTGGAGCGCATGCGGGAAACGGTGATGCGCCGGCGGGAACACATGCCCGTTGCGATCTATCCCGGCGTCGTGGAGACCCTGGCCTATCTCAAGGGCAAAGGCAAACTGCTCGGCGTTGCCACTGGCAACCTGGAACAGATTGGATGGCTCAAGATCGAGATTGGCGGACTACGTGATTGGTTTAGTTTTGGTGGATTTAGCGATCGCTTCGTTGCTCGCGCCGAGATGATCGGTTATGCGGCAGCACAGGCGCGCTTGGTGGCCGGTGAAAGTGCAACGGTATGTGTGGTCGGAGATACTCCCTCGGATATTGAAGCTGCTCGCGCAAACTCACTGCCCACGATTGCTGTGGCTACGGGAATTTTCTCCTGCAAGCAATTGCTTGAGCACTCCCCTGAGGTATGCGCCAGTTCGCTTGAGGCGCTGCTCGCCTATTCGGGAGATTCATAACGATGGCCACATGAAAAAATGCCTTCCCAACGCACACGTGTTCATGTCGGTTTTCCATCTGCTTCCACGCCGGCCCGTGTCCCGTAACACTTTCAGCGATCCGCGAGTTCCGCGTTCCCTTCCGCTGCAAGTCGAACATTTGCTGTCTCCCATCCGGTTCTCGTTTTGGGGCATCCCAGCCTCACTGTTAGTCTGCGCTGGCGCGCTCTTACTCTCTCCCCTCAAAGCGCTGTCCCAAACGGTTCAGCCGGCCGCTGCCGGAGCTACCCCGACCAACAGCCGAGTCCGACCTCAAGACCCGGGTACGCCCGCGCGGCAGCCCTCCGAGCGGCAAAAGCGCAAGGCAGAGCATTTTTATCTTGAAGGCGTGCGCGCCATGGATAAGGGCGACGTCGAGGCAGCGGAGAAGGATTTTACACGCGCCGCACAATCCGACCCTACAAACCAGGAGTATCCCGTGGACCGCGAGATCGCGCGCCAACATGGAATCACAGCGCTCATTCAAAGTGCCGACAAGGAACGGATCCTGGGACATCCTGACATTGCGCGGCAAAAGCTGGCGCAGGCGATGGCCCTCGATCCGAAAAACCCCGAGGTCGCCCAGCACCTGGACGACTTGGCCGATCTTGCCATAACGGCTCCTCCCGAAAACGATGCAACTGCGTCGATTGCGCCTCCCATCGAGCTTGCGCCATCGCCCGACAAAAAGAGCTTTCATTTCAGGAGCACGGAACCGGATGTGCTCAGGCGCGTTTACACGGCCTATGGTATCTCCCCGACTCTCGATACTTCCGTAGGTGGCAATATCGTTCCTTTTGACGCCGATGATGTAGACTTCGCTCACGCCGCGGACCTGGTGGGCTTGGCGACGAATTCGTTCTTTGTCGCTCTCGATCCTAAACGTGTGCTCGTTGCGCGCAACACAAAGGACAATCGGACCCGTTTCGAGCGGGTCTCGGTTGAGACATTGAGTCTGCCGGGGCTCACGCAAACCCAGATGAGTGATATGGGCAACATCGCGCGCAACTTGTTCGGCGTCCAGCAGGCTACAGTGCAAGGTACCAGCGGAACCATGACGGTGCGCGCGCCGACAGCCGTGCTCACCGCAATCAATCGCACGTTCGCCGATCTACTAGATGCTCGAAGCGAAGTATTGCTTGAAGTAAAGCTCTACCAGGTGGCCCAGATGCGAACGAGAAATATCGGCGTCCAGCTGCCGCAAAGCGTGACGGTCTTCAACCTTTCCAGCGAAGTGAACAACATCATCAGCCAGAACCAAAGCTTGGTTCAGCAGATCATCTCAAGTGGGCTCGCCAATGCGGGCGACTTCGCCGCAATTGCCGCAATCCTGATCGGCTCCGGACAAGTGAGCAGTGCCATTCTGTCTCAGCCCTTTGCCATCTTCGGTGGGGGCTTGACCACGGAGGGGTTCTCTTTTGGGCCTACCACGTTCAATCTGTCGCTTAATTCTTCCGATACCCGGGCGCTCGATCAAGTGCAGCTGCGGCTCGAAGACAAAGAAGAAGGGACCATACGCAGCGGCACCCGCTATCCCATCGAGACCTCGAGCTACTCGTCCATCGCAGGCACAAGCGCAAATATCCCCGGCTTGACTAATGCCGGAATTTCCAGCACGTTGTCGGGGCTAGGCGTCAACCTCGGCGGTTTGAATTCGTCGCAGCCCATCCCCCAAGTCCAATACCAGGACATTGGGCTGACGCTCAAGGTTACTCCGACAATCGAACGGACTAATCAGGTAGCGCTGAACCTGACATTCACGCTCACCGCGCTGCAGGGATCCAGTCTGAACGGCCTCCCCGTGCTCACGAACGAGAACTATCAGGCAAGTGTTGTCGTTGCGTCCGGATCAAGCGCGATGCTGATGAGCGATATGACCCGGCAACAGTCGAATGCGGTGGCCGGAGTGCCCGGATTAAGCGACTTGCCGGGATTCCAATCGACGACCAACAGCAATGCTCAGTTGAACGTGAGCAGTCTCGTGGTAGTGATTACGCCGCATCTTCTTCGCCGTCGCGCGAACCAGCAAGTTGGACCCTATATTCCCTTACCCCGCCACGGATAAAGTGGAGATCAGCTCACAGTTGCCAGATGTCAATCCTCAGTCGACATCTCTCCAGGATGAGAACTCGGTCTGTCAAACCTTCGTTGCTTGGTTGATGCTATAGGAGTAATCTGGCGCGGCAGGATGTTGATGGAGGGCGCCGATGCGTTCGCGATTCGCTCTGGTAGATGTCTCCTGGTTGGTTTTCCTGGTACTTCTTGCCGCGACGCCGGGTACTTTGGCCCAGAATACGAGCGGCATCTTTCTCACTCCCGTAGCGAGTGCGCCATTCACCGGCGTAATTGACGTCGAGCGTACCATGATTCAGCCGAACGGCCCCGTCCTCAACCTCAAGACCATCCGGGAAGTGGCCCGGGATAGCCAGGGCCGTGTCTATAACGTGTTCCGGGAATTTGTTCCGATTTCGCAAGGGACTGCACCGCCGGTCATTCGCATTCACTTTTACGATCCGCAGACCAGAAGCTACACCTACCTTTATCCTCGACAGCGGACCTACTGGACTGGCACGGTGAATCATCCTCCGGCAACTGGACCGGCGGATCTCGTCGCATCGCCCGCAGCCAACAGCGTTCCCCTGAACCAGTTTGCTAAAGACGAAGATCTCGGCACCCACACGGTAGAGGGCGTAGCGGCCCATGGAATTCGCGAGACACAGACAATTCCGGCGGCAACCAGCAGTACAGGCAACGATATCGTGCTTACCGATGAGTACTGGTATTCGGACGAACTTCACATGAATGTGATGGTCAAGCACAATGACCCGCGCACCGGAAGTCTCACGATGACTCTCACTCAAGTGACCCGAACCGATCCGGATCCCGCTCTCTTTCAAGTTCCTGAAGGATACAAGCCCATCACGACCGGACGGATGACGCCACAATAGTTCTCTTCCAGTTTGTTTTCTATTGCGTTTTCACAATTACTGTGATCTGGCCAGAGTTGGTTATGTGCAGCTTTTCTCGATGAAAAGCCGCGTTCGGACTCCAATTCCTGGACTACACCAATTGTGAAAACGCCGTAGCGATTCGGTTAGCGCCTTTAGATTTCCAGGCCGATCGAGCGCATGAGCGCCAGCGCGTTGCTGGTCTGGACGATTCCAGGCCGCAGCTTGTAATCGAAATGCAGCTCACCGTTTTGAATCTGATCTTCAAAGTGGCAATTGGTAGCGCGGCTCCCTATAGCTTCCGGAACATGGGTAAGCGCCAGGTCGTGCGTGGTGACAAGGCCGATTGCTCCCTGCTCCACCAGCTTTGTCACAATGGATAAGGTTCCAATCAGGCGGTCGCGCGAGTTGGTGCCGGACAGCAATTCGTCGAGAAGAAACAGCACAGGCATTGGCCCCTCGGTCAAGTCGACGATCTGTTTTAACCGGCGGATCTCGGCGTAGAAGCGGGAGACGCCGCCCTCCAGCGAGTCGAGCACGCAGATCGAAGCAGTCACGGCGAGCCGTGAAAGCTGTAAACGGTTGGCGCGCACCGGAGCGCCACATTGCGCGAGTACGACATTCACGCCGATTCCGCGCAGAAACGTGCTCTTCCCTGCCATGTTCGGCCCACTGAGAACGATCAACGCGAGATTGCTCCCCAGTTCAAGATCATTCCGCACCGCCTTTTCCGGTGGGATTAACGGGTGTGCAAACTCCTGGGCGCGAAAGCAGGGCTCCCGGCTTTCGGAATCCGGTTCTAGGAATTCGGGAAAGACATCATTCGGATGCTCATAGGCATAACCGGCAATCGAGAGCAGCGCTTCGAGTTCGCCCACAGCCGCAATCCATTCGCGAAGAGCCGGCCCGAATCTTTGACGCCACCTATCAATTGCGAGAATGAATTGGAGACGCCAGAAAATCAGTGGATCGAGAGCCTTGACGATTGGGTTGTGCGCCGCCTCAAGGAAGTTAACCAGACGATCCAACTTGTCGATCGCGGCCGAAGGCGGTAGTCCTCTGCGGCGGAGGCCGGCTTGCAGTTCAATCAGCTTCGGGCTGGTGAACGACTCGCTCTCAAACGCCTTCAGCACGCCTGATAGCAGATCGAGATCGTGTGCCGCATCGTCCACCGCCCGTTCTGCACGACTTATAGGAACATAATATCGATGCGAGAGTGCCAGGTTTACCAACGAAGCCAGGATGAACAAATCGATCCGTCCGAAACCAGCCCAGGCAATGACGCTCACGATCCAGGCCGCTACCAAGATCGGGCCCGCGATGGAAACAAATGGAGATCTGAGCAGCGATGTGCTTTCTCCCCACTCGGCGAGCTGTTTTGGGTGAACGCCGGTCCCAAAGTCCTCTCCCACAGTAAAAAGCGCCTCGCGAAACTGCAGACGGTCGCGAAGTTCGCGCGCCGCGGTTTGCCGGCGAAGAACTTCGTCAATCGGGGCCGGACCGAGAAGCCATTGCGCTAAAATCTCTTCCCCGGCGCGCGTGCGCGCAATCGACAACAACTCAAAGAGAGAGGCTCTACCGAAGAGATCCAGGTCCCGCGCGTAAGGGTGGGCCGCATCGAGAAAGCGTTCTCCAGTTTCGCCGTTACCCATCCATTGATGGGAAAGCCGTGCTAGGCCTCGGGAATAGAAATCTTCCACCCGGCTGCACCGGCGAATGGAGCGGATCAGCCGCTCCTGATAGATCGCCATAACGATGAAGATGATGATGGGAATCAGGAAAAGCAGTGATGACCGCGACCAGTGACGAAGCGACCAGACAACCCAGATCACTGCCAGTGCCGCGATCCCGAGTTGAAGGTAGCCAACCCGCCGCTCGCGCTTCTCCTGGTTGCTGCGGCGATGCCGCGCCGAATCCAGGCGCTTCGAATATTCTTGAAACGCAACCTCCGTGGTCTCCGCGGTGCGAGCGGAGGTTGGCTCGTGAGCTAGAACGGATTTCCCATCGTTATCAAACACTGTATCCCCAAGGTGCTATTCCCAAGCCGCGGCTCTTCCCGAGGAAAGAGCCGCATGAATAGGGTACCTGTGTTTGCAGGGAGCATGCACAAGCGACGAGGTTCCTTTCCGAGCTATTTCAGCGACGGAGCGGCCGGTGCAGGCGGATGAGGCGGAAGCGTGATGCCGTCCAACTGCGCTTCGTAATCGATGATCTGGCGCAGCGTTTCGTAAGGAATCTGCCCCAGCGGGAGCCCACGCCCGTTGACGTACAGGGTTGGAGTTGCCGCGACGCCAATCTCATCACCCAAATTCAGCGATGCATTAACCGTCGCCTTGGTGGCATCCGTGACAGCGCATGCTGCCACTTTTTCCGGGTCTCCCCCTGCCTTTGTAACTGCAGCCTTCAGGGTCTGGTCCGATGCTTCCGGCGTGAGCTGATCTTGTGTTGCGAAAGCCGCATCCGCGAACTTGAAGAAGGCGTCATTGCCGGAAAGCTTCGCTACGCAGACCCCATACGACGCGGCTTTGAAAGCCTCGCTGTGGATGCGGATCAATGGAAAGCTCTGATACACAAAATGACCTGAAGGATAGTCCGCAACGAGCTTGGCGATGGTCGATTCCGCATCTTTGCAGTGCGGACATTGAAAATCGGAAAACTCGACCAGCTCCAGTTCTTTTGAAGGCGCGCCCCGTGACGGGCCGTCGGCCTGTGCCGCGAGCAGTTTCCGATATTCTTCGAAAGGATGGGAGCCGAAGGGTAAGACGGCATCGGCGATGATGTGCTTGCCATCGGGCAGCGAGAAGAAGACGAGTGGCTGTACCTGTTGCTGCTTGGGAGTGTTCTTTTCAGCAACCAGAACGACGATGCGGCTCACGCCAGCAACGGGTGTCTTCTCGATTGCCTGTATCTGCCACACGCGATTCGCGTCAAATCCCCAAGATGCCTTTAGGAAATCGTCCACGGTCTGCTTCGTCGGCGAATCCGCAGTGAAGTCACGCGGATCGGACGGTGGGAAGGGATTTGCATTGGGCGCTGGAGCCGGCGCACCGGGTGCCGCTGGGGCCGTCGGCAGTGGTTGAGGTGCATCTTGCGGAGAGGCTTGCGAAAGTGCGAATGGTGTCAGGCACACCGCTAGCCCAAGGACTTGAACGGTGTTGCACATCGTAATGCGAAATTGCATGTAAGACCTTTCGATGTCTCCTGGTGGTCCCCGCGTGGGCGGGCTACATTTACCCCTGCAAATCTGCTTGCCGAAGACCGGAGTTCGTTGAGAAAGACTGAAGCTAAACTGGCAACAATACCCTTCCTTGCTTATACCTGAACTTTGACGGCGATGGGAAAGCGGCGTCCCATGCCGAATGCCTTGCTGGTGACCTTGAGGACAGGTGCGGCCTGTTGCCGTTTGTACTCACTGCGCTCGACCAGTTTGACCACCTCGCGGACGAGAGCCAGATCGTAGTGATGATGGGCGGCGATCGCCTCCGGCGTTTCGTAGCGCTCAACGTACGCTTCGAGAATTGGATCGAGGACTTCGTAAGGTGGCAATGAGTCGGTATCCTTTTGGCCGGGGCGCAACTCCGCGGAGGGCGGCTTGTCCAGAATGGCCTGCGGTATAACCGTGCGATCGCGATTTACGTAATGGCAGAGCCGGTACACCTCGGTCTTGACCACATCACCAATCACCGCGAGCGCGCCTACCATATCTCCATAGAGAGTGCAGTAGCCGACCGACATTTCTGACTTGTTGCCGGTAGTGAGCACGAGCGCATTGAATTTATTCGACAGTGCCATGAGGAGATTGCCGCGAATGCGCGATTGAATATTCTCCTCCGTGATATCCGGCTTTAAACCGGCGAAGAGCGGCTGAAGGGTTTTGGTGAATCCGCAAAACAGCGGCTCAATCGGGATCAGGTGGAAGGCGATGCCGAGGTTGGCAGCGAGCGAACGCGCATCCTCGATCGAACCCTGCGAGGAGTATTGGCTGGGCATGCCCACACCCGTAACGTTCTCTTCCCCAAGCGCATCGACGGCAATCGCAGCGACGAGCGCGGAATCGATACCGCCACTCAGGCCGACGAGTACTTTTGAGAAGCCGCACTTGCGGACATAGTCGCGCGTGCCGAGCACGAGCGCCTCGTAGACACCTGCATCCTCATTCGGATCGATAGATCGCACATCGCCGCTCAGCTTGTCCGTGTCGAAGAACACCAGGTCTTCCTCGAAGGAACGTGCTTGCGCGAGCACACTGCCATCAGGGCCGAGCGCGAAGCTGGATCCGTCGAAGATAAGGCTGTCATTCCCGCCCACCTGATTGACCATGATCACCGGAACATGGTGACGCTTGGCGATTGCGGCGAGCATGCGGTAACGCAGTTCTCTTTTGCCGCGATGGTAAGGAGAGGCAGAAAGATTGAGGATGAGCGAACCGCCCCCGCGCATGAGCTCCTCGATAGGGTCGATCGAATAGAGGCGATTACGCCAGAAATGCTTATCGTTCCAGGCATCTTCGCAAATGGTAACCGCAATCCGCTCCCCAGCGAAATTCAGGCTGGACTGCTGCTCGGCAGGTGCGAAGTAGCGCTGTTCATCGAAGACATCGTAGAACGGCAAGAGCCGTTTGGACTGAACAAATTCCATGTGACCGTTTCGCAGGAGTCCGGCCGCGTTGACCACGCGTTTGCCCGAACCAAGAGGCGCAGGCATGACGAATCCGCAGAGCACGGCAAGTGAGTTGTCCGTAGTGGCCTTTGCGGCAATCTCTTCCATCGCTTGGCCGGCGCGGGCAACGAAGGAATCCTTTTCAAGGAAGTCGGCTGGCGGGTAACCGCATACGGCGAGTTCAGAAAAGAGCGCCAGATCGGCGCCACCGGCAGCCGCCTGACGTGCGAACTCAACAATCTTCCGCGTATTTCCCTGGAAGTCGCCAACCGTTGGATTGATCTGAGCGAGAGCGATCCTCACTTATTTAGTGTAAACGCCATCCACAGTCCGTGATCCGGCGGGTCAGCACTTCGCCAAGGCAGAACCTATCCCCTCGCTCTACTCGTGTCAGTGATGATGTGTAAACGTTAGAAAAGAATTGAAGCCCGGCGGGATTTGCCGACGCGCCGGCCCGCTAAGATCCAGTTCCGGAGGCAACGACTGCCAGAGTGCGAACCAGGATCTTGAGATCGAGCCAGACACTCCAGTTCTCGATATACGCAGTGTCGAGCGAGATGTAGCTGTCGAAGGAGGGATCCTGTCGAGCTTGAACCTGCCATAGTCCTGTCATTCCAGGCATCACGTTGAGGCGCCGAAGGTGACTGAGTTCATAATTCTTCACCTCGCTGGCGATGGGCGGCCGAGGACCCACCATACTCATGTCTCCGCGCAAAACATTGAGGAACTGCGGGATCTCATCCAGAGAGTATTTGCGAAGAATCCGACCAACGCGGGTGACGCGCGGGTCATTGGCGACCTTAAAAAGTACGCCATCGCGCTCGTTCATGTGAAGAATCTCAGCGCGACGGCGCTCTGCGTCGGCGACCATAGTGCGAAATTTGATGCAGCGGAAGACGCGGCCTTTTTTCCCTATACGGTCCGAACAATAGAAGATTGGTCCGGGCGAGTCCATCCGTATGGCAAAAGCGATAACCGCGATGATAGGCGAGAGAAGCGACAGCGCAAGCGAAGAGAGAAATACATCGAGAACGCGCTTTAGAAAGAGGCCGAGAACGGGCACGTGGCCGCGATGCAACGGAATGGTAGGAAACTGGCCGATATATTCGATAGGGCTATTCCAGGCCAATCCGTCATACAGTTCGGGGACGACCCGGATGTCCACGCCGGCTTCGCGCGCCTCGCTTACGATCTTCTTCACCAGCTCTGTCTCGCATTGAGCTGAAAGAAAGATCTCATCGGCGAAATGCTTACGGGCAATATCGAGAATCTCCTCGATTGACCCCAGTACGTCGCCCCGATGAGCAGCGTCGGGATCACATCCCGGAACCTCCACGTAACCCTTGAAGGCATAGCCGAGATGCCGGTAGCTTTCCAGATGATGGCGCAATGCCTGACCGACCCGGCCAGTTCCGGCAATAATAATATTGCGCGTCTCCATGCCACGTTCAAAGCGGCGGTACATCGTCAGACGCCAGATCAGCCTGCGGATACAGAGTAGAACAGTCGTGGTCACAATTGTGATGATCACGATCCCGCGGGAAATGATCTCGCCGTGCATCAGGTAGAGAAATCCCGCAAGGAGGAGACCTGCCGTCAGGCACGCCTGGACAGTCAGCCGCTGCTCGTGCAGCGCGTTTCGCATCTGCATCGGACCGTAAAGATGGTAACGCCGGCTCACGAGGATGAGGGAAAGCATGAACCAAAGCAAGGCGCCCGCCACGCTGGTCGGATGGCTCTGAAACATCGCGTTGGTATGGTAGGGAGAATCGGGACGGAAGAAGCCCTTCCCCAGCCATCCGCGGACCGCTACGATCAGTGCGATGATCACAATGCTGACGTCCCCCAAAATCCAGAGAGCGCCCGTGATCATGCTTTTGCCGCGAGACACGTGGCCGTACCTTACAGAGCCGAGTGTCTCACCGTTTTGCGGGTCCTGAGGTGAGAAGGTAGAGTGACGCTTCAAAAATTCAGACGTGGCCATGGGTCTGTCCGACTCAATACTGTACTTTGCGGGGTGCACTGATGTTTCTAGTACCGCAAAGGTGATGTTGGGGACCGCTACCGCACAGGTGATGTTGGGACCACTACCGCACAGGTGATGTTGGGACCACTACCGCAAAGGTGATTAAGAGATTACCAAAGTTGCCAGTAACTCAAAAATATTTACTATTTTGTAACGGTCGCATCCGGGATTGAAATGATGGCTCGGGCCAAGCTTATCGGTCGGCTGTCAGCCGCATCGTTTATCTCTAGTTGCGAAAATATACGATGCCACCGACTCGATTTTGGTTAGTTGCGAAATCACTCGAAAACCGGGGATTTCAACATCTTGCACATCCAGGGAAAGAAATCTCGCCGCCATCGAAATCTCAGCATAGGATTGCACCAAAGAGAGACGGTCTAGAGGGATCATACCATTGCAAGAGCAAAAATCGAGTTAAATGAGTAGGATCGATCTTATGTATCTTCCCGGTTACCAAGTTAACCTTCTGGTTACCTTGCCTTACTGAAAAAAGCACCTCGCTGTTTGCCGCTCGCATTGTGTGCTACCCGGTGAATATGGGGTCACGATAATTTCAGAATCGTCCCATCTCGTCAGCGTGCTGTTTTCGCCCTTGTCGAACAGGAGGGGGAGAGCAGAGCGGCTCGCAAGCACGCCAGTCCCATCTGACCCAGTCCCATCTGACTTGGAGCGGATCGCTGTGGAGGACCCGTCACTCCGTTACGCTTCTGGCAGAACCAGCGCGTCTAAGTCGAGAAACTGGCGAAGCACTTCATCTTTCGTCTTTTCCATCTCTTCGAGCGTCCCGAAAAAACGCGCTTTGCCGGAATGCAAAAAGAGAACCTGATCGGCAAGACGCTGTGCGAAACGCATGTCGTGAGTGACGACGATATTGGTTAGGCGCAGCTGATGCTTGAGCTTCTGAATGAGATTCCCTAAGCGGCGCGCCATCAAAGGATCGACCATCGTGGTGGGTTCGTCATAAAGAATTGCCTCGGGCTGTGCGGCCAAGGCTCGTGCAATGGCGACGGCTCGCTTCATACCAGTCGACAGGTCTGAAGGCAACAACTCGCTCATTCCCGCAACGCCTACCATCTCCAGAAGCCCATTTACAACTTGTTGGATCTGATCTTCCTGCAGTTCACGCCGCTCGCGCAGCGGAAAGGCGACATTCTCTCCCACGGACAATGAGTCAAAGAGCGCACCATTTTGAAACACCATTGTCACTTTCTTGCGCACGTTTTCCATTTGCTCTTCCGTGAAACCCGTGATGTCTTGGCCCGCAACGAAAATCCGTCCTGCGTCAGGTTTTAGAAAACCCATGATCTGCTGTAACGAAACAGATTTGCCCACGCCCGAGCGCCCGAGAATACACAGCGTCTGGCCGGCATCCACCGAAAAACTCACGTCATCCAGCACATGAAGATCACCAAAAGATTTCGAAACATGCTCGAAGGCGATGTACGGCGTGCGTGTTTTGTCTTCAACGGTGCGATTGGCTGGCCGCTCTTGTCCGTTCTCCCCGACAATCTCAATCGGCACACCTACGGGTATCTCAACAGGCGGGGCGTCAAGTTGCCCATTTCCTTGTTCCGGGTTGGGAACCAAACCCATCGATTTCAGATTACCTTAGCAACTCAGGAACTCGCCAAGACAGCGCACAGCAGAACAGGTCCCCACGGACCGGCGTCTACCGACTCCGCTTATACAGTTGCTCTATTTGATCTTTTCCTCTGATCTGTTGACCTGCCGATTCGCTATTTTCTTGCTCTCGCGAAGGCTTCAACGGCTTCAAGGTCTTGCGGTGAATTGCAATTCTCAAACCAGCGATGCGCCGGAATGACGGATTCGCCGGCGAGAGCCGGGTATGTCGTGACCAGCAACTCGATATCGAAGGCGTCCACGCGTTGCATGCCCGCGTCTTCGCCAAAAGCAAGTTCGAGGACTCGCGTCACCTTGTAATCGCCAGCGAGAAGAGATCGAGTGACCTGGGTCAGCAGATCGCGATGATACACGGCACAAAGAGGTTGAACGGCGCCGCCGGCCCGCGGAAGTGTGGCGATCGCTCCAGTGACTTCGGCCCGCAGCAGAATCCAGGAGAGGAAAGCCGCCGGCACCAAGGGCATGTCGATGGGCAGAAAAAGATTGAGCGGTTCGCAGGTAGCCGTGAGAGCGGCTTCGATACCGCTCAGTGGACCGCATCCTGGGTGGACGTCGTCGACAACCGCGGCGAATCCAGAAAGGTCTGGCCGCGAGCCTGCAATCCGGGGCTGTCCCAGCCCCAGTTCGCGCAACTTCTCTAGCTTCTCCACAGCCACCTCGATCAGTGGACGGCCGCCAAACGGCAGCAACGCCTTGTCCCGGCCCATACGTGTGCTCCGGCCTCCGGCGAGCACCCAGGTCGCCGCGGCTGGAATCGGCATGCATGACGGCAAGGCACTCATCGGCGCACGTCTGCTACTTCTTCGAAGAAGCGAATGATCGATTCGATGCCGCGATGGAAGTTTGCAATGTGGAACTTTTCATTCGGCGCATGTAAGTTATCGTCTGGCAGGCCAAATCCCATCATTACGGTGGGAATCTTCAAGTAACGCTCGAAGTCTCCGACGATCGGAATCGATCCTCCGGCGCGGATGAAGACTGTGTCCTTGCCGAATACCTGGTGCAGAGCCCGCGTGGCCGCCTGGATATATGGGTTTCCGGTCCCGATTACGATCGGGTCGCCAGAATGGATGAGGCGCACCTGAACTTTCACCCCAGGCGGCTGAATCTCTTCGACAAAGTTCTTGAACTGCTCGAACACCTCTTGCGGCTGCATCTCCGGCACGAGGCGGAGAGAAATCTTGGCCAGCGCTCTCGCCGGGATGACGGTCTTTGCGCCTGCCCCGGTAAAACCCCCAGGCATTCCATGGACATCCAGCGAGGGCCTGGCCCAGGTGCGCTCGAGGACGGAATATCCAGGCTCGCCGGTCAAGGAGCGAGCGCCAATCTGATTCTGGAGATAATGCCCCTCATCGAACGGAAGGCTCCTCCAGGCCCGCAACTCGTCGTCGCTCGGAGCGGCGATCTTCTCGTAAATGCCGGGGATCAAGATGCGACCGTCTCGATCCTTGAGAGCCGCGATAATCTGCGAGAGCGCGACAAAAGGATTGGGGGCGGCCCCGCCATATATGCCGGAGTGCAGATCCGTCCGCGCTCCTCGTACCTCGATTTCCATGTAGATCATGCCCCGCAGACCGACGCACAGGGTGGGCAGACCCGGAGCGAACATCTCTGTATCCGAGACCAAGGCGAACTCCCCCTTAAGTTGCTCGGGATGTTGGCGGACGAACTGGGCGATTCCCTCCCCCCCAACCTCCTCCTCTCCTTCAAGGATGACGCGGACATTGATAGGCAATCGAGCACCGTGGGCATGGAACAGCGACTCGAGCGCTTTGAGGTGCATGTACATCTGGCCTTTATCGTCGACTGCTCCCCGTGCATAGAGATCGCCATTGCGCACCGCAGGCTCGAACGGCGGTGACTGCCACTCGTCGAGCGGATCAGGCGGTTGAACATCGTAATGGCCGTAAGCGATGCAGGTAGGCTTGCCGACTGCGTGCAGCCAATCACCATAAACAAGCGGATGCCCTGCGGTCTCGACCAGATGGACATTCTCGAGTCCGATACGCTTGATTTCTCCCGCCAATGTTTCAGCTGTGCGGCGGACATCGCCGGCGTGCTCGGGTAAGGTGGAGATGGATGGGATGCGCAGCAGCGACTTCAGTTCTTCGAGGAAGCGCGCTTCCTGGGTCTGGGCATATTCAACAGCAGACGGCATGGACTCTCCTGGTAGGCAGCTCAGGGCCGCAGGTCTGGTTCTCAGGGCCGCAGGTCTGGTTCAACGAGTCTGGTTTGACACCTCAAAGATGCGCGCGGAGTTAATTTGGTTCAGAACCGATCGAGGGACAAACGATCACGGCTGATTCCTGCCTCTCACCCATGTATCCTAAACCTATGCTTGAGTTTGAAATCACCGCGGTCGAAGTCGCAGCCCTCCTGAAAAGTGACCCCGCCAGCGTGCTTTTGCTTGACGTGCGTGAGCCATGGGAGCTGGCAACGGCGAAAATCGAAGGGGCGAAGGCCGTACCCATGGGTGAGATTCCCTCCCGCGCCTTTCAAGAGCTCGACCCGGAAGCCCACATCGTCACGCTGTGTCATTCTGGCGTACGCTCGATGAACGTGGCGGTATGGATGCGAAACCAGGGCTTCGAGAAAGTTCAATCGATGCGTGGAGGCATCGATGCCTGGTCGTGCGAGGTCGACCCTAAGGTTCCACGCTACTAGACAGCAGCACTGGCCATTTTCCATAGAGCAGCCGCAGCTTACACCATCAGCGGACCTCCGGCGATCCGGTGAGCGGATGGAGCGTCGCGGTTGCCCTACGCATGATGCAAGAAAGAATCTTCCGAGCAGTTTGGAGTAATTTAGATGGGCGTCCCGGAAAAAGTACTGATCGTTGAGGACGAGTTGCATGCGTTGGCCGGACTGGCGGAATTGGTCTCGGGTTGGGGCTATCGTACTGAGACGGCTCGCGACGGTGTCGAAGGTTTTGAGAAGGCGATGGAATGGTCGCCGGGAATTATCGTTACGGATTTGAAGATGCCCCGGATGGATGGTTTAGAACTGCTTTCCAGGCTCGGCGAGGCGCAATTGCAGCTTGCCGTCATTGTGCTCACCGCTCAAGGCAGTATCGAGTGCGCGGTCGAGGCGATGAAAATGGGCGCCTATGACTTCATCCAAAAGCCGATTGACCCCACCCGGCTAAAGACCATTTTGGCAAACGCCAGCCGCCAGCGCGACATGGAGCGCGAGCTCGAGGTCACAAGGCGCAAGCTGCGCGATTCCGGCTTCTTGGGCTCCCTGGTAGGCAGCTCGAAAAAAATGCAGGAGCTCTTCGCCATGGTGGAGCGCATCGCCCCAAGCAATGTCTCTGTACTGATTACCGGAGAAAGCGGAACGGGTAAGGAATTGGTTGCGCGCACCCTGCACGCACTGAGCCCCCGTAAGGCGAAGCCGTTCGTCGCGGTCAACTGCGCGGCGATTCCTGAAACGCTGATTGAGAGCGAAATCTTCGGTCATGAAAAGGGCTCGTTCACCGGGGCTATGGAACGCCGCGCAGGCTGCTTCGAGCTCGCCGAAGAAGGAACTCTGCTGCTCGACGAGATTGGCGAAATGCCCGTGGGAACCCAGGCCAAGCTGTTGCGCGTGCTCGAGGATCGCAAGCTGCGCCGCTTGGGCAGCAAAGTGGAAATGCCGATGGACGTCCGGGTTCTGGCGGCCACCAATAAGAATCCCGAGGATGCAGTAGCGGCTGGGGAGTTACGAGGAGATTTGTACTACCGATTGAATGTTTTTAACCTGCATATGCCGCCATTGCGAGAACATAAAGAGGATATCCCCGCAATTGTCGACACGATGCTGAGCGACATGAATGCAAAGCATGATCGTCAGGTTCGCGGCGTAGATGCCGAGCTGCTCGAGCGCCTGATCGCCCACGATTGGCCAGGCAACGTACGCGAACTGCGCAATACCGTTGAGCGTGCTGTAATTCTTTGCGGCAACGGATCGCTCGAAGTCGGCCATCTGCCGCCGGGATTCGGCCATAAGCAGCCATCTGTGTCGGTCGGCAGCCATGCGGAAATCGTAAGCGGCGTCCATGTCGAGGTGGGTACTACGGTGGATGAGGCGGAACGGAAGCTTATTATCAAAACTTTGGAGTCCACCCGGAATAATAAAACCCGCGCGGCGGAGATTCTTGGGATTAGCCTAAAAACACTGCACAACAAGTTGAAGGAATACGGGAGTGCCACTGGGATGGAAAATTCTCCGGAGCGGTCGCTTTCATAAGTATGGTTCCCCCGTCCTAAGGATTGAACGTTTCTGGGACCTTTGGAATTCAGCAGAGTCTGTTCGATTTTTGAATGAATGCGCTTGCCGGACGCGCAACCGGTTTGGATACCTTGGTTTTTGAGGCCCGCGGTGTCGGAAGCTCGTCTGGCAGGGTTCCGTTGCCCGCTTTCAGGCCTTGCACTGTCCAGGAAAACGATTGTAAGCGTTCTTCGAGGAGAAGTCCCCGGGCGGATTGCCCGAAACAACCCCTCAAAAGCACGCTCGAGGTGCCCTGAAGACGCCCCCCGATGCGACTGAAGACCAAGCTCGTACTCGCAATTTCAGGACTCGTGTTCCTGATGGTCTGCGTGCTCTCCTGGCTCTTTCTTGATCAGCTCGTCGAACAGCGTATCGCCGAGTCCTACTCGTCGAACGAGATGGTCGCCCACCAGATCCTTTTCGCAACCAGGCAAGCGCTCGAAAGGAACATGAGGGGCCGGGGCGTCAATCCGAATGATCCCAGTGCACTTCACGCACAAATCGCTGAAGCACTGCGCCAAGACCCCGGCTTGACGTCGCTGATGAACTCTGCAATTGCGTACGCGCCCACGGTCTTTGATGTCACCATTGCGGACAGTCAAGGACGCGGGCTGGCGAGCACGGAGCCCGACGTTCTTGACAAGCCGTTGCCTGTTCGACCGGAGTACGGGGAACTGCAGCGCGGCGGCCTCTTGAGAGTGATCGCAATCGTCTTCGGTCCTCCGCGCGTGTACAACGTAACCCTACCCCTGGAGCGAGCCGGGCAGCCCTTTGCGACCGTGCGGGTAGGCATTCGTACTACTTTTCTGCGCTTTGTCGTCCAGCCGTGGTTGGTTGCGGCACTCACGTACAGCGGAATCGCCATCCTCTGTTCTTTGATTGTGGCCGCTTTTCTGGCGAATATCGCGCTTAAGCCGATGGAACAGATTAGCAATCGCTTGGACGCACTGGACCAACCCGGGCCCAGTGTTTCTGGTGAACTGGAGAGCGCACCCAAGCTCTCCTCGGAAGACACCGTGGAACTGGTTTCGAACAAGATCGAACGGCTCGGCCGCCGCATGCGAAATGTGGAGGAGGTCTTCTCTGCCCTGAAGGAAGGTCTGGATCAGATTATGACCAACCTGCAGGACGGCATCGTCCTTTTTACGCACGATGCGCGCGCAGTGCTGGTCAGCGACTCGGTCGAACGTTTTTTGGGTTGCGATCGCCAGCAGATCCTCGGTGCGGAGCTGCATGAAATCTTCAGCAAGAACACCCGGCTGGGAGCAATGGTCCGCGAGTCTTTCGATGCGCGCATGACCCTCGTCCAGGAAGAGATTACGACAGAAACCGGCAGGCGCGTCGAGATCTCTCTCGACTTTATCCATGATGATCTGGCAGTCCAGCCACAGGATGCCTTGGGTGCGCTGTTGACCCTGCACGATCTTGAATCTGTTCGCGAGATCGAGAGCGAACTCGAGCTTTCGCGCCGGCTTGCAGCCATAGGCCGACTGACCGCAGGCGTCGGCCATGAAGTGAAAAATCCGATCAACGCGATCGTGGTCCATTTGGAACTGATGCGCAACAAACTCAGCGCCTCGGATGCGGGAGCTCAGCGCCACCTGGAGGTGATCTCGAGCGAAATCCAACGGTTGGACCGCGTGGTCCAGACCCTGGTGGACTTCTCGCGGCCGGTCGAACTGCAACTCAAGGATCAGGACCTGCGTCGAGTAGTCTCGGCGGTCCTCATGCTGTCCTCCGCCGATCTCGAAACGCGCAACGTTTATGTCCAAAGCGATCTGCCAGATCATCCGGTGATTGCCAAGGTAGACGCAGATCTGCTGCGTCAGGCTCTGCTCAACATAGTGTTGAATGGCGCTCAGGCCATGGCCGAAGGAGGCAAGCTGGACGTAAGGCTCACCGAGAACGGTCGAGTGGCCGCCCTCAGTATTCACGATCAAGGCAGCGGAATCCCCGACGATATCCGCGAAAAAATCTTCGACTTGTACTTTACGACCAAGAAGGACGGCAGCGGTATTGGCTTGGCGATGACGTATCGAATCGTGCAGCTGCACAATGGTTCGATTGAGGTACAATCCACGCCGACTGCGGGTACAACATTCATTCTTCGTTTTCCCCTGACCGGAGTTCCCGACAGGGGGTCACGGCCTTCCCTCGTCGGTACAGCAGGAAGATCGGTGGGACTGGGCGGGGCTGAGGATCCCAGGCGATGAGGGTTTTATTCAGACTCGCTACCTCGGCGCTGATCGCAGTGTCTTTGATTGGCTGTTCCCATTTCCGCCCTCACACCAACCAGCAAGCGCAGGCTCCTCCTTTGCAGACCGGACAAGGAGAACTCGAGAAACAGGCCAAGAACAACCAGCAGCCCCCGCCAGATTCGACGCTTCCGCAGCCGACGGCGCAAATTACTCCACCACCACTCCCCCCTGCAAAGCAGCCGAAGGTAAAACGTCCAAAACGGCCCAAGACCTCGGAGAAGAATCAGGCAACTGCTCCTCCATCAACGCAACAGGCAGCCAACACTGCACCGGATCCGCCGGCCGCGCAAGCGGCATCCATTTCGCCGATCGGGCAGCTTACCACCGGAGATTCCGCTACGCAGGCCAAAGCGAAACAGGATGCTCTGACCCTGATCAGTACGACCGAGCAGGGGCTGGCAAACATGAAGCGATCTCTTTCTAGCGACGAGCAGGCCACACTGCTGCGTATCAGGACATTCTTGAAACAATCGAAGCAGGCGCTGGACACGGGCGATTCAGACGGCGCGCTGACACTGGCGACCAAAGCAAAGCTGCTTTTGGATGAGTTAGTGAACCAGTAAGGGCAGCTAACTAAGAATGATCGATTCATTCGATCGGGAGGTATGATCTGACGAGAGATGAGTCGGCTTTGTATCAGGGCACGGCTTCAACAGGCTGCGGAAAAACTCAATTTTAGGAACAACAGATCTCTCAACCTAAAGCCTCGTCATCCCGAGAGGATGTGACTTTATTCGATTTTTGCGCCTTTTGGGCGTCTAAGCTCTTTATTTTCAGTATCTGTTTTTGTGCTAAATCAAAAAAGTCACACGCTCCGAGCGAAGCGTAGCGAGCCGAGGGATCTGCTTTTCCTACCACGGCGCCGAGCGGAAGCCCATAAGTCTCAATCGATCAACACCCAGCCGAGTTTCTTTGAAAGGGCACGGCTTCAGCCGTGCCCTTTCAATGTAAAACATGTCCCCGGCTGGACAAGATGCGTAAAACTTGGGCTGCTGCTTCACCTTTCCCCCCATTTCAATTTCGATCGAAGCACATCAAAGAAGCCATTCGCCGCCATGCGAACCAGCTTGACGGAGTATTCCGAACGGCGGAATCGAATGTGATCGCCCACCCGCAGCTGTAGCGCTTCTTGCCCATCGACTGTGACAAACGTCTGGTCGGGGACGCCCTCGATCGTCACCGTCACTTCCGCGTCCCCACGCAGCACCAGAGGACGAATGGTAAGCAAGTGTGGACAGATCGGTGTGATAACCATAGCATCCACGCTCGGTGCGAGAATGGGGCCATTGGCCGCCAGATTGTAGGCTGTCGAGCCGGTAGGGGTAGAGACGATAATTCCATCCGCGCGAAAAGCCGCCACCAGTTGCTCGAAGAGACGCACGCTGAAATCACCCATCCGAGCGATCGCGCCCTTGGCGATCACCACGTCATTCAGCGCTTCGTATTCCTTGTATAAAGCGCCCGCCCGCATGATCTCAGCGTGCAGCATGGCGCGGGCTTCAATCGTGCAACAATGCTGGCACCAGCCTTCGAGCGTGCTGTAGAGGTCCGCGAGGCGAACTTCAGTTAGAAAACCGAGGCTGCCGAGATTCACGCTGAGAATGGGGATTCCGCTCTTGGCGAAGGCTCGCGCCGCGGCGAGCAAGGTGCCATCGCCTCCCAAGACAACCACTAGCTCGGGATTTTCCGCCGCCAGCAGGTGCCGGGGAATGACCGGACCATCCTGCGTGTAGTTCCCGCTCACCGGATCGAGAAGCGGCTCGAAGCCGTGGGCCCGCAACCAGAGCACGAGGTCGGGAAGCACCTTTTCGAGATCGGCTTTGTGCGGTTTCGCAAGAATGGCAATCTTGGGCATTTGGCTTTAGTTTACTGGAGGGCCGACCGGACTCTGCTCGGGGTTCTCGCCAGCATTAGCGTAATTGAAGAACGCATGGAGAAGAAATTCACGATTTCCCTCCGTGCCCAGAATGGGCGACTCAACAACTTCGATGGCTGAGCCGCCGAGTGAAGCAACCGCGGCGCGGACGCGGTCTATTGCAAGTTGGTGGGCTGCCGGGTCGCGTACGATTCCCCCTTTGCCGATGTGTTCCCTACCCGCCTCAAATTGTGGCTTAACAAGCGTGACCGCCTCGAGCGGCCGGTCCGCTGTCGAACCGATGGCGGCTACTACTGCAGGCAACACAAGAGTGGCGGAGATAAATGAAACATCGACTGAAAAAAAGGAGATGCTGGAGGAGAGGCTACCCGGGGCGAGATGGCGCGCATTCGTCCGTTCGAGGAGCTTGACCCGGGAATCGGCGCGCAGAGACTGTGCAATCTGTCCGTAGCCGGTATCGACACAGAGCACACTCGCAGCCCCGTGTTGCAGCATGCAGTCGGTGAAGCCACCGGTCGACGTACCAACGTCGGCACAGTGGCGATCCGCAAGATTGATCTGCCAGCGCTCTAGCGCTGCTTCAAGCTTGAGTCCGCCGCGGCTAACGTAACGCTGATCCTGTCCCAAAAGACGGATTTCGGAATCCGCCTCGATCGCTGTTCCGGGCTTTTCGATCTTTTGCTGGTTCACCAGAACGCGACCTGCGAGAATGAGCGCTTGCGCCCGCTCGCGCGATGAGACCAGTCCGTGGTCAACCAGCAATTTGTCGAGGCGGGTCTTCATCGCGGTCTTATTGCTTTATACCGTTTGTCCGGTTGCCGCAACACCCCTTGTTTGGCCCCTTCTTTGGTTGCCCTGAGTAAGCCCACACTCAACGGCAGTACGTAGCAATTCCCCGTTTCCGCCTCGGTTGCTGCCGGCAAGCGCTGATCTTGGTATGCTCTTGGATGGCGCTCCAACAAGAATCGCCGGCTGATGGATGTCTGAAGACCCTTCAAATCCGATAAGTGGCTCGAAACGTTCTTTCAATAGGGCGGCGAACGAGTCAGACATCGGCACGCCTCGTTCTGGAGATTCTTCGTCTGTGGATTTGGCATTGCTCGACCGAGTCCGCGTGGGTGACCAAGGCGCCATGACTGAGGTCTTTGATCGCTACTCGTCGGCGGCGTATTCCGTCGCACTTCGAGTTCTCCGCGATCAGGGCCAAGCAGAGGATGTTGTTCAGGAAGTTTTCCTTCAGATCTGGAAGAACTCGAGCTCCTTTGTACGGGACCGGGGATCATTAGGCGCGTGGTTGGTCGTAGTTACGCGGAATCGGGCAATCGATCATTTGCGCCGCAGAAAGCCCACTGACTCGGTGGAGGATGTGGTATTGGCCTCCTCGATCGATGTGGCATCGGAAGCCGAGCGCAATAATTTGATGGAGCGCGTACGCAGCGTTCTGGACACTCTGCCGCAGGAGCAGCAGCAATCGATGCAGCTCGCGTTTTTCGAAGGGTTGAGTCATTCGGAAATCGCCGAGCGTACGGGGGACCCGTTGGGTACGGTAAAAACTAGAATCCGCCAGGCACTCATCAGCATACGAAAGGCATTGACAGCATGACTGCTGGCGGACACATCTTGCAGGAGGATCTGGCGCTCTATGCCATGCAAAACCTGCCTGCGCAGGAGATAGCGGCGATCCGCATCCACTTGTCCACATGTGCCGATTGCCGTTTGGAACTGGCCAAAGCCGCGGGCGACTTGGCTTTCTTGGGATTGAGTGTGGAGCAGCAACCTTTACCCGCGGGGCTGCGCGATCGCTTTCTCTCGAAGCTTGCCGCCACGCCGCACGAGCAGACTATGAAGAAAGAAGATGACAAGCGTTTGGGGAGTTCGCTTTTGGCGACGCAAGTTGTCGCACTTCCTCGGCGGCGTGGGTTTGGGTTCTGGCTGCCGTGGGGGGCTGCTTTCGCAATGGGTCTCGTCGCCATCGCTCTTGGTGTCCAGAACGTGGCGTTGAACGATGAGTTGCGTGATGAATCCGGAATGGTGACCAACCTCGCTGCCAAGGCGTCCCGGGCGCAACAGGTTCTTGAGGTTCTTACTTCTCCAGCCGCACAGCGCGTAATCCTGACCCCCGGCAAGGGACCGGTGCAGCCAACCGGACGTGCCACGTACTTGCCAGATCGCGGCGGGTTGATCTTCCAAGCGAACAATTTACCGCCGCTGCCCCCGGGCAAGACGTATGAGTTATGGGTGATTCCCGCGGACGGTAAGCCTCCGATTCCCGCAGGTATCTTCCAGCCGGATGCGTCGGGTACAGCGAGTGTTGTCTTGCCCGAGCTGCCCGTCGGAGTCGCTGCGAAAGCGTTCGGCGTGACGATAGAGAAGGCCGCCGGCTCTACCACACCTACTCCGCCAATTCTCCTGCAGGGAGCGGCACCTGGTGCTTGAGTTTGGTGCTTGAGTTCAATGGGGCGAGTCGAGCTCAGAGCTTTAGCCGCACTTGCCCTCTTCTCACAAGCTCTCTTCCTTGAGCTGCTTCTTCCAACCCAACAGCTTCGCCTTCAGGCCCTCGGCTTCTGCCTCCGGGATCATGCCCTTGAGCTGGTAGAGAATGGACAGACTGGTGTGCGCCAGCACGTCGTCCGGATCAAGAGCAATCAGCTGTTGCGCAACGACGAGCGCTTCGTCGAGCTCACCCGATTCCCGTAGTGCGCGGATCAGACCGTGCATCGCGTCGAGAAAGCCGGGGTCGGCCTCGAGTGACCGGCGAAGCAGCTTGGCTGCCTCCGCAGCCTGCCCAGCCGAAAGCTGGTCAAGTCCTTCGTAGTACAGATCCTCCGCCTTGGACTGGGATTGAGAAGCCATAGCTACCATGATAAGTCAGCGAGTCGGCAGGTCGGCGGGTCGGCGAGTCAGCTCGAAAAAGTTCGCAATGCAGGCTGACGCCAGCGTTTGAGCATCGAAAAAGGCAATACGCCTTGTAATCGGAGACTTGAAAGGACCACGACAGAGCGCGTCGAGATCTGTATCTCTTTTCGCCGGCCGGCTGACTCCCTGATCTGCTGACTTGCGGACTTGCCGACCCGCCGGCTTGCTGGTCTATACTCCGGTCCATGGAAGCCGACGAAGCCCACGAACTTATCGAACACCATGAGCATGCCGCCCACGATGAATCGCTTCGTCCTATCGCCCTCGCCATGAGCATCCTTGCGGTGCTGGTTGCGATCGTAACGCTGCTTGGCCATCGCTCTTCAACCGAGGCGGTCCTGGCCCAGTCGCGGGCTAGCGATCAGTGGAACGAGTATCAGGCCAAGCGGATTCGCCAGCATGAGGCCACACTCTCGGTTGATATGCTGTCGACCTTGCCCGTCTCCGATCAAAACGCCGCTGCGGCCTTAAAAGCCAAATACCAAAAGAGCATCAATCAGTGGAGCACCGAGATCAAAGACGAGGCCGATAAGGCGCGCGAGCTTGAGGCGGATGTGAGGCTCTCCGAGCGGCGCACGGACCGATACGATTTCGGGGAGGCGCTCCTCGAAATCGGTCTGGTGGTCACTTCCATTGCGCTCCTAACGCGCCAGAGAGTCTACGCGTATTTGGGGAGTGCCTTCGGTGCGGCTGGAGTGATCTCCGCCGTCTGGGCGTTGATGCTGCACTGAGACGGAGCTTCCTCTTTATGCTCCTTTCCACGGGTGAGGCAACAGTCGACACCAAATTGTTTCAGCATTTCAACTGGCTGCCTTAGCATTTCATCTGGATGATCGACACGCTATACGTTGCCAGCAGTAATCCCGGAAAGTTACGCGATTTCTCTACGGCTGCCCACTCCCTTGGAGTGAACATCCTTCCCGTTGCCCGCCTCGACACAATTCCCGCTCCGCCGGAAGACGAGCCCACCTTTGCCGGTAATGCCGCAGCGAAAGCGGCCTACTATAGCCGGTTGATGCCGGGACAGATCGTAATTGCCGACGATTCTGGGCTGGAGGTTGACGCTCTGAATGGCGCTCCCGGAGTCCGCTCGGCGCGATACGCTGCAGATGCCGCTCAGAATGCGCGCGAAGATCGAGCCCAGGAAAATCGAACGCCAGACGAGCGTAACAATCTCTACTTGCTTTCTCAGCTTGAGGGCGTAGACGAGCCGCAACGCGCATGCCGCTACACGTGTGTCCTGGCAGCGGCGCGGGATGGTCATGTTCTGCTCACCGCGGACGGGACCGTAGCGGGTCGAATCCTTACCGGGCTGCGGGGCACGGGAGGTTTCGGGTATGATCCTCTGTTCTACTTGCCTGATCTCGGGCAAACGATGGCGGAGATCGATCTCGAGACCAAAGATGCGCTGAGCCATCGCGGACGGGCTTTGCGCGCGCTGCTCGAACAATTGGCTAAGCTATCTGAATAGCAAGAGATGAAAAGAAGCAGTGCTTGTTTGTGCTGCAGCGGCAATGGCTGTTGCACCATTCGATATGAGATGAATTTTGAATGCAATAATGATAGCAGGATCATTAGGATTCGTGCCCAACGAGAGGAGAGGCATTCGCAGTTCGTTCGGATGTCTTCTCAAGGATAGGTGACCGAAATGTCTACAGCAATACTGACGGAGATTGACTTTGCGATTGCCGTGGGAGCAACGAGGCAATTCTGTGCCGAACCATTGAGAATGAGCATGCATAACACTGTCAACGAGGATCGAAAGATGACCTTGTCACCCGTGATTAGCCACTCATATCACAGTCATAAGAACGAATAACAATCACGAATCACCTGTGTAGAGTCCAACCATAGGGTGAGGATTGGAGCATGGATCCACCCCACAACGGGAAGCCTGGAGGATTCCAATTCAGTATGACTGCGGGAGAAATGGATGAGTAGCACGAAGCCTCTTGATCGCGCGACAAAAGTTAGGAGTCGCAAGATCACAAGAGGCAAGATCCCAACCAATCCTGCCTTAGCCCTCTGGCACACCACGATTGGCAAGAAGATTGTCATGGCCGTGACCGGTGCGGTTCTGGTTCTCTTTGTGATCGCCCATATGCTGGGCAACCTGAAGATCTTTCTTGGACCGGAGCAGATCAATGCATACTCGCGCTTTTTGCGCGACGTAGGTCAGCCTGAGCTCGAGCGCGGCCAGCTTCTCTGGATTGTCCGCATCGTTCTTCTGATTTGTGCGATTCTCCACATCGTTGCTGCGTATCAGCTCACGCGCATCAGCCATGCAGCCCGTCCCGCTAGCTACGCGCACAGAAAGAACGTCGAGACGACATTGGCGGCACGCCTCATGCGTTGGGGCGGTGTGCTGCTAGCGATCTTCATCGTCTTCCACATCTTGCACTTCACTCTGGGTGCCGTCGGCTTCAACCCAGGCCAGTTCCAGGATCTGGCCGTGTACCAGAACGTCGTTGCAGGCTTTCGAGTTTGGCCGATCTCCCTCTTCTACATTGTGGCGATGGGTGCACTCTGTTTGCATCTGGATCACGGTGTCTGGAGCATGACCCAGACTTTGGGTTGGGCGACGACCGAAAACACAAAATCCTTGAGGACCATTTCGCGCGTTCTTGCCATCGTCGTCTTTCTGGGCTTTATCGCAGTTCCTATTTCCGTGATGGCTGGATGGGTGCGCTGAATAAGACTGCGCGAAAGACGCGCCGAAGGCGACAAACGAGGCGCTGGGAAAGTGTTGACTTTTAAAGCTTAGCTACACATTGCTTGCTTAACCGTCACGGCTTGTTTTCCGCAGCCTGTGAAGGAGATGAGAAAAAAATGCTCGACCCCCTGATTCCCTCAGGACCTATCGAACAAAAATGGGACAAGGCTCGCTTCGAAATGAAGCTGGTGAACCCCGCGAATCGCCGCAAGCACTCGGTGATTATTGTAGGAGCGGGACTGGCTGGAGCGGCAGCTGCTGCTTCGCTCGGCCAGCAAGGCTACCAGGTCCATTGCTTTTCCCTGCACGATTCGCCGCGCCGGGCGCACTCGATCGCTGCGCAAGGCGGTATCAACGCGGCCAAAAACTACCGCAACGATGGAGATAGCATCTTCCGCCTGTTCTACGACACAGTGAAGGGCGGCGACTTCCGCTCGCGGGAAGCGAACGTCTTCCGGCTGGCACAGCTCAGCGTAAACATTATCGATCAGTGCGTGGCGCAAGGCGTGCCCTTCGCGCGCGAATATGGCGGCCTTTTGGATACGCGCTCGTTCGGCGGCGTGCAAGTGCAGAGAACCTTCTATGCGCGCGGCCAGACTGGACAACAACTCTTGCTCGGCGCCTACCAGGCTCTCGAGGAGCAGGTTGCAGCTGGTACCGTCACGATGCACACGCGTCGTGAGATGCTTGACCTTGTCGTCGTCGACGGCAAGGCGCGCGGCATCATCACGCGCAACATGGTCACCGGGGCCATCGCGGCGCAGGCGGCCGATGTAGTGGTTCTGGCTACGGGCGGTTACTCCAACGTCTTCTTCCTTTCAACCAACGCCATGGCTTCGAACACCACTGCCATCTGGAGAGCCCACCGTCGCGGAGCTTTGTTTGCCAATCCCTGCTTTACACAGATCCATCCAACGTGTATTCCGGTGAGCAGCGAGCATCAATCCAAGCTGACGCTGATGTCGGAGTCTCTGCGTAATGATGGGCGCGTCTGGGTGCCAGTGAAACCTGCCGACACCCGGCCGCCACACGAAATTCCGGAGAATGAGCGCGATTACTACCTGGAACGCCGGTACCCGAGCTTCGGAAATCTCGTGCCTCGCGACGTGGCGTCGAGGGCCGCCAAGGAAGTGTGCGATCAGGGCCGGGGCGTAGGCCCGAGCGGGCAAGGCGTCTACCTTGACTTTGCGGATGCGATCAGCCGTCTGGGTCGTGATGTAGTTGCGGAAAAGTACGGCAATCTCTTCGATATTTATGAGCGCATCACCGGTGAAGATGCCTATACCGTGCCGATGCGCATCTACCCTGCACCCCACTACACGATGGGAGGCCTCTGGGTGGACTACCACCTGATGACCACCATTCCTGGTCTCTTTGCCGCTGGCGAAGCAAACTTCTCCGACCACGGTGCCAATCGCTTAGGGGCGAGCGCGCTGATGCAAGGGCTGGCGGACGGCTACTTCGTATTGCCCGCCACCGTGCCCAATTACATCGCCTCAACCACGTTCGAACGGGTGACTGAATCCGATCCAGCCTTTACGGCGGCCAAGAAAGAAGTGGCTGCGAGTATCCAGGCGATGCTGAGCATCAAGGGCAAGCGCACACCAGATTCGATCCACAAGAAACTTGGCCGGCTGATGTGGGATTACTGCGGCATGTCACGATCTGCTGAAGGCCTCGAGAAAGCGCTTGCGGGCATTCCCGAGTTCCGTGAAGAGTTCACGACTGATCTGTTGCTGGTTGGTACAGGAGAGGAGCTGAACCAGTCGCTTGAGAAAGCCGCACGCGTTTATGACTTCCTTGAATTGGCCGAGTTGATGTGCATCGACGCGCTCGACCGCAACGAGTCCTGCGGCGGCCACTTCCGCGAAGAGAGCCAGACCCCGGATGGGGAGGCGCTCAGAAATGACGAACAATACTCCTACGTTGCGGCATGGGAATGGAGGGGAGCGGGCGAGGCGCCGGTGCTTCACAAGGAACCACTTACCTTCGAACATGTTCACCTCACGCAGAGGAGCTACAAGTAACCCATGAATCTCTTTCTCAAAATCTGGCGGCAACGAAACGCGAAAGCGCCCGGAAAGTTCGTGACCTATGAGGTAAAGGACGTGACTGGCGACATGTCCTTTCTCGAAATGCTCGATGCGTTGAACGAAGAGCTGTTGCGCAACGGCGAAGATCCCGTGGCCTTCGAGCACGATTGCCGCGAAGGAATCTGCGGCTCCTGTGGCTTCCTGATCAACGGTGTCGCTCATGGCGGGCGGAAGGCCACGACAGTGTGCCAGTTAGCCATGCGCTTCTTCGAGGACGGAGATGTGCTCACGCTCGAACCATGGCGCGCCAGGGCCTTTCCCTTGATCCGCGATCTGATCGTCGACCGTTCGGCGTTCGACCGGATCATTCAGGCCGGCGGATACATCAGCGTGCCGACGGGGAGTGCGCCGGAAGCCAATGCCATCTTGGTCCCAAAAGATATCTCGGACCTAGCCTTCGATGCCGCGGCTTGTATCGGTTGTGGAGCCTGCGTGGCTGCTTGCCCGAATGCCGCCGCCATGCTCTTTACCTCGGCGAAGGTGACCCAGCTCAATTCCCTGCCCCAAGGTCAGCCCCAGCGCGATCACCGTACTGTAAGCATGGTGGTTGCGATGGAGACCGAGAAATTCGGCAGCTGCACAAATCACGGCGAGTGCGAAGCCGTGTGCCCAAAGGAGATTCCGATGGAGTTCATCGGACAGATGAACAAGGATCTGGCGCAGGCAATCCTTCACGGCGAACGCGAAGCAGCTCATACAGTTCCTTTTGACGAATTCCCCGAAGGCGAATAGTCAGGCCCGGCCCACAGAGGTGATGTGAGTCAAAGTCGATTGAAGATTGCGTCTCACGAAGTTACAACGTAGTTTCCAACGGGGTTCCCAGAAAGCTTGCTTGCTGGATTGGAAGACGGACATCTTGTGTAACTCACAGTATATGTCCGAAGCGCCATAGTTAGTTACTTGAGTTAGTTACTTGGCAACAGAATGGAGCGATACGAACTGGATGCCCCGTTCTTTGGGCTGCTCTGTTCAGCCCGAAGCGTAGGAGACCACAGAGCCGTGCATCAAGACTCGCGGAATCTTCCGTCGCATCGACGAACACCCCACCGCGAGGGCGCGCACGCGAATTGGGATGAACCCTGGTGCGGCTTCGCGTGCGCATCCCGAATTTATCGGTGAGAGAGGAGTAAGCGCGCTATTCGTTCGGGCGGAAGAAGTAGTAGTCTCCGGTGTACGGTACGAGCGTTTGCTTACCCACATCGCCGGGCACGGAGCAACCGGTAGCGGGAGCAGATCCTCCTTGCGTGTTCAAACGTTGGATGTACGTCGTTTTGGTGAAGAAGTTACCGCCAGTTGGTCCGTCTTCGTTCCCTATTGACTGTAATAAAAGGCACGCGATCGCGCCAGTATTTGGACAACTCGGATCGGAGCCGGCAGCTATCGTGTACAGCGGTTTTCCCCACACTCTACTGCTATCGAAGGAACTCTGCCACGTTGGGCTCCCGTATGGTAGCGGGTTTGGAGCGAAATTGTTGGGGTTGGTATCGGGGCTAAGGAAGTGTGTGACTGCCTCCACGTAGCGGTCAAAGAAACTTACATAAAGTGTGGCTTCCGGACGAGCCGCGTTCACGGTCCAGGAAGCGGTTGAAGCGCCTGGGCTCGTGGGCAGACAAACATAACCTTGAGTCCCCACCGCATGACCCATGAAAAATGCATTGTTTCCCGCTGGTGGCGTGAGGGCGTTGGGAGTGGTTGGTGGCGCGATAGCGTTAGGAGTGCTTTGAGACCTGAGTTGCTGCGCCCCTGCGTGGTTGACTGTGCCAAACGCACATCCGAGCACGAGACTGGCTACGAACCCGCTACGAACTCGCGTAGTCTTTCTTGTCAGATGACGAAAGTTGACGCTCATTTGTTCTCCAGACCCTCTGGTGATTTTCGGTTGAGGTTGTTGAGACACACAGATAGCGCGAAGGCTGTTCGCCGCACTACTGTATACAGATCAAAAGAGGTTATATGTATCTTCTAACGTTGCTTGTAAGAGCAGATGAAGCAAGGAGTGCAGCAGGCTCTCGATACTCAATATTGACGAAACATCCAGCTTCGCTAAGAGCATCGGGAGGAAAACGTTATCGACTGGGCACTAGTGGCCTGTCGCGGTGAATTCGTTAGCATACAGCCAAGCTGGGTGCCCTAGGTCTCGATTCTGAGACCTGGGATTCTCCGGATTCACAGTGTCTCTCTAAGATTCCAGTTACTATCGTCGTCATTGCGACAAGTCACTAGAGACGAACTCATACTCATCACCGCTGGCAACTGAATTGGGAATGCCAGGCCATTGATTCTCGATTGCGACTCGGCTGGGTGTGCGCGTGGTTGAAGCATCAGTATGCTGAGAAAGGAAACATATAACTCCACTTTGACCTAATGGAAGAGCTCTGGGAGATCTGTAGTATTCGATCTGTTCTGAATTGCTATCTTGCGTGGCATGGCTGTCTCCTGCTGGTGACTTTGCACGCCGTATGCCAGGCTTGCGTTTCAACCCAGACCACAGCAACACATTGAAAACAAATAGGTTCGGGTGAGTTCAGCTGCGATTCCTTGCCCAAAGAAGTGTTGAACCGTGGACACCGGTGTCCTAGCGGCGACACTCAACCGGAATCTCAATTGCTTCCCCGGCTACCAACCAACACATTCCTGGACACCTCAGTAAGTGCTGCTTTCCATCGTTCCGATCGTATACAAATAACGCATCTAGTTTTGGCTTAGTTGGGGTCATCATCGGTCCAGCATTGGGAAGGAGTGAAAACAATCATGTTTAAGCAAGCGAACGTCGTAAAGGTTACGCTGGCCCTCGCAGTTTTGGTCGCAAGCGGCGCCGTGCTAGAGACCACGGTGGCACAAAAGGCCTCGGTTCCGAGGGCGCAGGATAAATTGGCGCTCGGCGAGAACCAGATCAAGCAATTGCTGCTCCTTATGGATACCGACAAGAATGGCAAGATTTCCAAACAGGAGTACATGAGATTTATGGAAGCGGAGTTCGATAGACTGGACAAGAACAAGAGCGGAGATCTGGACGTTAAGGAACTGACTCAATCGAGCTTGCTTGCAAGCCATCCAGTATATGTAGGAAAGTAATGCTTCTCCTCCGGCCCTCTGCCGAGGTTGGCAAATGCAATTCGAGGCACAATCTTTGATGGACCAAGTCTGCTTTCCAGGCCTCTGCCAGAAATCACGTGGTTGATTGGTAACCGTCATCCCGAGCGTAGTCGAGGGATCTGCTTTTGGGAAACCACAAACATTCCCTTTCTGTTTCCGCTTTTCACCCTGTCCCGGCAGCAGCTCAAGGGTGCCCCATTTCTGACGCGTACGCTGCGTCAGAAGTGGGAAACCACAAACATTCCCTTTTCTGTTTCCTGCTTTTCACCCTGTACCGGCAGCAACTCAAGGGTGCCCCCATTTCTGACGCGTACTCTGCGTCAGAAGTGGGAGACCACAGTTGATTGTGGGACCGGCGTTCCCGTCGCAGCAGAGTCGAAGGTGGCTGCTCAGGGTTGCGGCTGCTAACTTTGTCTCTCTATCGGAACTCTTGGATGGTTTCGAGTCTTGCTACGGTCGTATTCTGCCGAGAT
>DASYBJ010000069.1:0-8011 GCA_036500845.1 Acidobacteriaceae bacterium
GTAGAAACTTAGCGTTATTCCGGCATGCCGGCAACCACCCACTGTTCAAAGACAGCGATCTTTGCGGGCGGCCAAGCGCCGTCACAGGGCATTGTGCCTGCCTGCAATCGCTTGAGAATAGCCGCCGCGTGCTTGGCGACATCATCGTGCGACCATAAGTCGAAAGCGAATCGCATCGATTCGCGATCCATGTTCCGGAACAGTGTTTTGATGTGTCGTCCGAAAGCCGGTGTTTCGCCAGGTTCAGGTAGCTGGATCGTCGCATCGCCTTCCTTTTCAGAATCGGATGCCAGCGCAGAGATTCGAGCGCCGGGCTTTGCATTACAGACCCACCACCAACGCGGAACAGGCATGTTTGGCGGGGGTGCGGCGTGCTGTTGGGAGTTTTCCTTGCCGATACGCGATCCCCACTCAAGATAAGCAACGAAGGCAGCTCGAAACTCGGCGTCATCCGGCAGCATGGCGTCGTCAGCGCTTTGGCTAAGCATTTCTACCCATCGCGCGCGTTGCTCCTCGGTGATGCACTTACCGACGTGCTGGGAGATCATGCGAGAATAGCCACCGTATCGTTGGGAGTAGAAGTCCGGTCCACCGAACACCTCGCTTAACCATGCAGCGACACGTTCGGGATGATCAGGCGACATCCTGGCAAAGAGCGGACCAACGAGTGGGTCCTGAGGTACGTACTTGCTATAGAAGATACGGGTCATGCGCAGTAGAGCGGGAAATCCCCCTGCCCACTCGAATAGGGTTGGTTCGCGAGACTGGTCGGCGACCGGATCTTTGAATTGGATCGACCAATGCATTCCACTGCAAAATGGTTTGTTCTGTGAATGCCCGCAACGACACAGACTGAAATGCTCTCGAGAAGAACCCTCCGCTCTGGGAATGTTAGCGCCATGTTCGTCGACAAGACGAAGAGTGCCGGTTATCCGATATGGTCCGTCTTTTGAGACTTCGATCGAAGCCGGTCGATTCTGATCGACTTGGTTGCGGGCTTCGACACCATCTATGGCGTAACTGAGAGCTCCTGATGGGCAGGCTCGAACTGCCTGAATTATCTCGTCCAGCCTTCCTCCGCTTGGCGTAACGAAAGGTTCTTTCCCAACATGGAAGACCGAAGCGAGCCGGTCGGTGCAGAATCCTGAGTGAGCACAGATTCCCCGATTATCGAAAATCTCGATCTGCTGACCCTTGTACTCATCGCGCTTGTCAGAAACCCTCTCCGGATCTTTGACCCCTGAGAAGCCCGACTGTGCATGGGTGCCATCGCAATACGGCTTTATCGATGATTGCCCGCACCGACACAGCGCCAGTTGCGCTGCTAGCGGAAGCTCTTCGCCAAGCCAGTTCGTGAACTCTTCGACGTTCGTGACTAGATAAGGGCCGTCGACCGCGACCCTTACTTCCGCATTGAGACCCCTTTGTCCAGACGCCAGCTCGGCCATACGATTCCTGATGTCAGTAAGACGCGATGTGCCGAGCAGATTCAGAAGCGCCGCGAAAGCTTCGAGCAACTCCGGCGGGGCGTCTACCCGAAGACGCAATGCCGCCGCCATTTTCGCAACGGCGAACATTTTCTCATCCAGCGTAGCAACATCGATATCGCTTGGTACCAACTCAGCGGCCGCGAGTGCAACGACTTCATCAGGTCGTGTTTCAATCTCGTAGAGCCTGCGCAATGCATCTTTCAGTGGGCGCATGACCGATCGCTCCAGGCGGCTTTCGATGTCCTCGCTCCGCTGCCGATCACCGCCCCTGCGAGAGGCTACCTGCACGAGGGCATATAGAGCGACAGACTGGTTCAAAAGATCGCGGAGAGCTTCCTTGAGACCGGACGCCGAGGACGTATTGGTTGCATTTTCCATGTCCATCTCGTTCACTTGGCGCTGTGGCTCTTTCGGGTCAACGATGTGCATTCCAGCTCCTTATAAATGACGGGTTCCCTTCCAGATGTGTCCTTATCGATCCGCTCTTCGCTCGGACTACTGAACGCGAAATCGGGGCTCGATAGAATCGCTAACGCCTTCTCTTTTCGATTCGTGCGCCGCAAATACCTGGAGATGCGCCGACAGGCTTAACCTTCGTCTATCTATGGTAGAGAAGCTAGAGCCATTTAACTAAGATGTTTTGGACCATATTCGCAGGGCCTTCGTGGAAGGCGTGCGCGAGCGCCGGAGCCATCGCAATCGCAACTCACGTACCGGACGGTCGCTGGCGTAGCCTAACGTGACGAATGGAGGGTGTCCATGCTGTTGGAAACACCTCGCTGCGATCTGTGGTGGTATCCCACCCTTGGCGCAACACCAGCGCCAAGAATGGGGCACCCGGAATCTGTTATTGATTCAGATCTTCGCAGACGATGCCCGAACGACTCGTCGTGCGGAATGGCGATCAGTTCGACCTCGTCCCAGTGGATTCCATCGACTGGATCGAATCGGCGAACAACTATGTGCAGAGATACACTGTCGCAGCAGACGGTATCTGCATGGCGAGACGTTGACCAGTCTCGTAATCCGCGCAAGTTTATCCGCATTCATCGCAGCCGCGTCGTCAATCTTTCCCGTATCGCCTCAATTCGTCCCCTCTTCAACGGAACGTACGAAGTCGAACTCAGCGATGGTTCGAGACTGGCCACAGGCAAGAGCTACCGTGAGCAGATTGCGCAACTCCTCAGGAATTCGAGCTGACGATTAGCCGAGAAGATCGGAGCAAGCGAGCGCCACGCGAGGCGCGAACCTGGCGACGCTCCCGCGCTTAGTTGCTTGCCTGATAGCGGCGTAACCACCTATCCGCGCGAAGGAAAACAGTAGATATGAACTTGACGCGATTTTCATAGCCTGGGGCAATCACCAGCTAGCTTGTCTTTTCGATCACTGCTTCCGGGTGACGGGCGTATTCTGCCCAGGAGCCGTCATACAGGCTGACGTGATCTGCACCTGCAACTTCGAGGCCGAGCGCGATGACAGCAGCGGTGATGCCGGAGCCGCAAGTGGTGGTGATCGGCTGTTTCATATCCACGCCTTTTGTGGTGAAGATGTGGCGGAGTTCTTCGGCAGGCTTCAGGCGGCCTTCTTCGACCAGTTCGGTGAAGGGGATGCTTGTGGCTCCTGGCATATGGCCGGAGCTTATGCCGGGCCGGGGCTCCGGTGAGATACCGGTAAAGCGGCCGGCGGAGCGGGCATCGACAATTTGCGCGTGGTCCGCGATCATCTTTTGAATCTGAGAGAAATCTTTCACAGCATTGTGGTCGAGTTTGGCGTGGAAGCCGGCCGGTACGCGGTGAACCTGCCCAGAATGTGTGGGGAGACCGGCTTCGATCCAGGCGCGGATGCCGCCGTTGAGAATGTAGACATCTTGGGCTCCGAAGGTGCGGAGCATCCACCATGCACGAGGAGCGGAGAAGACGCCTTCCTGCTCGTAGATGACGATGACCATATGGTCGTCGACACCAAGAGCACACATGCTTCGCGAAAAAACATCGGGCGCGGGCAACATGTGCGGCAGCGGGCTGGACCCGTCGGAGAGCTCGTCAATATCGAAGAAGATTGCGCCAGGAATGTGCTTCGCCAAGTAGCGCGCACGGGTATCGACCGGCGGGGCGACACCGACCGGAGGAAGGGTGGCATCGAGAATTACGACGCCTGGATCGGCCAGACGGTCGGCAAGCCAGGAGGTTGTGACTAGAGGGGTCATAGGAACGAGTTTACTTCGTCACGACACCCAGTTCCTCGGTGGTGTAAGGCTGGAAGCAGATGGCGCATTTCGGCGGCGAGTTCGCCGTGATGATGAGTTCCTCAGTTATGAATGGTAGAGAAAATTGAGGCAGGTCACGACTTCAACAGACGAATGCTCCAACCTTATCTTCGACTGGGCTCGCATCAAGAAGACGCGTTCAATCCGATTTGAACGTCCTTGCCCGAAGCGTTCTGGATCTTGGCTGGACCGGAGAACATATTCCCGGAGATGATAGCGCGGCTCACCCCGGCTCCGAGAAAGATGTGGGCCTTGTCCTGCCGGAAATCGCATCCGCTAACGATTACGCTGCCGGAAGCTGCGTGGATTGCCGCGACCTCTCCCTGCTTCCCCCATTGGACGAAGGTGCAATCGGTGAATCCGACCATTCCAACCCCGTCGATCTTTGCAATCTGATTGCACGGCCCCCAGAACGCGCTATTGATGATGCGCACGACGCCTTTGTTGGTAGAAAGAACCTCCACCATCGTCGGATCGTTGCCATGAAACGACGTAAATTCTCCGTTTGCAATCAAGAGACCGTACACAGCGCTCTGCTCGACGAGAATGGCTCGATTGCAATCGTCAGCCCCAATCCCGAGAAAATTCCCGTTGCAATCGCCGGTCTGGGTTTTTACGAATTTGTAACCAACGCGATAGCCGAAGGCAAAGGTATTCAAGACATACTCCCAGTCAGAGCGCCCGAAGATGAATGCTTCCCCGTTCTCGTGCTGCCATTCATAGACTTTGCCATGCGACCACCATGGGTTGAAATGGACATTCTCGATGCGGCCAATATCATAGATTGCATCGACCCAGATGCCGCGGCGCAGCGGCTGACCGGTCACGTTTCGTATGTTGTGCCGCTCGTTCTGGCTGGCATCAATGCCTTGATATGGATTGAGCAGTTCCACATCCAACAGCGCGGGGTTCTTGCCCCGCATGGCAATGGTCCAAGGATAGGCAAATGGGGCAGCGTCTATTACTTGCTCCGGATAGTAGATCGACAAGCCTACCACTGTGCTATTTGTGCCTAGCGTGAGAAATGGCGTTCCCTCCTCGCTTCCCCGGCCAGCAGTTACGAATAGCGCAGTTCCATCTTCTCCGACCCCCGGCTGAGGCGTTTTTTGGTTCGAGACATGGGATGGGACACAGCCATAGGAGCCGCGCAGCGTCACGCCTTGTGGAACCGTGAGAGTCCCGCGAAACAAATACTTACCCGGCGGCGCATAGAGTGTTCCACCACCGGATTTGTGTACAGCATCCAAGCCCCGCTGAAAGGCGGTGGTATCATCCGTCGCGGCATCTCCGACGGCGCCGAAGCTGCAAACATTCAGGAATTCCGATGGGACAGTCGGTTTACCATGTTGCTCGGCAGCGTTGGTCGTAGAAGGTTGATCGAACAAACTTACTATACCCACGGCTGCACCCAACGACAGCAAATTGCGGCGCGACGCAAAGTTCATATGATTGCTATCCATTTGACTGTCCATACTCTGCATGCTCATCTCCCTCCACCGCTTACTCCGCATGGTCCGACATGGACGTCGGGGCGTCCTCGGGTGCGCTGCCCCATCCAGGATTCGGCTTATCCGACATTTCAAAAACTAGCGTCCCGCCATTGGCAATATCTGATTGTTCGAACCAGGGCTTGCTGAGCAGCTTGCCGTTGAGTTGAGCCGATTGGATGTACTTGTTCCGAGCCGAAACGTGATTCGCAATGATGGTGAATTCCTTGCCCCCGCTTAGCCGGATGCTGCTCTTCTCAAAGATGGGACTGCCGATCTCATACACCGGACTCCCGGGGCACACCGGATAGAAACCAATGGCGTTGAGCACATACCACGAGGAGGTTTCGCCGCCATCATCGTCTCCGGGTATGCCCAGCGGCCCGTCTCCATACCAGATATCCATCAGTTGCCGCACACGCCGCTGCGTCTTCCATGGCTGTCCGGAAAAGTCATACAGATAAGGAATGTGAAGGCTGGGTTCGTTGCCCTGAGCATAAAGGCCGACCAGTCCGGTAGCATCCGGAAATTGATTGAGGAAACGATATTTTGAAGTGCCGTACTGCTCGACAAACAAGCGATCCAGCTTGGCATTGAATGCGTCGCGGCCGCCCATAAGACGAATAAGTCCAGCAACGTCATGCTGGACGCTAAAGGTGTATATCCACGAGTCGACTTCAGTGAAGTAGTCGCGGCCACCCTGGCCGCCGCCCAGCTTCGGATCGAAGTGCCCGACCCAGTTTCCGTCGGCGCTTTTAGGGGCCATGAACCCGATTGCCGGGTTGAAGACATTCTCATAGTTATGCGCGAGCTTGGTGAAATAAGCTTCATCCGATTGCTTACCGAGAGCCTTCGCTAGTTGCGCGACGCACCAGTCATCGTAGCTAGTTTCCAGCGTGACCGATACTGCCTGACGCCGCTCGACCGTTACCTCCGGCTCCGTTTCGCTCTCTTCCCAAGACAGCGCGGGGAAGAATCCTTTCTCAAAGTAAACCTGGTCCAGACTCGTGAGCTGACCGCGTTTCCAGGGAAGCATCGTTGCCGCCGTAGCATTCTTGCGTATTGCGGCGTAGGCTTCGTTCGCATCAAAGTCGCGATAACCCTTGGCATAGGTATCCAGAATGAACTCCGCTGCATGGTGGCCAATCATAACCGCTTGCTCTCCTGCCACGGAGGGAAACGAAGGCAGCCAGCCGCTCTGCTCATACATGTGGAGGTAGGAACGGATCATGTCCTCTTGTCGTTGAGGATCGAGCAGAAGTTGCAGCGGGTGGAGCGAGCGAAATGTGTCCCACAGTCCATCGTCGACATAGAAGTCATGCCCCTGCGCATCGTGGACGGCATCGTCATAGCCGCTAAAATATCTCCCGTTCTCGGTGATATCGGTCATTCTTCCGAGAGAACGATAGAGAGCCGTGTAGAAGATGGTGCGTTGCCGCTCTGTGCCGCCAACCGTCTGGATCCCGTCCAGTGCTTGGTTCCAAAGGGCGCGGGTGTTTGACTTTATGCGATCGAAGGTCCAATCGGGAATTTCCCGGAGTAGGTTTTGCCGGGCCTGTTCGGCGCTGATGTAGGACAGGCCGATGCGAATCTCGATTTGCTCTCCTGCGGTTGTAGCCGAGTCGGTGACGAACCCGATCCGGTCTCCGGCTTGCTTTGTGGCATGGGAGAGTTTGTCATTTTGCCAAGTCTGGAAGGCTTGGAAAGGCCGGGAGAACTCCGCATAGAAATACTCTCTGGTCTCGCCGCCACTGTCTGCAGCTCTCTCCGCACGTTCGGCTACGCGCTCGCTTCCCTGGACCGCACTGTTTGCCACCACGGTGAGCTCCGCACCCCTCTTCAAGCTAAATACCAAGTGAGCATGGGGGTTGGCGGGAAAAGTAAACCGGTAATATGCGCCCTCTTCGCTTGCCGTGAGCTCGGCCTTGATTCCCCAAGTCTGCAGGTCTGCCGAATAGTAATACGGAGTTGCAATCTCGAAATCATGGTCGAAATCCGATGCGTAACTCTCCGGCTGAGGGCTCTCTGCGCCGACGGAGGCCGTGAGCATTGCCGGGCCAGCTGGAAAGCCATAGATCTTATCCGCCAAATATCGGTCAGTAACTCCGGGAGTGATAATGGGAGCAAGCCGCGCCATGCCGTGAGGGCATTGAACATAGGGGATTGTCGCAGTGAGCAACTGCCCTATCCCGCCAATATTCGGCGAAACATAGTCGACGGAATCTTTTACTCGCGCTTGGGCAGTACCTGATACGAAGGTGGCCAAAACAAAAAGAAGAGTTGACCCACATCCCATTCTCGTCATTGACATTATCCCGTGACTCTTCTGTTCGTTGTTTTTAACTTGCCTCGTGCCGGACTTCGCTCTTTCATTTGTTCGATCGGGATCGACGGACCATTAGGGATACAGCAATGGCGCGGCACTCTGTGGTTTCCCACCCTTCGCAGGAACCGCACCGTGCAAAGAATGGGCCACCCGGCTCGTCTGGGGGATTGGAGCGGAACGCCGCAAAGGATGTCCGCTCCGTATCGTTTCTTCGTGCCTCCACCGTCAGAATTCGAACCGCGCACCTATTTGGAGATTGCGTGCTTGTCCGCTGCTGACAATTTGACCAAATGTGCCATCGGTAACTTTTCCGTCCAGGTTTCCCTGGTTTCCCAAGCTTCGGTTATTGAAAACGTTGAAGGCTTCAAAGCGCAGTGCTAAATTTACGCGCTCGCCAAACTGCTGCCTGCGAGTCAATCCCATATCCCACTGGCCGTAGACC
>DASYBJ010000070.1:0-3563 GCA_036500845.1 Acidobacteriaceae bacterium
GCCTTACAGTCGCCGAAGACATTCTCCTCTGCAACCGGCGTCGAAATAGAGAAGCGAGCCAAACACATACCGCAAAACTCGCGAGCTGACTTCGATATATGCTATCGCTTCTGGTACACAGCAATTCAGGCTACCGACGCGCCGCGGCATACCCAGCAGAGACACCCCCTCATGAAAGCCTTTGCCCCGGCATTTATCGGACAGATGACGCACGACTTCGCGAAGGGGGCGCGTTTTCCGTGAATCAGCCGATGCAGTCTGGTCGGATCTCAAGCGCGAACCTGCCCAGCACTTACCGTTGCCGATCGCAGAGTCTCAACGGTTGTCGTCTGCGTCAGCGTCGCCGCTTCAGCATGTTCTTGTTACACCTTGCCGTTCCTTCATTATTCATTAGCTGTGAATCAATCTGAAAAAGGAGTCGTTTCCCATGGCTACAGTTTCAGCTGTCCCGACACATACGTCTCCTGCAATCGAGAAAGGGCATACGCATGGCGCTCCTTCGTCTATTCCCTGGTACCTCTGGTGCAGCGCGCTAGCTGTCACTTGTACGTCGGTCGGCTTCGCCTGGGACATCTCATGGCACAGCACGATCGGGCGCGATAGCTTCTGGAACCCAGCACATGTCACCATCTACATGTCCGCAATCCTGGCCGGGATCGCGAGTGGTTACCTCATCCTCACAACCACCTTCAAGCGCGCCTCTGCTTTCCGTTCGACCTCCGTTCGTGTGCTCGGCCTCCGTGGACCGCTGGGCGCATTCATTGCGGCCTGGGGCGGAATTGCGATGCTGACTTCCGCTCCCTTCGACGACTGGTGGCACAATGCCTACGGACTGGACGTTAAGATCATAAGCCCTCCTCACACGCTACTGTTCTTGGGGACACGAGGTATCGCTCTGGGCGCGCTTTTTCTTCTGCTGGCCGCTCTGAATCGAGCCTCTCTTCAGGAGAGCGCCGCGTTCCGCCCTGCTCAGCGGCTGCTCCTCTATTTGGGCGTGCTCGCTGTAGCAGATCAGATGCTCTTCTTCTCCGAGGCAATTCGGCCGACCGCGCAGCATTCGCTGACGCCCTATGATGCTGTCGCCAAATTCGCATTCATCCTCCTCGCTCTCTTTTCCGCAGCATCGAGACATCGCTGGGCAGCCACCATCATGAGTTCTGGATACATGGTTTTTGTCATCGGGCAGATTCTCATCCTGCCGCTCTTTCCAGCTCAGCCCAGGTTGGGACCGGTGTACTTTCCCGTCACCCACATGGTTCCGACTCACTTTCCATTACTGCTTGTCGTGCCGGGTTTGGTCCTCGATTTGATACGAGAACGTACAGCTTCCTGGCGTCCTACAATCTCTGCCGTCGTGGCAGGCTTCGTTGCAATTGGAGCCTTCGTAGCAGTGGAGTGGCCCTTTGCGGATTTTCTTCTCAGTCCGGCGGCCCAGAACCGTTTCTTCGGAGGTGGCTACTTCTCCTACGACGCGTCTCCGGCCTCTCGCGTTCTTGCCTTTCGAATGCCCGAACATGGAATGCACCTGGTCACCGGGCTGCTGATCGCAGCGCTGTATGCGTCGGTAGGCATCTGGCTCGGAGGTCGTCTCGGAACTTGGATGCGCGGGGTGCAGCGGTGAGGCCTTCGCGATATAGTTGGCTTCTGCTTTTGCTGGTCACGTTCAGTGCCGCGCAGTTGAGCGCACATGTGGGCAGTAAGGATATCTTTGAAGAGCTCCACGCCGGGCCGTATAAGGTATACATAACCATCCGTCCTCCCATCGTGATTCCAGGAGTCGCAGCCGTCGAGGTGCGCACGATCGGGACACCCGTTGAGGGAATCGACGCAACTCCCGTGCCAATGACCGGGGAAGCTTCGAAGCATCCTCCCACGTCCGACACCCTCGTGCGCTCCAAGGACGATCCGAACTTCTTCACTGGTAGCCTGTGGCTCATGGCTCAGGGTTCCTGGGAGGTGAAGCTACGGATACATGGAAGGATGGGGCAGAACACAGTGGCGGTGCCGGTCCCGGCCGCCGCCATTACAAACCTGAAGATGCAACGAGGCCTTGCAATTCTGCTCATTGCGCTCGGCTTGTTTCTTGTTGCCGGACTGGCGGGTATCGTCGGGGCTTCGGTCCGCGAGAGCAGGCTAGCTCCGGACGCAAACCCCACTGCCACTCAACGTAGAGGTGCCACGCTCTCCGTTGTCTTGACTCTGGGGTTGATCGGATTCCTGCTCTGGCGTGCCGACCTTTGGTGGGACGTCGAAGCCGCGGCTGCTTCAATGAAGCTATACCGCCCTCTTGCGATGAGACCGGTCCTTCGCGGGGATTCGCTGCAGCTGAAGATAGGCATACCGGACAACGGCGAGGAGGCACTGGCTCCATCCAATCGTGACTTCATTCCCGACCATGGCAAGATAATGCATCTTTATGCCATTCGCGAACCCCAGATGGATGCCGTTTTTCACCTTCATCCTGTCTTGGCCGGCTCGGAGTTTGATTTGCAACTGCCGAAGATGCCGCCGGGGCGGTACGAGCTGTACGGTGACGTCGTGCACGCGAATGGCTTTGCCGAAACACTCTTGACGAAGCTCGACGTGCCGCCAGACCTGCGCGGAACTCCGCTCGCTACAGATGACGCCGAAGGCGAGCCAGCGCCTCTCAGTCAAGGCCTGCTTGGTAACCGCTACCGTTTGCCCGACGGCTATACGATGCTGTGGGACGCGCCGCCATCGCCGGTCGCAAATACTGCCTATACGATGCACTTCCGCCTGCTTGACCCAAAGGGTGCCGATCCCACTGATATGCAACTTTACCTGGGAATGACCGGGCACGCAGCCTTTGTGAAAACCGATGGGACGGTTTTTGCGCACGTTCATCCCGATGGTTCTGCTGCCATGGCATCAATGATGCTTGCCAACGGAGGCTCGGATGACAGCATGGCTGGCATGAACATGCCAGCCATGGAGCCGGTTTCCAATGCGGTCGACTTCCCGTACGGCTTTCCCAGCGCGGGCCGCTACCGTGTTTTCGTTCAGATGAAGCATGGCGCAACAGTTGAAACCGGAGTCTTCGATACAGAGGTGCGCTAAGGGGGTCCAAGCCCTTTTAGAACTAATCAACTTTAGTTTGCGCCAGAACATTTGTCCGACGTTCGAGACTGTGCCACGCCAGCTCTCGACTCTACCGACAACAGCGGTAACGTGTTGCGATCCCGCCTCCTCGCTTGATTCCCAGCGCGCGAATTCCCAAACGCACGAATTCCCAAAATAGGCAGAACCGGAAATTTGCGACATCATCATGGGTCGATAACACGGTTCGGACCGCGATTCTATCAAAGAATTGCCAGGCCAAATCGCAAGCCGAAAATTCTGTAGCAGACGCGATTGACTTATTGGGTCATTTCGCAGCTTCCCTTGTGTTACCCCTGTTCGCAAACGATCGCGGTAGGGACGCTCATTGCTGAGCGCCCCCCGCACAAAACCCGGCGGGCGCGATTCGCGCACCGGGCTTCCACCTTGGGTGTTTGACGGCAAAACGGTCTCGCGGCCAAGAATGAATTATTCGCACGGCGGGC
>DASYBJ010000071.1:0-4567 GCA_036500845.1 Acidobacteriaceae bacterium
CGCGATTCGAATGTCAAGGTTCTCAGTCCCAAACAAGAGGACTTGTTGCAGGCATGCGTCCGCGAATTTTATTTAACACCAGAGCGTCCCTCCATCGCCGCGCTAATGCGTGAGATCAAGCGGCGATTCTCCGAGGGTCAAATCCCGACGCCAGTTTATGGCCCCCGGCCGAGATAAGTGTAAAATCCACCATAGCGCAATAGCGTTCAGCTTGAGCGGTGGAAACGGCGGAATGTATTGCCCAGATGCGCTTCATCTGGCTCGGGCTACAGCCGGTCAAGTCTGCGGTTCTGTGCCGTCGATGAAGTCCCAGCGCCCGAAAAGGGCCTACTCGGGCGTCCAGCCAAGCAGTTTTGCCCTTTGTCCGGGAAGCGTAAACCCCGGACGTCGGGCGCCACTCCGCTCCGGCGCAAAAGCGCTATGGTGGATTTTTACACTAATCTCGGCTGGGGGCCAGAACGTCGCTGTGCTAATCCCATGCTCCCGGCACAGGTCCGCTGTCTTCACCCCCGCCTCATGCTGTTTCAGAATCCCGATGATCTGCTCTTCGCTGTACCGGCTCTTCTTCATGCTTCGTCCTCCCGTTCAATTTACGAGAGAACCCCAGTTTTATCTGGCTGAGTTTTTCGGGGGCATGTCACTCCGCTGTTGTCATGACACGCGACTGTGGCGTTTTATCCCCGGAATATGAAATGATTTTCTTTTGAGCCGCTTGGACCTTGACTCGACTCCGCGATCTGCCTAAGCACGTTTGTATCGGCAATCTCAGCCGTCTGCACTAAATCCAGGAAGGGCTGGTCTCGCGGCGATCAACACGGCGATCGAAGCGATGCTCAAGCCGCTAGCACGGGAGATCCGCGACAATCGTTTCAACGTCACCCCACATTCCTCTCGCAGGTGTTGAGATTCGACATCAAGCTTGTCTCCGCGCTGGGCGATGAGAACAAGATCGTATCCCCGCTTGGCGAGTCGGTCGGCATATACCATTCCGATACCGGACGAAGCTCCAGTAACGACCGCAATTCCTTTTTCAGATGTTTCACCCATAATTCCACTATTGATCAAGTGCCCACGATTCGTAAGCGACAAACGAGAAGAGCACTTAGAACACGCGCACAGGACGACGGAAGTAGGCTCGTCAGTATTGTTGGCAATATTTTCGACTGTTATCCGCGATACCGGCGATAAACCAGCGATTCTTCTTACGAACAAGATTCACTACATCCGTACCGCAGTGGTCCACTTTCCCGGCGAGGAGCACTTTATACGGTGCCCAGACCAAGGCAATGTCATTGTCGATTCGAATCAGCGGATCGTAAATGTGTTCCTCGACCCGAACATTTCCGGGAGGAAGTCTATCGACCAACGCTCCAAGACGAAATTGAATGATCTGGCCATTCCTGATAATCGTTGCACCTCCATCTGGCAGTAATTGATCGAGCATGGCAGCCTTATCGTGTTTTGTAATACCGTCGAAAAGTGCTCGAATAGGAGCGAGAACGGCCTCTTCTTCAGAGCTCACTGTTTTGGCACTGGACTCATTTGTCAACAGAATGCCGGTTACGTAAATCAAAGCCAAGACGTGAAATAGCCAGCCACAACGACAATATGATTTACAGGAGTTGCGCACCAAGAAAGCCCTCGTACTTTTCATCTTCATGGTCGAAGACAATCAAAGATTAGTCAGTTTACCGTCCAAAAATGTGCTGCCATCACAGTGCCTGTTAACAAATCCACCTTAATGATGAGGCAACACGCTTAAAAGAGTGTCTACTATTGACGATCTCGTGGTGCCTGTCATCTGTGCTTCCGCCATCGGGAGCCGTTCACGGCGAGGTCCTTACCCAGGCGCACACCTGCGGCGCGACATCAACTTGAGCCTGCACCTCGACCGCTCCTGATCGCATCCTCTCCTCAAGAGTGTCTATCGATACTTCCTCCTCCGTGACCCCGCCATGCTCGAGGAGCTTTGGCATGAGACTACGAACAGTTCCTGCCAACCAACCGTATAGAGGAGAGTCCTGGCTCCCACCTACGGGCATCTCTGCGAATAGATTGGGGCATGCAAGACCTGCATTCTGGAAGTGCTCCACGAGCCGCCCTGCGGCGTCCCAACTTGGTGCGCCGATACTGAAGGCGAGGTTGAGACATTTAGCCATCATTTCCCAGGCTGGGTACGATGGAAGAGAGTGATGTCCACGATGTAGAGCAATTTCATGAAAAGCGACGACTCCACCAGGTCGTACCTGCCGACTCGCCGCGCGGATGAAGGCGACTGGTGAAGGCTGATAAATCAGTACATATCGGCCAATCACTATATCAAATGGTTCGACGGAAGAAAACGCCTCGACAGAACTCACACGGAAATCGGATTGTTGAAACCCGCTTTTACGGGCGCACTCTTCTGCCATGGCTATGGCATCCGGGGACTGATCAATACCAACCACGGATCCAGACGGGCCCACTATCTCCGCCGCAAGCAGGGAAACGCCACCGGTCCCACACCCGAGATCGAGAACCCGCATGCCTTCCTTAAGTCCCGCCTGGCGAAGCAGACGCTCAGTGATAGGCCTAAGAGTCATCCGATCTTGTAGAATTAGGCGCTGCAGCTCATGTGGCGCACTACCGAGCAGATATCCTTTGGTCGACATTTGAGATTCTCCCATTCAATAACGTCCCTGTTAAATTTCCGCTGCTTGAGGTGACGCCTTCCAAAACAAGAGCTTAACTGGCTTCGGCTTCGGTCTCGACCCATTCCTGGTCAGATAGTGCGATGTCTGCTGCCTTGATATTTTCTTCGAGGTGCTGAAGGGACGAGGTGCCGGGGATGGTCTTCCCGGTTACTGATAAAACCCAGCCTCCGAACCAAAAACTCTCATACACGAACCCTCTCAGTATGCGACAGTCCATGGACACCTCACTACGTTCGAGTCGTCGCGCGGCTGGTTTCGACGTCGCCCACGAAACGTTCAAGAACAGGATTGAAGTCGCCCGGTGCTTCCCAGAACGGCGAGTGACCCAGTCCATCCAAACGATGGCAACGCCCTTCCCACAAATTGGCATAGGCGACGGTATCAAAGTAGTCGAGATTGACGATGCGATCCGCGCCACCATTTACGGCAGCGAGAGGGACCGGACTGCTTTCCACTACCAGGCGCTGATCAACTCCTTCTCCGGCACGTGCGGCCTCGAAGAGTCTCTTTCGGAAACGGCCGTCCGCGCGCGCCACGGCATCATGAAGAAACGCCTCGGCTGACTCGCCGAAGATCGCCTGGACAAAGGCTTCGATGTCAGCCTCGGAGAGCTCCTGCTTACCTGCCACTTCCTTGCTGGGAGAGGAGTTGAAGCCTTGCGCCATATTGTTGCGACCGACGGGTGGGGTGCCGGTAATCATCAGACCCCGCATCCCCGCGAAGCGTGGAATCATCTCGATGCCGATATGGCCGCCTAACGACCAACCGAACACGATGGCCTCGTTCAGGCCTAGCTTTTCGAGCAGCTCAACGGCGGCATCTGCCAAACCGGGTAAGGTGTAGCTCCTCACGGGATCAGGAGCATTGCTGGACTGGCCGTGGCCTGGCAGGTCGAATGCGATAAGGCGATGATTTTCCGTGAGCAGTCCTCGCAGTTGATGGCGGAAAACGCCACGGCAGGACGAATTGCCGTGGATCAGGAGCACTGGTACGCCTCCTTGACCACTCTCCTCGACCGCGAGGGATCCGTGCGATGTGACGACGGTGTGCTGCCGAGTCGAAATGTTCACGCGGGGCAGCCACGCCTGTTGACTTCGAATCGACCGATCTTGACGGTTTTGGGTTTTTCCCGAACGTTTGCGGTGTTGTTTACAGATGATTTGGTAGTCGACTTCATAATTTATCAAAGCTCCTTGTTGGATTTGGTCGTGATTAGATCGGTTGAATCGGTGCACTTACATTCCATGAGCAGCCTTCAGAATCTCTGCTGCACGCTCGCCGATGACTACGCAAGGCGCCATTGTGTTCCCTGTCGTCACATGAGGCAGGATGGAAGCGTCCGCGATACGAAGACCTTCGATCCCATATACCTTGAGCTTGCCATCCACAACCGACATGGAGTCGCGTCCCATCTTCGCCGTTGAAGATTGATGCCAGAAGGTCACAAGACCATTCCGAATGAAGCGCTCCATATCCGCTTCATTGAGGTTTCCTGGGGCAACCTCGCGCTTTACGTAGGGCCGAAAAGCAGCGGAGTTCGCAATCTCGCGGGCTCGTTCTGTCCCAAGGATCATATTTTTTATGTCTCCTGGATCGGAGAGGTAGTTCGCCTCTATCTGCAGCGGATCGTCCGCATTCGGACCGGTCAGATGAATCTCTCCTCTGCTGGTAGGCCGCATAGCGCTGGATAGAGACCACGAAGACGCGGGAGGCGTGAATTCAGCTTGGTTTTCGAGAGTGATCGCCGCACCGGGACGCGCATAAGTGTAGAAATTGGGCGCGTCCAGAGCCGGGTCTGTCTTCCAAAAACATACTGCCTGACTTCTTGGTGCGCTTGGCAGCGAGTTCTCTGATGCCTCCCAGATACAGCCCAA
>DASYBJ010000072.1:0-9032 GCA_036500845.1 Acidobacteriaceae bacterium
CCCCTTGCGGCAGCTTCTAATTTCGTTTGGAAGAATCTTCATCTCGCATCCTCAACCAGCTAAAGCGGATTCTATCGGTATATGCCGGAGTCGCAAGCCTTCCGCTTCGATTTGCTGGTCTGCTTCTGATCGCGACGCGGAAGGCGGGTAAATTCTCCTCCGCCTGTTTCCTTCTACACGATGTGGAACAGGTAGGCATAGGCGAGTACTTCGAAACCAATCAGCGTCGCGAGAAAGATGCTGTGCTTGAGCGTGAAACGCAGCAATTGCGATTGCTGCTGGACGGTGATTCCCGTTGCCGCCGCAGCGACTGCGATCGATTGCAGACTGATCATTTTTCCCATCACACCGCCGGCCGAATTCGAGGCTGCAATCAAAATCGGGCTTAGTCCAAGCCGCCTGGCAGTCACCACTTGCAGGCTCCCGAACAGGGCATTGGCCGAGGTATCTGATCCGGTCAAGAACACCCCAAGCCATCCCAGGAAAGGACTGAAGAATGGGAAGACTTTGCCTGTCCCGGCAAATGCCAGACCGAGGGTTCCCGTGGCTCCGCTGTAGTTCATCACGAACGCCAGCGAAAGAACCGTGGCAACCGTGAGGATAGGGAATTTCAATTGGCGCGACGTCGCCATGACGACTTTTCCAAAGTGGCGCAACGACATCTTCAAGAAGATCGCGGAAAGGAACGTTGCAAACATGCAGGCCGTCCCGGAAGCGGAAAGCAGATTCAGATTGAAGACCGCCGGATAGGGCGAGGACTTCGCCACCGCTGGAGGTACGCGGAGGATTAGGTTGTGCAGTGCGGGCCATTGGATTGGGAAGGTGGCTACGTTGAGAATCGCCACCAGGGGCTTATAACTCCACAGGAGAACCAGAACGACCAGGAAGATATAAGGCATCCAGCCAAGGATCGCCTGCCCGAATGTGTACTTCGGCGCATGAGCAGGTGCCGCAGGATCGGCTGTAACGGCAAATGGATCGGGACCGCTACGCTTTTTCGCGGTGCTGGCCTTCGGCTGCCAGACGCGCAGCAGCAGAATCAAAGCGCACATCGCCGCCATCGAACTCAGAATTACCGTAAGCTGCACGCCCACAAAATTGGAGACGAAGTACTGAACAGCGGCAAAGACGCTGCCCGACACCAGGAGTGCCGGCCAGATTTCCAGAGCTGAGCCGAAGCTCCCCATGGCGACGATTAAGTAGGCAGGAAGGATCAGCGATATCGGTGCGCACAGCTGGCCGACCATCCCACTCAACCGATCGAGCGGAAGCCCGGTAACACCAGCAAGCGTGATCACGGGGAGGCCGATTGAGCCAAAAGCGACAGGCGCCGTATTGGCTAGCAAGCAGAGAGCAGCGGCATAATACGGCGAAAAGCCTAAACCCACCATCATTGCTCCGGCCACGGCAATCGGAGTCCCGAATCCGGAGACGCCTTCGATGAACGCCCCGAAGACGAAGGCAATGATCAACGCTTGGAGCCGCATATCGGACGTTAGCGAGCCGATCGAGTCCTTAATTATCGCGAATTTGCCGGTGTGAACCGTTACGTTATAAAGGACGATTGCCCAGAAGACGATCCAGCAAATGGGAAACAGTCCGAAAGCTGCGCCGTAGGCGGCCGAGCTGGCAGCTAAGGAGATTGGCATTCGATAGCCGGCAACGGCAACGATCAGCGTCATCGCTAGCCCGACGAGAGCCGCGATCCAAGCCGGCTTGCGCTTCACAGCCAAGAGATAAAGCAACACGACGGTTGGGATGGCAGCCACGACGGCGGAAATGGCCAAGCCTTGCCCCCAAACGTAATAGCCCTGCTCCCAGATTGTCTTCATTGGTCTAGTTCGCCCTTTGGCTCAAGCTTTGGTTATGGCCAGCGGTCATCTTCGCTGCACCGCCGGCGGCAGTATCCGTTCCAGATAATGGGATCTTGTTCCAAATACAGGGAATACCAAATCTATGGATTGGCTGGGGACGTGTCAAGCCAGAGCGATTGTACGCCCGCAGACCATGATGTGGGAGCGGCCAAGGCGTCTTCGTCGTCTAAGAGGTACACCCAGATTTCTGTCTCTGCAATCACTCTTGCGAAGCCAAAAAAGCCAAAATCTCAAAGATCCTAATAACTGAAATTCTAGCTAGGGGCTTCAACGTCCGTTTGCTACTTCGTCAAACCTAGCTTGGATCTCCAGCTTCGGAGAGGCTCCTTTTTAGAACGTTATCCACTGATTTTCGATGGCCTGTTGAATTATTGGAGCGTTCAATACATCTACCTGTAGCATTCCAGTTTTGAGTTACTGTCTTCCATTTTGTCCTTGACAGTCCCGTTATCAAAAACATACGATCCTCCGCGTCTTGGAAGGTCAGTCTGCGAAGCTGGCTAAGTTACCCGCGAAGTCGCTCCGCTGTCTTTGCCCCGCTGTCTTTGAAGGAGAATTGGGATCATGTTGAGACTGTCGGTTCTGTTCGTGTTGGCGTTCTCCATTTCCCTGACGGCTGTGGCGCAGTTTGAGGCCGGATCGATCGTGGGTGTGGTTACAGACCCCTCCGGATCGCTGATCCCGAACGCCGTGGTAGGCCTTACGAACTCGGCAACGAACGTCGCCCGCCAGGCCACGACGAATGCAAGCGGCCAGTTCGATTTCGTCGCTGTGCAACCGGGGAGTTATTCGCTCACCGTCAAGCAGCAGGGCTTCGAGCAGCAGACGCAGACCTTGTCCCTTGCCGTTGGCCAGCGGTTGGAATTAAACGTTGCACTGAAGGTCGGGGCGGCGACCCAAAGCGTGACGGTGAGCGGCAGCGTCGAAACTCTGGATACCGCGTCTTCGGAAGTGGGCAACGTCCGTACGAGCCAGCAGGTTGTGGACCTGCCCCTCAACTCGCGTAACTTTACCCAGCTGTTGCAATTAGCTCCCGGCGTCAACAATCATGCCGGGAACGCCTCCAACTCGATCCAGCAAGGCTACACCAGCGGCCGTGGAACAAATGGCGCGGTAATCAACGGAAATCCCGCCGAAGATACGGTCTATATGTTCGACGGGATCTTGAGTACCGAGAACGATGCCAGTGATCTCTTCTTTTTCCCTCCCGTCGACTCCATCCAGGAGTTCAAGGTGCAGACCAGCAGTGCGCCTGCTTCCTATGGCGGCAATCCGACGATGATCAATCTCACCTTCCGCTCTGGTACCAATAACTTTCACGGTGTCTTCTATGAGTTTCTTCGTAACTCCGACTTCGATGCCAAGAACTATTTCGATTCTCCTACCAAGCCGATTCCGCCCTTTCACTTGAACCAGTTTGGCGCGAATGTGGGTGGGCCTGTGATCATTCCTCACTTGTTCAATGGCAAAGACAAGCTTTTCTTCTTCGCCGACTATGAGGGAAAGCGCACCAGTCAGGCTCAGACCTATGTCAGCACTGTACCTCTCGCCGCCTTTCGTACCGGAAATTTCGCCGCCTTGATCCCTCCAAACACGAATTGTGCCATTAAGCCTGCGTCGTCAGGCTGTCTGCATATCCCCGGCACCGCCACTTGGCTTCCGAACAATCAGGTGCAGCACATCGATCCGACTTCCGCAAATCTCATGGCACTCTTTCCGTTGCCGAACATCAATCCGAGCAACCCGGCCGTCGCGAATAACTACCTCTTCAACGGGGCAGTCGTAAACACCATCGATCAGGGTGATATCCGTGTGGATTACCGCACCGATCGTGCGTCGATTTTCGGCCGTTACAGTCAGGAGAATCCTGAGACCGTCACTCCCGGTTACCTGCCGCCCCCGGCCGTCGGAGGCGGGCCCTCACGTCCCGGCCTAACGCCCATCCCGGCAAAGCAAGTTGTACTGGGTTATGGTCGCTCCATCGGTTCAAACTTGTATTACGAGGCGCGGCTTGGCTACTCCCGGCTCATAGAGCAGATCATTGACACGGACACGAGCAAGGGAAACTTGGCCGAACAGCTTGGCATCCCGAATGCGAATGCCGGCGGCGCGAACGGTCTGACCAACTTCGTCATTTCATCCAACGTAGGTTTGGGTGATGGCAGCGGCAGCCTGCAAAAAGTCAACAATAACTGGGAGTTCGCGCAGGCCGTCAGTTGGGTCAAGGGCACTCATGAGCTAAAGGCGGGATTCAACTGGCGTAGCTTGCGATTTGCGTTTTACTCCCCTGGCTATCCTGTCGGAAACTTCAATTTCAGCGGTATCTATACCGGTTATGGTTTGGCGGACTTCTTATACGGTCATCCCATCAGCTCTGAGCTCGACTTCACCAAGTTTTTTAGCATGTTACGTTTTCAGCCGAGTGTCTATATCCAAGACAATTGGCGCTTAACTCCGAAGTTGACGCTGAACATAGGGCTCCGCAATGATCTGGTAACGCCCTGGGGAGAGCGTCATAACCGGCTTTCGGGATTTGTCCCTGAGAATGGCGGAACCTTGGTTCTGGTAGGTACTCCGCCTTACTATGGAACCACCATCACCCGGGGCCGCTACACCAATTGGGGCCCGCGCTTTGGCTTTGCCTATAGCCTCGATCCAAAAACCGTGATTCGCGGCGGAGGTGGCATCTTCTACGCGTTTGAAACCAATACCTCCAACCCGCAAGTGAAGAACGCCCCCTACAACGGCTCCATTATCCAAACCAACAGTTCCGGTGCGGCGGGATTTGCTGCGGCCCCACCCATCTCGTCGGGCTTTCCGGCCGCGCGCCCAACCCTCTTCCCGATTGCCGGCTCTTCCTTCAATGTCTTCTCCCGAAGATACCCGAACCCCTCAGCCAATGAATGGAACCTCAATTTTCAAAGACAACTTGGCAGTCGCGACGTTCTTTCGATCGCCTACGTTGGCCAGACCGGCGCTCACGTCCTGCTGACCTACAACATGAATCAGGCAATTCCTGGTCCCGGGGCAGTGGCGTCCCGCAGGCCTTATCCAAACCTGGCCGACGGTTCCTATAATTGCGTGTGCGCCAACTCCGTTTTCAACTCGCTCCAGGTTACCTACCTGAATCGGCTCTCTTCCGGACTGGACTTTCAGGGCGCGTGGACCTGGGGCCACAGCATCGATAACTCCAGCGGCCAGGGAAATCTGGTCGTTCCGCAGAATTCCTACAATCTGCGCGCTTTCAGGGGCAATTCAGATTTCGATACGCGCCAGAGTGTCGTGCTGAGCTGGTCTTATATGTTGCCGTTTGGCAAAGGGAAAAAGTTCGCAAGCGATGCTCACGGCGTCACCCAAGCGCTCGTCGGCGGGTGGCAGCTCAATAGTATCGATACATTTCAGACCGGCTCCCCGTTCACTCCGGTCATGGCGACCAGCTTGCTGAATGCTGGCAGTGCCGTGCAGTGGCCGAACCGCATCCGTTCCGGCAAGTTGAGCAACCCCACTGTCAAACAATGGTTCGATATCGGTGCTTTTGTCTCGCCCGGGAACTATCAAGCCTTCAACCACGGATTTGGCAACTCGGGACGCAATATCCTCTTCGGACCCGGCACCAAACAGTTTGACGTCTCGCTCTTTAAAGACGTGGCCTTCTCGGCCGACGGCAGCCGGCGCATTCAATTCCGCGGTGAGACGTTCAATATCTTCAACACGCCCCAGTTCAATAATCCAAATGCCTCGATCGGGAACACAGCCGCAGGAATTATCAGCTCAGCGGGCGCGCCGGTACTCTTCCAACGGACGTCGAGAGAAATCCAACTCGCCGCGAAGCTATATTGGTAGCTGCATTCCGGAGAGAATTTACAGTTCAACTTCAGGAGATGATTAACTTGCCCTATTCAATCCTTGGTGCCCGCAGCTCTCTAACGCGCATGCGTTGCCTCTTCGCTTTCTTGATCGCTTCCATGTTGACAGGCGGCCAGGCGGTCGCCAAAGAGCGTCACCTCCTCTATGCCGCCGTTCCCGGAATTCGAAATTACCTGCAGTACGGCGGCATTGGTGTCCTTGTCTTCGATATGGATCACGGATACAAATTCGTCAAAAGGATCCCGACCTGGACCGTCGAACCCGGTAAGCAGGCGGAGAATGTGAAGGGCATTGCAGCCGACGCGGCAAGCGCACGGCTCTACGTCACGACAGTGAACCGGCTGGCAGCCATCGATCTCAATACCGACAAGATGGTTTGGGATAAGCCATTCGTGGGCGGCGCCGACCGCCTCGCCATCTCGCCCGACGGCAAGACCTTGTTCGTGCCGTCGCTCGAAGGCCCATTTTGGAATGTCGTGAACGCGAAGACTGGCGATATCATCACCAAGATTGTGACAAATTCCGGCTCGCACAATACCATCTATGCCGCGGACGGCAGCCGGGTCTATCTGGCTGGCCTGCATTACAACTACATGCTGGTAGCCGATCCCAAGACCGACAAGGTCGAACAGAAAATCGGGCCCTTCCAAAATGTGATTCGTCCCTTCACCGTCAACGGAAGCAACACCTTATGCTATGTGAACGTGAACGGCCTGCTAGGTTTTGAGATAGGCGACGTGAAGACCGGTAAGAAGCTCTACACCGTCAATGTGGATGGATTCAAAAACGGCCCGGTCAAACGGCACGGCTGCCCCAGTCATGGAATCGCCCTGACACCCGATGAAAAGGAATTGTGGCTCGCGGATGGACCCAACAACTACATTCATGTCTACGACACGACTGTGATGCCGCCGAAGCAGGTCGTCAATATCAAAACCTCCGATATGCCCGGATGGATCACCTTTACCATCGATGGCCGCTACGCGATTCCCTCGAGCGGCGACGTGATCGATGCCAAAACCAAGAAAATCGTCTGCACCTTGCGCGATGAGCACGGCCAGCAGGTCCAGAGCGAAAAGGTGCTGGAGATTGATTTCAACGACGGCAAGCCCGTTCGCAATGGTGACCAGTTCGGCGTCGGCAAGAAGTCATAGCTGCCTTGCTGGTGGCAAGCAAAAGTGCGATAAATTGATGGGGCCCCAGCTTGGCGAGCTCTTCACCAAGCTGGGAAATCCTGATCTTGACGCACACCGTGGTGGGCTCTCCACCTTTCATTTGACGCCGGTCCCAACCATCCCTTTCCCGGTGCTCAGCCCCTTGCCGAAACTGGGTCGTCTCGGCCACCTGTCATCCCGAGCGCAGTCGAGGGATCTGCTTTTTGCTCCGAGTTTCGCACGAGCGCGGACTAAAACTGTTGACGATCCGTCACGAGCTGGAGAAGCGTCGCGAGTTGCCGGTGTCTGTTCTGAATCTCGTGGACGCTTCGGAATAACAGAACCCATCCTTTCTTAACAACAAGTAGATATACTGCGGGGCGAGGCAAACCACGCGCTGCCAGCGGGAGGGGGCGATGTTAACAGCCCTATCCCATCAACCTCGTGTCGATCATTGCTGTAGGACTGGTCTCCTGGGTGAGAACGCAATTGATAGTATCGTCGGTCCGCGGCCGAGTGCTTGCTGGTGGAACTTGTTGCCAAGACACTGAGAACGTAGACAATGATTCCTTGCTGGCGCCGGGATTCGGAGAGTGTCGGATCAGATGACTTCTTGGCTTGTGAAAGCAATTGTGCAACGGGGCATAGCCGCTTTGCCCAATCCGCATTATTGGAATGAGTTGCTCCAGGATCGTGTGACGCATTCCCTGGAATTGACGGATGAAGTGTTCAACGACGGATTGCGGAATTGCCAGAAATATCTAGAGCGCCTCCAGCGGTACAGCCCGGCCGCACAGAATGCTTTTTCTGTTTTCGAGCTGGGCACAGGCTGGTTCCCCGTAGTGCCCGTCGGCCTCTTTCTCTGTGGCGCCCAGGAAATCTGGACCTGGGATATCGTGCCACATCTGAAGCTCGATCGCCTGAAGCTCACGATCCGTCGATTCCTCGAACTTGAGCAAAAACAGAAGCTGCAAGATCACATTACCCCTGAGCCCGCGCGGTTAGAATTCCTGCGAGAGGTGTTGAGACGATGCGAGAGCCCGCAAAGTCCGGAGCCAGCAGAACTCCTCGACTCATTAGGCATTCACTACCGCCTAGGCAATGCTGGCCAAAGCGGGTTGCCAGGACAATCGGTCAACCTGATCGTCTCGAATGTCGTCTTCGAATATCTCTCACCGGAGCAGTTATCCGAAACTCTGCGGGAATTCAGGAGAATCGCGTCGCCGGATTCGGTGATGAGCCACTCGATCGATTTGAGGGATCAGTACGCCAGCTTTGACAGCCGGATTACCTTCTTTAATTTTTTGCGTTTCTCGGATCGGCAATGGCGCTATCTGAACAATCCGATTATTCCTTTGAACCGGCTGCGCGTAAGCGATTATCGACGAGCGTTCAGCGAAAGCGGCTTTCAGATGGTTGACGAAACCAACCAGCAGGGTGATCCCTCGGAACTAGCGCGGATCCCTCTCGCTCAGCGATTTCGCGGCTACCCTGTGGAAGATCTCTTGGTGTTGTATACCGATCTGGTAGCGGTTCCGGCGAACTTGTAATCTCAGAGTGTTAAAGAAACTCCCTCCACCCTCCTCATTTCATTCTTAAGCCGCACAACAAATCACGAAGGACTGGACGGTCAAGCCACGTCCGTAGCCATACAATTCGTTACCCTCTGTTTCGTTTAAAACCCCGATAAGGAGCGACCAAAACGAGATCTTTGCGGAAGGGGAAGGCCTTAGCACCATCTCAAAAGACGGAAGGCTCTTTGCAGGAGTGGTATATCAGTTTCTGAGACAATGATTATTTTTGCCTTGACATACATGTAAACCGATGAATAAGATTGCCGCCGATTTCAAAGTAGTGAGGAAAAATGATTAAAAAGATCTGTGCCTTTGCAGTTTTTGCTGTTCTCGGTTCAGTGGCTTCGTGGGCGCAGTTTGAGGCAGGGTCGGTGGTCGGCACCGTCAAAGATCCATCGGGAGCAGTGGTGCCCGGGGCGACAGTCGAAGTCCGCAACCAAATGACGAACGACATTCGAACTGCCACCACCTCGGCGGGTGGTCAGTACGATTTCGTTGCTGTACAGCCGGGGAAGTACACACTAACAGCGACGCAACAGGGTTTCCGTAGCTCCGCGCGGTCA
>DASYBJ010000073.1:0-15955 GCA_036500845.1 Acidobacteriaceae bacterium
GAAGGGTGGTTTCGCATAGACGGTCCAGTCATGACGGAACAATAATCGGAGCCATGCAGCGAAGATCCGGGGCTCAGTAAGTGGTGCGAGGTTGCCGTAGAACTCGAGCTTGCCTTGGTGGAAAGCAGACTGCAGTCCAGCAACGAACTTGCCGCGGAAGACACGGCTGAGCACCTTCACCGGCAGGAAGAAGGAGTGTCGTGAAGAGATCCACCGGGTATGGTCAGGCGCAAGGCCGCCAGCGGCGGCAACGCAGTGGACATGAGGATGATGCTGCAAGCGCTGGTTCCAGGTATGGAGCACGCTGAAGAAGCCGATCTCGGCGCCAAGGTGACGCGGGTCGCCAGCGATCTCAAGCAGTGTTGCGGCACTAGCTTGAAAGAGCAGGTTGTAGATCACGCGCTTGTTCTGTAATGCGAGCGGAGCCACTTCGCGCGGCAGCGTGAAGACGATATGCACGTAGCGAATAGGCAGCAACTCCCGCTGGCGCTGCTCGAGCCAGCGCAGGCGTGCGTTCGCCTGGCATCGCGGACAGTGCCGGTTGCGACACGAGTTATAGGAGATGGCCGTGTATCCGCAGTCAGAACATCGATCGCGATGGCCGCCGAGTGCGGCGGTGCGACAGCGTGTGATCGCCAGCAGGACCTTCTGATGTTGCCAGGTGATCCAACGGCGACTGCGTTCCAGAAAACTTGGACCAGCACAGCGGACGATATCGACCAGCTCCAGCGGCGGCTGGTCTATTCGCTGCGTATCTGTTCTCCAGTTGCTGTTAGGGTGAGCGAATCGAGCGGACTCGCCGTTGCGCTGAGATGTCGATGCGAGAGATGTAAATAAATCGTGGTCTCTTCCAGGTCACGATGGCCGAGCAGCATCTGGATCGTGCGCAGGTCAGCACCTGCTTCAAGCAGATGCGTCGCAAAGCAGTGACGCAGCGTGTGTGGATGAATCCGCTTGTGCTCGAGGCCAGCGCGGCGAGCCGCGCTTCTGCACACGTTCCAGATCGTCTTATCCGAGATGGGCTGTTCCACGCCGCGATGGCCACTGCTGCTCGGGAACAGGTAGAGGTGGGGCCGCCTGGAGAGCCAGTACTCGCGCAAGGCATGGAGCAGCCTGGGGCTGAGCATGACGTCGCGGTCCTTGCGTCCCTTGCCGCCCCGGATACGAATGACCATCCGCTGGCTGTCGATGTCGCTGACCTTCAGCGTCGCCACCTCTGCGCGGCGGCCGCCGGTCGCGTAGAGGGTCATCAGCACGGCGCGCTGAAAGGGCGTTCGGGACACATCGATCAGGCGGGCGACTTCTCCCTGGCTGAGCACTTGCGGCAGGCGCAAGTCTGGTCTCGGATACGGCGTCTCAGCTGCACTCCAACCTCGCTTCAACACCTGGATATAGAAGAAGCGAAGGGCCGCGAGATGTTGCCCTACTGTGCTGGCCGCCAGCTTCTTCTGTCGCAGCAGTGCTGACTGGTACTGGCGGATGTGCTCCAGACCCAACTGATCCGGAGCCCGATGAAAGTGTTGAGAGAACTGCTCAACCACGTGAATGTAACTGCGAATGGTTCCCGGAGCGTAGTTACGACGCTCCAGTTCCTCCAGCATGATCTGCCGCAAATGTGTCACAGAGATACCTCCTCTCTCTGCGACACAACTTAGCTCACCGTCTACAAGGCTGGCTCAACACACGCGCATGCGTCCGCCGCTCTTCGGCTTCGTTCAAGTCGGTTATCCGGACAGTTGGCCTCCAGTCCCTGCGCCGCGTTCCCGAAAAACGGGGATTTGAGTAAGTTCGCTGCTCGACGTTCGTTGCGTCGGCAAGTTACCGAAATTCGGACTTTCGAGGAACTTCATCTGCCGCAGTCCAACACGATTTTTCACGACCTGAGAAAGCTGATTGGAGGTCTCCGCTTTCTGGAGTCACTTGCGAGTCGACGACTCCTGGACATAATGAACTGTCGCTGCAAACTCGGCTGAGGATGGACCAGCGAAGAAGCGCGAAATCGCACCTAAAATAGTGCATATCGGGCAGCCGAAACCGGGAATAGCAACCCACTTTCGCCCCACATTAAGCGTTCCGAGTGCTCTTTTGCGGGCCTTATGGGTGCCGACCACTCCCGCTAAATCATTTAGACTTAGGTACTTATTTAATTTGAGAGCAGAAGTCCGAGGTTTGAGTCGCTTGCGCCCCGACCAATGGGATCAACTAGTCATTCCGAAGTTCTCAATCATCGCAAAAACCTCACTGTTGCGGGCGGCAGCGTGTTGATGTCTTTTTAGCCAAAGCTGCAAGATACTCGTCCTCTGCGTGAGTGCTGCCCGTGAGTTTGCCGTATAGCGTATGGTCCCATCGGAACGATCACTCACCAGAGCGGATTCTAGCTCTGACTCGCCTTCCCCGAGCCCGCAATATCGACCTAGCTTCTTTCGAAATCAATGCAAGTCAGAGAAGAAAACCGGATTTCCTTAATCCCTTGACTGCATACATGAAGCATTCAAAATTATTCTTAGCCGGTTTCGAGGTGCGAACCCAATGAGCGATGAAGGTGTTGTATACGTTTCCCGTTCTCATTGATGGGCCCTCTAAGATTTTCTTAATTCCGGCATGGCTGATCGCCAAGCCCTCCGCCTGAAGTTTTTCTGCGAGCGCTCTTAGAGATTTGCCACAATTACGGATTTTGCGCATACGTTCGATCGCTATTTGTTGATGGCGTCTCGCCCTCCTCTACATGGCGATCCGCACTCACTCGCACATATCCGTAAATCTTGAGTTCCTCCTGTAAGCGCGAAAACGTGCATCCGGCTGGAAGACTACAGACCAATTGTGTGCGGCAAAGTAAACAGCATTAGCACGTTTACACGCATCGGCAACCCGAGCCCTGATGTCTTCTCCTTGCTGGATCGCTTCTAATGGCTTCCGAGTTCCCAACATTGACTCGAGGCACCCGATCGCTTCGCTGGATGACGGGGCATGAAGAATGGGATGAGCGGCTCCACCACCGTAAACGTTGTGGTCGCGAACCTATCCTAAATCTCAGTCACTCCCTCCATTGCGTCAATCGCCTCGGGAGCCACGCAACAATTTACGGCAGTTGGAGTGCTGCAGAATGGCAACACGACGGATCTCACCAGTTCCGTTATCTGGACATCGTCAAACACTGCTGCTGCGACAATAGGCAGTAGCGGGCTGGGCCACAGCAATGACAGTCAGCAGTACAGAAACAACCAACATCACTGCCCAGTCTGTCCATTACAAGCAACGCTGCCGTTTTAGCCGTTACGCAATGATTCTCGGATTTCGCGGGGAGACGCGATTCCTGCAGATACGACATATGAGGCCATTCCGCCGCTCCAGTTGGTCCCCGTTCTAAGGGACCAAAGTCCAATAGACAACCCCAGTTCCCCAGCTACCCTCCATGTATACAAGGCAGCTGAGCCAAAATGACTCTGCTACCTGGTGGCGAACAAATGGGTGAACCCCATCCCGGTCCATCACAGGTCAGATATTAGCGACCCAGGCGGGGTCAAGCGCAAGGAAGGAAGCCATGGCTGAGACCGCAAGAATAGCGATCGTGGATGACGACCGATGGATGCGGAGGTCGCTCGAAAGGCTCCTCAAGTCCGCCGGACTCCGGAGCGAAGGTTTCACTTCGCCTGAGGACTACCTGGACGGCGGCAATCATGATGGGATCGCTTGCATCATTCTGGACATTGGGCTGCCAGGGATGAGCGGATTTCAGTTGGAGCGCCGCCTGGCAGCAGAACCCAACCGAATGCCGGTACTATTTGTTTCGGCGAGCGACGAACCGGAGATACGATACCAGGCTGCGCAATCAGGAGCGGTCGCTTTCCTGCAAGCCATTCGACGACGGCGTGCTGCTCAATGCTGTTCACACAGCTCTCCGATTATCGAAAGGAACAACAAAGTATCGTTTTCGTGCTTGGCATCTGCATTCGCGCAGATGTAGCGAGTCCGAATATCCCAAGTTGGTTCGCCACTTTCCGTATGCGTCTTCGGGAGGCGGGCGCCGAGGACAATTCCGCAACACTCTGATTAACATGCCGGCTACAAATAACAACTGCAGATGACTGTGAAGGCCACGCCGTCGTTCGACGCCGCCGCATTACAAGTATGTCAACATGGATCTAAAGCTGAACCCCCATGGAGCGTGTTATGACCGATACTCAACCTCTCGCCATCTTGATCGCTGATGACCATCCGATCGTGCGCGAAGGACTTAAGGCTGTCATCGACCGTCAAATCGGCATGAATGTCGTTGCCGAAGCTAACAATGGGTGTCAAGCCGTAGATTGCTTCCTTGCCGCCCCACCCGATATCGCGCTTCTCGATCTAAGGATGCCGAAAATGGATGGCATCGATGCCGTTCTTGCAATTCGAAGCGTGCTGCCGGACGCATGTCTCGTTATTCTTACTTCCTACGAAACAGATGAGGACATCTACCGCGCGATTCGTGCAGGCGCGCGGGGATATCTCTTCAAATGTTGCGCAAAGGCCGAATTGATTGAATGCATTCGCACCGTGGGCAATGGTGGATCATGGATTCCGCCTGATGTCGGGGCCAAGCTGGCAAAGCGAGTTGTCACGCCCGAATTGACCAAACGAGAGGCCCAGGTACTGCGAGCCGTTTCGATCGGCAAGTGCAACAAGGAGATTGGGGTAATGTTCGACATCAGCGAAGCCACGGTCAAGGTGCATATGACCCACATCTTGGAAAAGTTGCATGTTGCGGGCCGTACCGAGGCCATCAAGGTTGCGGTCACGCGCGGGCTAGTGCGGATGGAGGGAGAAGTCGCCTAAAGAGCGTGCTCCCCCTTTCGTGAGGAAGTGATGACCGGTTCCTACGACTCTCTTCAGGTCGGTCTGTCGGTATTGATCGCCATATCTGCGTCTTACGCGGCCCTTGACCTTGCCGGGCGAGTGACAGCGACACATGGCTGGGCCCGCTTGGTCTGGTTGACCGGGGGCACCATCTCCATGGGAATTGGCATCTGGGCGATGCATTTCGTGGGCATGCTTGCCTATAACCTGCCTATCCCGGTGAGCTACCACTGGCCGACTGTATTGCTTTCACTCCTGCTCCCGATTCTCGCTTCCGCGCTTGCACTGGCAGTGGTAAGCCAGGAGAAAATGAGTCCGGTCCGCGCCTTGCTGAGCGGTCTCGTCATGGGGGGTGGAATCGCAGCCATGCACTATGTCGGCATGGCAGCCATGCGCATGGCCGCGTCAGTCCGGTTCAATCCTTTCGGCGTTTTCATATCCGTGCTGCTGGCAATCGCTTTTTCTTTGGCTGCATTATGGCTGGCATTCCATTTTCGCGACGAGCAGATCGGGGTCGTTGTAAAAAAATTGGGAAGTGCCGCGATCATGGGGTTTGCTGTTTCCGGTATGCACTATACCGGCATGTGGGCCGCCACTTTTACACCGACACATCGCACACCTGATCTCTCTCACACCGTCAGCCTCTCGTCCCTCAGCACCCTGGGAATCGCCGCCGTGACTTTGCTCCTGTTGGGCTTGGCGATATTGTCTTGTGACGTGGATCGGCGCTTCGATGGCCACTCGGTGGAGTTGCGGTCCAGTGCGGAGCAAAACCGCCGTTTGTTTGAGAGAAGCCTCGCTGGAATGTATCGGGCTACCCTGGACGGCCGCATCTTGGACTGCAACGACGCCTTCGCCCTTTTGCTGGGTTATTCCTCGCGGACGGAATGCCTCTCGAACAATGCTGCTGACCTTTTCATTGACTCTACCGAGATGCAGAAGCTCATCTCACAACTCAAAGAGCAAACCGTGCTAAGCCAACCCGTATTAAGGAATGTGGAGCGCTGTGTACGAAAACGTGATGGAACCCAAATATGGGTACTCGAGAACGTGGCCCTGGTGAATAGCCACGGCGCCGAATCGCCAACCTTCGAAAGCACACTCATCGACATCACTGATCGCAAGCGAAGCGAATCCGAGAGGCTGGCTGAGACGCGAAGGCAGGCGGAAGACACAGTCGACCAGTGGCAGAAGCGAATGGAGTTGGCGCGAGAAGCCGGCCTCCGTATTGGTCTGTGGGATTGGGATATAGTGAACAGCACCGTTGTATGGTCTGACGAGACCTATCGCCAGTTCGGTTTTAGCCCGGCATCGTTTTCCGGAAAGATCGAAGACGCGGTCGCTCGAATACACCCGGAGGACCGGCTTCGAGTCGAGGAAGTAATTCGCGGTGTATTGGAAGGCGGATCGGCATACGCTGCCCAGTATCGAATTGTGCGGCCCGATGGAAGTACTTGTTGGGTGGATGCGCACGGCATATTGGCTCGAAACCACGGGTCGACCCACATGCTGGGCATCGGGATCGATATCACTAACATCAAGAAAACAGAAGGGTCACTTGAGGAGGCCAAGACGGAGCTGGCCCGTGTGGCTCGTATAGCCACCATTGGTGAGTTGACCACAACCATAGCTCATGAGATCAACCAGCCGCTGGGAGCTGTGGTTGCCAACGGAAGTGCTTCTCTGCGCTGGCTTGACGCGAATCCACCCAATCTCAATGAAGCTCGTGAAGCGATGGCCCGTGCGATCGATCAGGCAATTCGAGCCAGCGAGGTGATTGCCCGGATTCGTGCCCTCGTGCGCAAGGCGACCCCGCAGATGCAGCCATTGGATATAAACCAGGTCATACGTGAGGTGTTAACCCTTACCAAGAGCGAGCTTCTCAAAGGGGAAGTGAGGGTGCAATTGGACCTGGCCGCCGGCCTTCCCGCTGTTCCAGGCGATCGTGTCCAACTGGAGCAGGTCATGATGAACCTCATCCTGAACGGTATCGACGCAATGAACAAGATTGCCGACCGGCCGCGGAACCTGATCATCCGAACTAAAAAAAACGGAGATGATGTGATCGTGCAGATAGAAGATTCGGGGCCTGGATTGAAACTAGAGGAAACGAGTCTGATCTTTGAGCCATTCTTTACCACCAAAGCGCAGGGAATTGGAATGGGACTTTCAATCAGCCGGGCCATTGTTGAAGCGCATGGCGGCCGGCTTTGGGCAGCTGCATCCGCGCACGGCGCGCTTTTCCAATTCCTCTTGCCCGTAGGAAACTGCGTTGTATGACTGAAACGCGACCCATTGTGTTTGTGATCGACGACGACGCGGCAATGCGCAATGCACTTAGAAGCTTGATTCGCTCAGTCGGCTTGCAAGTGGAGCTTTTTGGCTCAACCCAGGAATTTCAAAAGCGGCCGCCTGCGGATGGTCCGGTTTGTCTGGTGGTCGATATAAGGTTGCCGGGGAAAAGCGGTCTCGATTTTCAGCGCGAGTTAGTCGGAGCCGGTAGCCACCCTCCCATCATCTTTATTACTGGACATGGCGACATCCCCATGTCGGTCCGGGCAATGAAGGCAGGAGCTGTTGAGTTTCTGACCAAGCCATTTCGTGATCAGGATCTCCTGGATGCGATACAGCAAGCGCTGGAACTGGATCGCGTCCGTCGCCAACAAGAATCGGAAATGGCCGCGCTGAAGCGACGCCTGGATTCTTTGACTCCCAGGGAGCGCGAAGTCTTCTGTCTAGTGACGACAGGACGTCTCAATAGGGAAATAGCAAACGATCTGGGTACCTCAGAGATCACGGTAAAAATGCATCGCGCCAACGTCATGCGAAAGATGCAGGCCGATCACCTGGCCGACCTGCTACAGATGGCTGCCCGCCTGGGTACTCTCTCAGCATCCAAGTCCTAGACATAAGGGCTTCGCGGAGTCGTTGGCCCCACCCGGAAGCATAGTGTATGTCACACCATCGGATGGGGAATGCCCTCTTTCGGGATACTTTTTCACCTGCCAACGCACACTAGATCGGCTCTCACACGGCTGCTAGGTTCGAGTTTGGGGACAAGTCCGTGCGCAGCGGTGTGGAGAAGAGGGCCGTTTCTGTAGTACACGAATACACTTCGGTCCGTCAGGCTGCAAGGAAGCTTCTTCAATCTTCCGGATTCAACGTTGATACGTTTGCATCGGTCGAGGGGTTTCTCGAATCCGGTCGGGTGGACCGCACTGCCTGCCTGGTCGTCGATGTTGAGATGCCGTTCGAGGATGGACTCCTGCTTCAGGGTTATTTTGCCTGCACAGGCCGTCGGTTTCCAGTGATTTTTGTCACCGCATCTCCTTACCAGAATGTTCGAGAACGAGCGGTTCAGGCCGGCGCTACGGACCTGATGCATGCGGCAAATGGGGCCCAGGCGTTGCTCGATTGCATTGGCTCAATTCTGAGTTTGAAAGAGACCCTGTAAGCACCTAGGAAGGCTTCTGAGATGGGATCAAAACCCTGACCGCCGTTCCACCCGGTCCGGAGAGAAGTTCGAACTGCCCGTTGAGCTGCCGCGTCCTCTCGCGCATCCCCTGAATACCGACACCGGTCCGAAAGGTTTGGTCGTCCAGGGAGGTGAAACCCTGAATTCCCGGGCCCTCGTCTCGTATCTCGACTCGGATATTGCCGGTCTCCCGCCGGATAAGCACGGCAGCCTTCGCGTTCCGGGCGTAACGGCGGACGTTTGTCAGCGACTCCTGGACGATCCGGAAGATGGTCGTTTCGACATCTTGGGGCAGTCTTCCCAGATCGTCATCTATTTTCAGGCTCACAGAAAGTCCGCTTCTTTCGGCAAGCCCTTCCAGATACACACGCATGCCTGTGGACAATCCCCCGTCATCGAGTACGGGCGCGTGGAGTTGGTGGGAGATGGTGCGCAGTTCCCGCGAGAGTTCCTCGAGCAGCGCCGTCGAAGTGGCCATCCTTTTCGCGAGTTCGGGATTGTACTGCTCGATGGCATCTTGCAGCAGAAGCAGGTTGAACTTCAAAGCCGCTACCAGTTGGCCGGCGCTGTCGTGCAGTTCGAGCGCGAGCCGTCGCCGCTCGTCGTCCTGGGCATGGAGCAACTGGTGGTACAACTCGCGTAGACTCTCTTGCGCCTGTACCAGCTCAGCCGTCCGTTCACTCACTCGGGATTCCAATTCGGCTCGAGCCCGTACCTGCTCGGTGACGTCGACCGCATGGACCATGATTCCGTCAACGTGTCCGGATGGGTCTTGGGTCGGATAGTATCCGAAATTGACAAAAATGGTCTCGAGCCTACCGTGGCGATCGAGTTGGATCGGGCACTCGTTCGCAACAAACTGCTCACCCGTCCGGTACACTCGGTCGAGAATGTCTAAGAAGCCCTGCTCCACGATTTCCGGGAACACCTCGCGGACCGGGCTGCCAATGAGTTGATGACTCTCGCGACCGGAAAGCCGAACGTACTCCGCATTTGCGAAGCCAAAGGTATGCTCAGGGCCGCTCAACAAGGCCATTGCGGCCGGCGCCTCTACGAATGAATCGCGCCACTGGTTGCGTTCCCGTTCCACCTGCCGCCGCAGCCCGCGTTCGAACTCCGCGTTCTCGGTCCGGATTCGTGCCATCTTCAAATGGGCGCTCACCCGCGCCATGAGCTCCCTCGCGGCAAACGGTTTGACCAGGTAATCGTCGGCTCCAGCCTGTAATCCTTGCACGCGCGATTCCTCTCCCGCTCGCGCAGATAGAAAGATGACCGGCTTCGATCGCGTCGCGGGGTCGTTCCGCAGGGCTTTTAGGACTCCGAATCCGTCCAGGACGGGCATCATCACATCGGTAAGAACCAGATCAGCATTCAGTTCACGTGCTGCCCGCACCGCCTCCGCTCCATTGGAAACCCCGTGAACCCGATAGCGTGCACCCAGCAGCCGGCGAAGATAGTCCCGCATGTCGGAGTTATCGTCAGCCAGCACGATGAGTTCGCCGCCCTCCAAAGACTGCGGTTGTTCTGGCGGCGCTAAGTCCGCAATCGTACCTGGAGCAGCATCCGGCTCATCCGCCGCTCTTTGATCTTTTGCGACCTCCGACGGCAGCCATCTCAATGCTTCCTCGACATAGCTGATCGCGGGGATGGCGCTCGGCGTTGCGCTCGGCTCTACCCCAATCCGATCTTGCGGAAGGTGACGGCTCCCCCTGGGGATCGTAACCGTAAATGTGCTGCCCTCGCCTTCGCGGCTCTGCACAGTCACGATTCCGTGATGCAGCCTGACCAGTTCCTGAACCAGCGCCAGCCCGATTCCGGTCCCCTCATAGGTTCTGCCCCGCGCACCTTCGACCCGACGGAATCGTTCAAACACATGCGGCAGCTCATGTTCCGGAATGCCCGTTCCTGTATCGCTGACCTGCAATTTGACCGAGTCCTCCGACCCCCTGATCGTGACCGAGACCGTCCCCTGGAAGGTAAATTTGAGGGCATTGGAGATAAGGTTTAAAACGATCTTCTCCCACATGTCTCGATCGATGAACAGCGGCTCGGGAATTGGTTCGCAATCTACCTCGTATCGCAGCCCGGCGCGATGCATCGCAGAACGAAAGGAACTAGCCAGTTCTGTGGTGAAGCTCGCAATGCCGGTGGGCGTATACACCGCCTCGGCACGCCCCGCCTCAATGCGGGAGAAATCGAGCAACGAGTTCACCAGCTTCAAAAGACGAAGCTGATTTCGATGAACAATCTTTAACTCTTCACCTCGCAGTGCCCGTTCTGGCGAGCGGAGCGCGTCCTCAGTGGGCCCTAAAATCAGGGTGAGCGGTGTACGGAACTCGTGGCTGACATTACTGAAGAATGCGGTCTTAGCCCGGTCGATTTCAGCCAGCGCCTCCGCCCGTTTGCGCTCCTCTTCGTAGGCGCGTGCGCTGGCAATTGCCGCAGCCACTTGATTGCTGACCAGATCAAAGAAACTGCGGTACAACTGATCGAACCGCAAGCGCGGGCTGATACCGGCGACCAGAACACCCGCCGGTTGGTACGCGACGTTCGATCGAATCGTTATCAGTGCCGCTGAGTGCGGAGGATCGGACCATGGGCCGCGTGGAACGGCTTTCAGACGAACAGCCAGATCTTCGAGCAGAAGCGTTTGCTCGCTCTCCGCTATTTCCGCAATCGGCCACACCGCATTGCGAGCATGTCCGCGCAAATGAATCACCGAAGGAGCTGCGGGACTCTCCGGGTCCACCCCGCACGCAGCCGCGAGGCGTGCACTGCCTCGATCGGAATCGATCAGATAAAACAGTGCAAAGGGAATGTCCTTGGGATAGGAGCGAAGCGCTTCCACTGCAAGGATGCAGGCTTCCTCCACCATTCTGGCATTGGCAGAACGGACTCCAAGATCGCGAAGCGCAGCCACGCGCCGTTCACTCACCGCCTTCTCAGTGATCTCATGCACAAATGCGTGCACGCCGCCGATGCCGCTGGATACGCTGTCATCCGGGACCGGACTGTACGCAATGGTGAAATGAGCCTCCTCAAGAAAATCACCGCGGTTGTATTCGAGCAGAAGGTCTTCCCTCCAGATCGGTGGTCCCCCCTTGAAAGGTGAGTCGATAAGCGGACCGATGGTAGGCCAGATCTCCGTAAAGCACTCGTTGGCCGGCTGTCCTAAGGACTTGGGATGCTTGGCCCCGAGCACCGGCCGATAGGGGTCGTTGTAGAGCTGGCAATAGCTTGGCCCCCACCAAAGCAGCGACGGAAATCGGTTGGTGAGCAGGAGTCGCACCATCATGCGCAGACTTGCAGACCATGTGTCGACTCGACCCAAAAGCGTCTTCGACCAGTCCATGGAGCGCATGAGCGCGCCCATTTCCCCACCACCGGCGAAGCAGTCGGTGTCGACGGCGGTCGTTTTAGGGAAATGTAAGGGCGAAGCCGCCTTGGCTCCTGACGTCATGACCGCCTAACTATAACATATAAGTTGTAACTCACATGTTATGAAATTCCTTCCGAATCGGTGCTACCATACGGACGACCAAAGCTGGTTAAACGCCGGTGGCGATCCCGCAAGTCGTGAATTGGAGCCCATATGGGCAAGCAGGAAAGACCGAAGCCGTTGCCGGAATGGGCAGAACGAATCACCGCCTTGCGGGAGCGCCTGGGCATCAGCCAGGGAGAGTTCGCCAAACGCCTGGAATGCTCCGCGATGACGATTTCTCGCTGGGAACGCGGGTTTGTGGCGCCTTCGACCCAAAACTATATCCATTTGGGAAAGCTCTCAGACAAGGCAGGTGCCTGGTTTTTCTGGGAGCTTGCGGGCCTGCAAAAAGCAGACGTCGCACGGACTTTAAATTTCGCAAAAACAGCCTCGGGACCGCTCGCCGCCGCGGGGCTTGACCAAGCGCGAGCCGGCAGCGGACAAGCCACAGCGTTGGTTTCCTTACCTGTGCTGCGGGCCGTCGCCGGCACCCCTGGGACCTACGGCAACAGGAAACTCAGTCTGGATCGAATCCCGGCTGAAAGCATGATGGGCGCTCCCGCCGACTGGTGTCCGAATCCCGAATACACCAGCCTGATCAGGGTCCGCGGCCATTCGATGGAACCGGTCATCCGCCAGGGCGACATCCTGGCCGTGGACTCATTTCAAAATGACCCCGGGCACTTGATAGCGAAGATTGTGTTGGCAACGCACGAACGGAACGGGCTTTGCGTCTCCCATCTCCGTCGTTACCAGAGGCTCCATGTTCTGGAATCGGAAGACCGTTCGTACGAGCCGGTGATTCTTGCCAAAAACAGCGGATGGCGAATTGTGGCCAGAGTGCTGTGGTGGATTTCTCCGGCTCCCTAAGCTCACGTGCCTGGCCCCGTCCCATCCGCCGATGTTGACCTACAAGTTCCTCAACTCTAGTATTTCGTTGCAGATCCCCATAGCTCCTATCCTTTAGGTCTGCCCCGGAAAATCATGAAACAGAAATCATCCAAAAAGCCGCCAGCCCACTCCTCGGAGAAGACGGCAGCTCCCCGTAAACCCCAGCCGGCTAAACCCTCGTTCCCCATCGTCGGCATCGGAGCATCCGCGGGAGGCTACGAGGCCATCTCCCGCATCTTGACAGAGTTGCCGGCCAAAACCGGGATGGCCTTCGTCATCGTGCAACACCTCGATCCAACCAGTAGAAGTGCGCTGCCTGCAATTTTGTCAAAGATCTCGAAGATTCCGATTTCAGAAGTAACCGACGGGATGGAAGTAAAACCCGATCACCTGTACGTCCTTCCCCCCAACACCTCAATGACTATCCGTGGAGACTCCCTACGGTTGGGGCCCAGGACTACAAACAGCGGACGCCACCTCCCCATTGACCTTTTCTTCCACTCCCTGGCCGAGGAAGTGGGCAACCGAGCCATCGGAGTAATCCTGTCGGGCACGGCAACCGATGGAACCGTTGGCTGCCAGGCAATCAAGGCTGGAGGGGGAATCACGTTTGCCCAGGAGGAGGCATCCGCCAGGTTCTCCGGCATGCCGCACAGCGCCATCGCCTCCGGTTCCGTTGACTTTGTTCTGAAACTTGAGGACATTGCCCGGGAATTGGTTCGCATAGGAAAAAATCCACTGCTGGCAGAAAGCACGGTTGAATTGCTCCCGATCGAGGAGAATGGTGATCTCGGAGAGTTGCTTAACCTAGTCCGGGAGGCGACCGGAGTCGATTTTGAACAATACAAGCAAACCACGCTCAAACGCCGCGTCAAAAGACGAATGGTCCTCCACCGCCTCGGAAGCTTGAAGGACTACCTCCGTCACATCAAGAGTCATCCCGCGGAATTAAACGAGCTCTACCGCGACACCCTCATCAGCGTAACTGGATTCTTTCGCGACACAGAAGCCTTTGAGGTCCTGGCGCAAGCTATCCTTCCAGGTCTGTTGCAGGATCGCAAGATGGATGAATCGCCCCTCCGTATTTGGGTCCCCGGCTGCTCCACCGGCGAAGAAGCCTACTCCATTGCCATCGTCCTGCTGGAGTGCTTGTGGGAGAAGTCTCGCAAAAGCCCTCCTGGAACTGTCAGTAAGAGTGTCCAGGTTTTCGCTACGGACATAAGTGAGATTGCACTCGATCGCGCCCGCGTCGGCCTCTATCCTGAAGCGGCCGTTGCCGAGATCTCCTCGGAACGGCGTTCCCATTTCTTCCAGCCAGTGGAAGGCGGCTACCGGATTAGCAAGTCAATCCGCGAGATGTGTGTCTTCGCTCGGCAGGATGTGACCAAGGACCCACCGTTCTCCAACATTGATTTGATTAGTTGTCGCAACCTCCTTATCTATCTCGGCCCGGCGTTACAAAAACGCGTGATATCCACTCTGCACTATGCCTTGAAGCCTTCCGGCTACCTTATGCTTGGAGGATCAGAGAGTCTGGGAGCATTTACCGATCACTTCGAGCTCCTCGACAAAAAGCAAAAACTCTACCAGAAGAAGAGCACCTCCGGTCGCCTGATTACCTTCTTTGCCGGCGCCGACTATGCTAAACGCAAATCCGAAGCTAAGGCTGGAAGAGCCGCCGGGTCTGGTCTGAACATGGAAAAGGACGTTGAACGCGTGTTGCTGAATCGCTTCGTTCCCGCGAGCATTGTTGTAAACGAGCAAATGGACATCGTGCAGTTCCGTGGACGGACCGGTGCGTATCTCGAACCAGCCTCTGGTAGTCCTACTTTCAACCTCTCCAAGATGGCACGGGAAGGCCTTCTCGTTGACCTTCGTGCTGCGCTGCAAAAGGCACAGAAGACCAATGCGGCAGTGCGGAAAGAGGGGGTTTTCGTCAAATCAAACGGAGGAATGAAAGAAGTAAACCTCGATGTAATCCCCATGCAGGGCCAAAATCTCAGAGAGCGGGTTTATGTGGTCGTGTTTCAGGATGTATTGCCGACTGCTACGCCAACTGTTGCCGGTAAACACCCCTCCAAAAAGGACGCCAGTAAGCAAAATCTTCTCGCGCGTGACAATGAACGGTTGGTGCAGGAGACCGCCCAGTTAAGAGAGCAGCTTCAATTGTTGATTGAGGATCACGAGACTACTTCCGAGGAATTCAAATCTGCCAATGAAGAAGTCTTGTCAGCCAACGAGGAGCTGCAAAGCACGAATGAGGAGCTGGAAACCGCCAAGGAAGAACTGCAGTCGAGCAATGAAGAACTTACAACGCTGAACGAAGAACTGCAAAATCGCAATATAGAGCTCAGCTTGGCCAACAACGATCTGACAAACCTGCTTGGCAATGTGAATATTCCTGTTGTGATGGTCGGCAATGACTTGCGGATTCGTCGCTTCACGCCTCCTGCTCAGAAACTTCTCAATCTGATCCCTGCCGACATTGGCCGCCGCGTAGGTGAAATCCGTCCCAATCTGGACCTCGACAATCTTGAGCAAATCGTTCGCGAGACTGTGCATACAACCACTCTCCAGGAACGGGAGGTGCAAGAGACCGGGGCCGGCAAGTGGCACCTTCTGCGTGTACGCCCTTACAAGACTTGGGACAGCAAGATTGACGGGGCGGTTCTCAGCTTTCAGGATGTGGACTCACTGAAGCGGACCCTGGACCAGACTCGGCAATATGCAGACGCCCTGATTGAGAACGCCCGGGAACCGATGTTGATCCTGGATGACGGGTTGCGGATCACAACCGCGAATCGCGCCTTCTACAAAGCTTTTCAGGTCTCCCACGAAGAGACGGAAGGCCGGCTGATTTTCGAGTTCGGAAACGGTCAATGGAATATTCCGCGACTGCGCGTGCTTTTCGACGACATAAGCCAGAACAACTCGCGCATCGACGATTTCGAAGTCGATGACGAGTTTCTTCGTTTGGGGCGCAGGACGATGATCCTAAACGCACGAAGAGTCGAACCCCAGTCCGGTCGCCAACTGATCGTTTTGGCAATTGAGGATATTACGGAACTGAAAGCGGATGGTCATACCGCCGGGACTCGACCAACCCCCTCTTAAGGGCCATCTCAAACCTTATGTCTCGGCGGCCGTTCTGATTGAACAAACCTCTTTCCCAGTAAGCTTTTTTGCCGCGTGAGCGACTCGTCGCCGAAGCCCTCACAATCGGTTGTAACGAAGTCTCCAAACCGGCAGGGTGCGTTGTGTTTGACATACCT
>DASYBJ010000074.1:0-25314 GCA_036500845.1 Acidobacteriaceae bacterium
TAAGGTCGCAGCCGCTGTCGTCATTCCTCCTGAAGAGGCGAAGATCGAAACGGAGAACGGTGGACTACTGCAGTAGAGGGTGCTCCGCAGAACTGCTGCAAAAAGGGAGGGTGCCGTGATTCACGGCACCCTCTTCCTTTCTCGGTCATCCCTCCTGCAACTGCACCTGCCCAGCTGTGGTCGGCCCATTGCAAGTCGCACCAAGACAATGGGCCCTTGGCCGTGTCACACCTACAGACAACATGACCGGCCAAAACAAAAGCTGCTACATCAAGCCAACAGAGAGCGCTTCTTTACGAGCTATCTCCGGCTCTGGCATCCGAGTGGAGGATGTTCTGTTGGTGAACAGTCAACCAGGGCAGCACCCTCCCTTGATTAGCCGCGGCGAAACACGATTAGTCGCCTTTGGCGAGCAGTTTGGCCGCAGACGCTTCCAGCTCGTCGGTGGCATGCGAATTGCCGCAGCTATTGATCTGATAGCGGTCGTACTGGGGTTGCAAATACAGCACGTAGTGCTTTCCGACCGTCATCTCGAACGCTGCTGGCGTGTTTTCACTAAAGATGTTGTACTCGCTGCGGTGCGTCTTGCCGTGAATTACGGAGTCCACACGGACGATATAGTTCACGCCGTCTAGGAAATCCCAAGTCTCACCGACAGGTTCAGCTGCCATCACAGTACCCACAATTACCGCAGATGCCGAACGCATCTCCTTGCGAGCTGTGACACGCTTAGCGTTGCACTGCGAAAAACCAGTGGCTGCAGTCAACAAAAGTACCAAGGCAGTTGCAAATTTTTTCATGTTTCACTCCTCAGACCGGGCTTCTACTGTTTATGGATGCTGCTTAAGTTGTATGTCCTACGACTTAAGTGGTAGCTTCGCTTGCCCGGTCCAAGATGGCAAGTATCGAAACGAAACAGGTAATTACGTCAGATTCGAAAACAGTGTCTAAAAGTGCTTCGCTCTTGTTCCGAGAGTAATGGTCTGTTCTCCAAGCCTTGAATTCATTGGGAGTTGTGGAGGGGTCGGGATGAAAGAGAGATTTACATCGACTGCGGGCAGGCACACTCCTCGAAGATCAATTCCCATTTTGGGAAGGAGTTCAAGCGAGTGCTCGGATGATGTGAAAAGAAAGGAAAAGTAACTAGTACGGTTGCAAGACGTCAGGTAGAGAGGTGCAGCCTGTTGCGTTCGGCGGGCCTTCTACGATGAGTCAAGGGAGCTTGCATGAGCACCAGTCGAGAGACGTCACTCTTCCTGAGGTGTATACGAGCGGACGTCAGACACTCTCGATGGGTTCAGGTATTCACCTACCGGCTACGCTTCTCGCGTGTGGGTCCGGAGCACCACGGCTTGGACTGCCGAGCGCGTTTCCTTCGCTACTCCAGTGAAACCCCGCCCTATTTGATCAATCCATCTAGTTCTACGCGATTTTGGGGAGGCTTATTCTCAGGACTCTGCACAGTCATGCGTGACAGCTCTCAGTCGTTGCCCATCATATGAGCAAGCTGTTTGATTATCGGACCTGACTGATCAAGTGTCCCAGAGTTTCCGCATTTATTGACTTGCCAGTGCTGGTAATTGTTGGTGAGAAAAAGAAGGTATTGTTTACCGATCTCTAAATTGAATCTGTCTTCGCTGTGCTCGCTGAAGAGGATGATCTCTCCTGATTGCTTTCCTTTGACTTTCTGATCGATATGTATGGCGTAGTTGGTGCCATCCAGCGCATCCCAGGACTGGGGGACGGGCCTAGAGGATTTCACGGTGCCAATGACAACGGCATCGGACTGCTTGTATTCCTGGGTAGGGGGCAACGGTTTGGGGCACTCCGCTAGGGAGGCGGTCGCGAACATCGTGCAGATCAGAGCTGTGGTAACTCGATTCAAAGCGCTTTGCTCTCCTCTATGGTTACCAGCGATGATCCGACATTTCCACATCGGTTCTCTTATAAAAGAGCTTACGCACCCTATGTTGGATCGCCATATTGCACAAAGGTAACAGCTGGGGGCCTTCCGAGCAGATTTTCCGGTCCGCCGCGCGGCACAGAATCGCGCGGCGGAAGTGTGCGGATGGCGGAGAAAGTCTCATCAAGGGAGCCGTGTCGCCAGCAAAGGCGCACCGTGGCGCCGGTGGGTACGCATCGGAACCGAGGGTGCCGGAAGATTCGGCGTTGTAGGAGGGGCATAAGACTTGTAGACGGAGATATGGAAGCAAGCCTGCTCAAATTCCTCTTCGACGTCCAGTTTGCCAGCGGACTGAAGCGGAATCAGGTAAGCCCTCAGCCAACCTACCTCCGCTATCGAAAGCCCCTTTTTTGCAATATCGATTGCCTCGCCCGTCAGGTGAGGGGAACGGGTATCTCCTTCGGCTGGTGCCGCATTTCCGTTAATACGCACCAGATGTTTTTGGTATTCGACTGTCCGGACGGCGGAGTTCACCTGGAGTGGTGAATGAAATCGAGCATAGTGTGCACGGGACAGGTCGGACAAGAAATGGGCGGCCCAGGGCCGGCAATAGCGCCGGTTGATCTCCAGCCGTCCATCGACGCGCAGCTCCAGATTGGCCGGGAGAGCCACGAGCTCTTTGGTCCGGGACATGGAGGCGAGTGCCTCATCGTCCTCTATGCGGGCCAAGCCATCCTTATCGGCTCGTTCATTCTGACGAAGAAGTGATTCCCGCGAACCCCGCAGAGGTGGCAGCGAACGAAAGTGTTCGAGCGGAGATTCGGCGATCTCTTGATGAACGGCGGGATGCCGAGTCTCGAGCACCCTGTTCCGATGCCGAGCTCTGGCGGAGAGGCGGATCGATGCACCTTCACCCGAGCCGTGCCGGCGAACGGCTGACCGACGAGCGGCCCTCCGTTGTGCAGCGTGGTGTTGGGTCCCGGCAGAGCCACGATGCCGGCGTGCCGCCCCGAGGGGAAGCACGCACGCGAAAGCGACACAACTCAGGAAGCCAACGAGGCCCATCCTTCTGATACGGATGGCCCTGAGGAAATTGAACCCGCACATAAGCAGGAGTGCAGAAATTGCCAGAGGTTTGAGCGTAAGCTCATCGCCTGCATAGGGAAAGTGCTGAGCTTGATACCGGGCGCGTCAAGCAAGCGGCCGATCGGATGTTCACTCGCCGCTTGCGATCCTCGATTCGAGCGCAACCTCGGGCAGCATACTGACGTCTTCAGATTTGCTGCGCCCATTGAGCACAGTTGCGGATGCGTAAAATCGAGGTGGAGGCCGCGAGCGCAAGAATGGCAAGTCAATGAATCAGGAAAGGGCAGAATGTTAGCCAGTGGGAGCCCGTCGGGCGGCGGGCTGAATCTATTCCATCCAGCGGCGGAAGATTAAAGCTCCATTCGTGCCGCCGAATCCGAAGGAATTCGAGAGGGCCACGTCGAGTTTGGCCTCCTGCGGATGATTGGGAATGTAGTTCAGATCGCAAACCGGGTCGGGGTCGTCCAGGTTGGTAGTGGGCGGAACGATCTGATGCTTAAGCGCCATGATGGTAATTCCAGCTTCGAGCCCTCCGGCGCCACCCAGCAGATGACCCGTCATGGACTTGGTGGAACTTACCAGCAATTCGTGACTCGTCGCCCGCTCACCGAATAACGCTTTAATGGCCGCAGTTTCAAGTGCATCGCCAAGCGGCGTGGAGGTTGCGTGGGCATTGATGTAATCCACCGCCGACGGTTCCAGCTTTGCGGTGCGCAAGGCGCTCTGCATGGCCCGCAGGCAGCCTTCTCCTTCCGGGGCCATGCTCGTGATGTGATATGCATCCGCGCTCATTCCATAGCCGATGATCTCTGCCAGGATCTTGGCGCCTCGGGCTTTGGCGTGTTCGAGTTCCTCAAGGATCAGAATGCCTGCTCCTTCACCGACCACGAAGCCGTCACGGTCCTTGTCAAACGGCCTGCACGCATGTTCCGGGTCGTCGTTCCGTGTGGATAGGGCACGCATCGCGGCAAAGCCCCCTACCCCCATCGGCGTAATCGCCGCCTCCGCTCCACCGGCGATCATTACGTCCGCATCGTCCCGCTGGATGATCCTGTAAGCATCTCCGACGGAGTGGGCGCTGGTGGTGCATGCTGTGGCGGTCGCTTCGTTGGGTCCTTTCGCGCCGTAACGGATACTCACCTGGCCGGCCGCGAGATTTACAATTGCCGCGGGAATAAAGAACGGCGATATCTTTCGTGGGCCGCCCTGAAGCATGGCACTGTGTTCGCGTTCAATGACATCGAACCCTCCGATTCCTGATCCAATGTGCACTCCGATCCGTTCAGCATTCTCCGGGCCGATTTTGAGACCTGAGTGGGCCATCGCTTCGTGGGCGGCGGCAAGAGCGAAATGGATAAAGCGACCCATTTTGCGTGATTCCTTCTTCTCCACGAAATCGAGTGGATTAAAGTTCTTCACCTCAGCCGCGAATGTCACAGAAAATCCCGTGGTATCGAAGCTGGTGATCGGTGCCATTCCGCTCTTGCCTTCCAACAAGCCCTTCCAGACTTCAGGCGTGGTATTCCCCACCCCGCACATGAGCCCGATGCCTGTCACAACGACCCTCCTGGACAAACTACTTGCCACCTTTCGCGTTTTTCTCGATGTAGTCGGTTGCGTCTTTTACCGTCTTGATCTTCTCCGCGTCTTCGTCTGGAATCTCCAAGTCAAAGGCTTCTTCGAACTGCATCACCAGTTCAACAACATCCAGCGAGTCAGCTCCTAGATCCTCCTGAAATGATGCACTGGGAGTCACCTCTGCTTCGTCTACCTGGAGTTGCTCGACGATGATCTGCTTTACCTTCTCTTCCACTGCTGCCATGCCTGTCTCCTGTCATGTAGAAACACAAACTCATTCAACAGTCTGCTCCCTTGAAGGCGGAGCAGACCACCAGCCATCAGAATTTCGGGATGGCTGCCGTTTAAACTACCCATTGTTACCGTGGAGCGATCCGCGACCGGCCATAGAGTCCATCGTTCTTCAACTCTCGTTCGGCAAGTCGAGACGGCATCTCTGAAACCGGTCCTTGCCCGAGCACTTCGCTCGAGAAAAACTGCTGCAGGCAACTCTCAACTCACCAGACACAACTTACCTCAAGCTTAGGATGGCCCGCACGCGCGGTTCAAGAACCCAAGAATTTCAGTCTACTGAGCGCTCCAAGTGGTGTAAAGCGCAGCATATCCTATCGATTCCGAGAGCCTTTGGCGGAGGCTGACCGTAACACCGGTGATCCGCGGCGTATCCAGATTGCGCCACTAGAACCGACTTTTCCGCGGGTCATTTTTATCGCAAAGACGAGTGCAGCTTTAATCGCAAAGACGAGTGCAGTCTTAATCCCAAAGACGAGTACAGTCAGGAAGAGCGATTCATTCCCGTATGGTTACTCTCGTCCTCTCCGTCGTCCTCGGCTTTGTTGCTGGAGCGGCCCTCGCCTGGTTATTCAAGCACAGCCGAAGCCAATTTGAGCGCGCGGTTCTAGAGAAAGAAAATCGGACTCTCCTTAATCAGTCGACTGAGGCCCGCGATCTTTTGGATCGAGAGCGGGAGCAGCTGCGGAGTGCGCAGCTGCAGCTAGCCGCCAGAGATGCAGCCATTGCCCGGCTCGAAGAGCGGGCGGTTGCCGCTCAGAATGCCTTTGAACAGATGCGCGCCACTCTGCCGGATACTTTCATGTCTTTAGCGACCCAAGTCTTGGAAGAGAAGTCGAAAGCGTTCGCGGAGCAGAACCAGGCCAGTCTTGGGCATCTGCTGGAGCCGCTCAAGAGCCGGCTCCAGGAATTCCAAGGAAAAATCGAAGATTCCCATCGCGATCAAAGGGCGGGAGAGGCGAGTTTGCGGACGCAAGTGGATAAGCTGGTTGCGTTTACCAGCAGGGTGAGTGAGGAAGCGAACAACCTGGCTCGTGCCCTCAAGGGATCGAGCAGGGCGCAAGGGACATGGGGAGAATTGGTGCTCGAGAGAATTCTCGATCAGGCCGGCCTGCGCAAGGGGCAAGAATATGAAACCCAGGAAAGCTACTCGACGGAGAATGGCAGGCGGGGGCAGCCCGATGTGGTGATTCACCTTCCCGGGGCCCGGCATTTGGTCATCGACTCGAAAGTGTCGTTGGTCCACTACGAGGCGCATTGCAACGCGGAGGACGATGCGGTTCGCGCGGCGGCCTTGGAAAATCACGTGAGTTCCGTCCGCACCCACATGAGGGGATTAGCGGAGAAGAACTATCAGAGGCTTTATGGCCTGAACTCTCTCGATTTCGTGATCATGTTTCTGCCGATCGAACCTGCATTCATGCTAGCTCTCTCTCGTGACGAAAGGCTGTGGGAGCAGGCGTGGGAGCGGAACGTGCTGTTGGTGAGCCCGAGCACTCTGCTTTTTGTCGTCAGGACGGTGTCGTATTTGTGGCGGCAGGAACAGCAGAAGCGCAACGTTGAGGAAATTGCGAAGAGAGGCGCCGATCTTTACAACAAGCTTGTAGGCTTCGTTTCTGACCTCGAGGAGATCGGGGGCCGGTTGGAACAGGCGCAGAAGAGCTACGATAGCGCGCTCAGCAAACTGAGCACTGGGCGGGGGAGTGTGATCTCGCAGGCGGAGAAATTGAAGGCCCTCGGAGTGAAGCCTTCGAAACAGCTTCCGCAAGGGATGACTGAGGTCGCGCAGCAGGAAGATCTGGATTTAGGGGAATTGTCTGATGTCGAATGAATGGGGTCCTAGTCTCTAGGATCTTGGAGGATGAGTGTTTACTTCGGCTGTTTGAGGCTAGCGCGCAAACGTTCCCATGTGACCTCGAGGGCTTCGGGGAGCACGCGCGTTTCCGCCACCGCTGTCATGAAGTTGGCGTCCCCCAGCCAACGGGGTAGGACATGCAGATGCAGATGGCCGGCGACACCCGCTCCCGCAGCCTGGCCGAGGTTCATTCCGAGATTGAGCCCATCCGGCGAGTACACTTGGGTGATCGCGGTTTCAGCGCGTTGAGCCAGTGCGATTATCTCCTGCGCAGCGGCTGGATCGAGCGCCGCCAGCGAACCCTCGTGGACGTAGGGCAAGATCATCAAGTGTCCGGAGGTGTAGGGGAACTTATTCAGACACATGAAATTGTGCTCAGCACGCAACAAGATGCCCGCAGCGCGTTCAGCCTCATCGACCGGTTTGCCGTGGCTGACAGCATAATCGGTTGCGGCCAGAAGGTTGCAGAAGACACAGCCGAGGTCGCCTGGCCAGGCCGCCAACTCGTCCGGAACGCCTTTTCGGCGGGGACTTCCTGCGTCTGCCAGATAGGCGTAGCGCCAGGGAGTCCAGAGGTGATCCATGGTCCATCAGTATAGGTCACGACGCGAACGGACCCTGGAGAAGGAGAACCGCCGTGACCTGGATAAAACGTTACAAGTCCAATAAAGTCGCGAGTTTTGGGCAAATCAGATTCCGCGGTTCAGAAGAGAGCTGCCATTGACAGCGCTCCGGAACTGTTGCTATATTTGGTACAAGGGTCTACGTGGCGGATTCGCGTAGACGTTCGTCGCCGCTCTTGCTTATCCCATCAAGCCGGTAAGGTCCCGACAGGAGACCGATAGTAGTGACGGTCCACATATGTGGACGCACTCTCTGTCTCCTTCCGAATCTTCTCGGCATCAAATGGGCGTACCGCAAGTTCTACGGCCCCGAGTGGTCGCTGGAACAGCCTACGTACGCTCCGGCGAAGCAAGCTGCAGGAACGAACCCCGAACTGGAGTCGGCACGACTTTCGTTCGGGAACCAGTTACCTGTGGACGGTGGATCCTTCGGGAGCCACCAAGGAAGAATCCGGAGCTGGAAGTCATGGCAGACGTCCTAAATCCTGAACATACCGAGAGCACACCCCTGAATACCGAATTGGAAACACCAACCTTGGAAGCAGCGACGGAGCAGTCAGAGCCGTCCCACGAATACACCCCTAACCCGCAGACCGCCCAAGCGCACGCACCTGCTGCCGGTCCGGAGGAGTCCGACCTGAGCGGCATGGAAGATTTCGCCGCCGCACTGGAATCCTTCGACCGCGAACAGGCCGCTGAAGCCGCTGCCCAAGCCTACGACGACAACATCGTCACCGGCACTGTCATCAAGCTCACCGACAAGCATGTGGTCGTCGATGTCGGACTCAAGTCCGAAGGCCTGATCCCCTTAGAACAGGTCCTTGATCACAACGGCGAGCCCAAGCTCAAGCCGGGCGATGCAGTGGAAGTTGTGGTCGAGCGCGAGGAAGCCGAAGGCGGTTTCCTGGTCAGCTACGACAAGGCGCAGCGTCACCGGGTTTGGGACACCATTGAACGTGCAGCTACGGAGAAGACCCCGATGCTCGGCACTGTTCTCGGTCGGGTCAAGGGCGGCGTGACGGTGGACATCGGCATCAAGGCTTTCCTGCCCGGCTCCCAACTTGAGATTCGCCCAGTTCGCAATCTCGACGGCTACATTGGCCAGCAAATCGAAGTCCGCGTCATCAAACTGAACAAAAAGCGGGGCAATGTCGTTGTTTCCCGCAAAGAGCTGCTCGAAGAAGAGCAAAACGCCAAGCGGAGTCTGACGCTCGAGAATCTGGAAGAAGGCGCGGTTCTTACAGGCACAGTGAAGAACCTCACCGACTACGGAGCGTTCGTTGACTTGGGCGGGATCGACGGGCTTTTGCATATTACCGACATGTCCTGGGGCCGCCTTACCCATCCCCGCGATCTGGTCAACGTCGGTGACGAGATTCAGGTCAAGGTTCTCAAGTTCGATCGCGAAAAACAGCGGGTCTCCCTCGGCTTCAAGCAGCTGACTCCCGATCCGTGGCTGGATGCCGTCGAGCGCTATCCTACCGGCGCGCGCGTCCGAGGCCGGGTGCTCAGTGTGACCGACTACGGCTCTTTCGTCGAGTTGGAGCAGGGCATCGAAGGTCTGGTACACGTTTCCGAGATGACCTGGTCCAAACGGATGAAGCACCCCTCTAAGCTGGTGAAGCCCGGAGATGAGGTCGACACGGTAGTTCTCAGCGTCAATCCAAGCGACCGGCGTATTTCTCTAGGGATGAAGCAGCTCTTGGAGAATCCTTGGGAGCATCTCTCCGAGCGCTATCCCGCAGGAACCATCGTCGAAGGCCGTGTCCGCAACCTTACCGATTTCGGAGCCTTCATCGAAATTGAAGACGGGATCGACGGGTTAGTCCACGTCAGCAATCTGAGTTGGACCAAGCGCGTGAAACATCCTTCCGAAGTTCTCAAAAAGGGAGAGAAGGTGCGCGCCGTCGTTCTCGGTGTCGAAGCGGAGAATCGCCGCCTTTCGCTCGGGATCAAGCAACTCCAGCCGGACGTTTGGGAAACGTTCTTTGCTCAGCATCGTGTAGGCGATGTGGTGAAGGGTAAGGTGCTGCGCACAGCGCAGTTCGGTGCCTTCGTCGAAATCGCCGAGGGTGTTGAAGGGCTCTGTCACGTATCCGAAGCGGCCGACTCTTCCGGAGCGCCCATCAAGCTCGAAGCAGGCCAGGAGCATGACTTCAAAATCATCAAGATGAATCAAGATGAGAAGAAGGTCGGACTCAGCTTGCGCGCCGTCGGCGAGGAAGCCAGCCGTGCCGACGTCGAAGCTTACAAGCAGCCGGTCTCGAGCTCGACCACAACCTTGGGCGATCTGGTGAACTGGAAGCGTCTCGAGCACGAATAAGTGAAATTGATCTTCAAAAAATGCCACCTTTGGGTGGTATTTTTTTTGCAGATTTTTCTCTCGAGTGTAGGCGCCGTGATTTTTTATGCGGCTTTCATTCTCTATTTGGAGGGTTCAAGCTTGAGATCGAAGTTGAATTGCTTCTTGCTATCGAAGGAGCTGATGGACCGGGTCTTGGATTTCGAGTCCTGGTACTTCGCCCAAAGCTGGTAATCCACGTCGCTCCCGAGCTGTCCAAACCGGTAGCTGCCATCTTCCGTGGTGATGTAGGTTCTAACTTCGAGCGATTTCTGGTTTTGCAGGTAGACCACTGCGTTTGGTTGAGGCTTTTCCTGGGTATCGATCACTCGGCCTTGCACTACCCGGGATGCCTGGGCCGTTCCGTGAACGGGTCTGATTAGGGCTACACCTGCCAAGGCGATGAGCATACATGCGAGGCGAGTCCGGCGCGCTGAAGCGCTGCAGGCAACGCTCCTGGTCTTCTGCATCCTTAACCCGGAATAGGCTGTACCGCATCCCCGTGAAACGTCGCTTTGCTGCTTCATTCTTCTTCCTCGTCCTTCGGCTCCTCGTCCTCATCCTCGTAACCTTCCTCATCTACTTTGGATAATTCAAGAGGATCAATTGCGACGACCTCGAACTCGGTTCCGCATTCGTCACAAATAACCACATCGCCCTCCTCGACCTCATCTTCATCGAAATCGAGAGCGCTCTCACATTCCGGACAAACAGGCATGCAGTCCTCCAACAGCCCTTAGAATTGAAACGATGCTTCCACTGCACCTAGCGGTGCAACCTCGTTCAGTTTTAGAGTGAACACCAAGACGCGTCAAGAGAACGACTTTAGATAAATAGATCGTACCTCAGTGCGAAGAGCAGAATTCAAAAACCGTCCAAAACGACTGTATCTGTTCAAGATATTTCCTGTTGACATTTCTGAAGCAGGTCCTTGAAAACATTTTAAAGTTCAGTTCCGGGCGAACCCAGGCACGGCGGCCGGGCGTCGCCCCGGATTTACCGAGGCCTGCAAGGGCAAAGTGCGCAGCCAAAGCGAAAAAAGGATACGCTTACAAGAGGGCCGGGATTAGAAGAGATCATGTCACCACGCTTTCGCTCCAGTTCCACCATGATGTCCTTTCCACGCTTTAGCGGCATCACCAGCCAGCTGGTGATTGCCAATGCGGGTATTTTCTTCCTTCTGCTATTGATGCAACACGTTGCTCCTCAGGCGGCGTTTGTTTTGTTCCGTTCCCTTGCCCTTACTCCGGTCTTGGTTTTCCATGGCTGGATTTGGCAACTGGTAACATACAGCTTCCTGCATTCGGGAGTACTGCATGTTGCGTTGAACATGCTCACACTGTGGTTCATCGGGTCTTACCTTGAATCGTCCAAGGGGACGAATTGGCTGCTCCAAACCTATCTTTTCAGCGCAACTGGTGGTGCGCTGATCGGCAGTCTGCTTACCTATACCCATGTGCTGCGATCCGATCCCGCTTCATCGACCGTGGGTTCAGACGCCGCGCTTTTTGGACTGCTTGCCGCCTTCGCCGTCCTCTTCGGTGATCTCGAGATGTACATGTTTCCCTTCCCGGTGGCGATCAAGGCTCGTTATCTGGTGATCGTCTACATGTTGATAGACGTGGCATTTCTGCTTGCGGGCGGTCCCGCGCTGAGTTATTTCACGATTCTCTCGGGCGCGCTCGTCGGTTTCCTCTATGCCAAGCGGGCTCCCCGCCGGCGTTTGAGCGTTAGCGTTACGCAAGGCTGGTTCGGATTGCGCAACGAATACTTCCGTTGGAAGCGTCGTCGCGCAGCCCGCAAATTCGAGGTGTACATGCGCAAACAGAATCGTGACGTACAGTTCGACCGCGAAGGCCGCTACATCGACCCAGACGAGAAGCGCGATCCGAATGATCGCAGATGGATGAACTAGTGCAGGTAAGAAGCGGTCAGCTCAAGGCCGGTTAGCTAAAGGCCGGTCAGCTAAGAAGCGGTCAGCGGAACATATCTCTGCTGACCGCTTCTTATTGACTCACAGGTTTGCACTTCGTGAAGCCCCGTGCGACCGCGACGTCAGAGAATCGTGACAAATGGTTCGACCGGGAGTGTTGCCGACCGCTTTTTCGCTAACCGGTTTTTCCCTGACCGGCCTTGAGCTGACCGCTTCTCACCGGCTCATCAGTGCGAATGTGCAGTTCCTTGAGCTGTTGAGGGCTAACAGGTGTGGGTGCGTCCACCATGAGATCGATAGCCTTCGCTGTTTTCGGGAAGGCGATCACTTCCCGTAGGCTCTGTGCACCAGTCAGGATCATCGCGATGCGATCAAGTCCGAGAGCAATTCCGCCGTGCGGCGGAGTGCCATACGAGAGGGCTTCCAGGAAGAATCCAAAGCGCGATTTTGCCTCTTCTTCGCTCATGCCGAGGGCACGAAAGATCTCCTGTTGCACATCCTGCCGATGAATGCGGATCGAACCTGAACCCAGCTCCAACCCATTCATCGCCAGATCGTAGTAGCGTGCTCGCACTGAGGCCGGATCCGTAACGAGCCGCTCCATATCCTCCTCGTGAGGCGAGGTGAAGGGATGGTGGGCGGGAAGCCACCGCTTGGATTCTTGATCAAACTCGAACATGGGAAAATCGGTTACCCAGATCGGGCGAAAAGCCCGACCACCAGGCACTGGCACTCCCCACTGCCGCTCAGGCGAGGCGACAACCTCATCGGTTGTCGCGAAGGCGCCGTGACGCTCGGCATATCTCTTGGCCAACTCCACTCGGAGATTTCCTGCCGCAGAATAAATCCATATCTCACGTTCCGAGAGGTGGCCTGGAGTCTTCGTATCGCTCGCCTGGAGGTGCGTCGTTGCGTCCCCGGCAACGATTACCAGCAAGTCTTCGGGTGCGCCGGCCGCAGGGGCGTCAACGGCCTGCGTCAAGGCCCGCGCCTTTTTTGCGGCTTCAGGGAAGCCCTTCTCCAAACGCTTCCAATCGTCGATAAGCTTGGCGCCCTTCTTTGCATCGAAGAGTGACCGATTCTCTTCGCGCTCCTTCCGGGAAAGCTCTCCGACCCCCGGAATGCGGACGACTACTACAGGCATCGCGGGATCGATGGCCAGAGTTTTCAGCTCTTCCTCACTGAATGCGGATCGCACATCCGTGAGTCCGGGCAACCGGAGATCGGGTTTGTCAATGCCGTATTGGCGCATTGCCTCGTCGTAGGTGGTGCGGGGAAAGGGTGTGGGCAATGCGATACCGGCGGCTTTGAACGCTGCCGCGAGAAGGCTCTCAACGATGCCGAACACCGTGTCTTGCTGCGGAAAGGAGATCTCGAGATCGATTTGGGTGAATTCCGGCTGTCGATCGGCCCGAAGGTCCTCGTCGCGGAAGCAGCGCGCGATCTGGAAGTATCGGTCGAAGCCGGAGATCATCAGAATCTGTTTGAAGAGTTGCGGTGACTGAGGCAGAGCATAGAAATGCCCCGAGTGAACGCGGCTAGGCACCAGGTAATCGCGTGCACCCTCCGGTGTGGAACGCGTCAAAATCGGCGTTTCGATCTCGAAGAATCCCTGTTGCGAAAGATTCTCACGCACGGCCAGGGTGATCTTGTGCCGCAGTTCGAAATTCTGTTGCATCTGCTGCCGGCGCAAGTCGATGTACCGGTATTTGAGCCGCAGTTCTTCGTTGCCGATCGCCTCCTCTGCCGGGGAGAAGGGCGGAACCTTAGCGTCGTTCAAAACCAGCAGACGCTCGGCAGCAATCTCGATCTCGCCTGTGGGCATCTTTGGGTTGATGACCTCCTTGTCACGAAGGCGCACCTTGCCAACGACGGCGACGACATACTCCGGCCGCACATGCTCGGCTTTCGCATGGCCTTCCGGGGTCAGGTCTTTATCGAGTACGACCTGACAGATTCCGGTGCGGTCCCGTAGGTCGAGGAAGATGAGATTGCCGTGATCGCGGCGGCGATTCACCCAGCCCATGAGAATCACAGTTTCCCCGGCCTGCTGCGAGCGCAGTTGACCACAAGTATGAGTGCGCTGGAGAGTCCCTAAAAAGTCGAGCAAAGCAGATGTCCTAACGATGGAAGTGGAGTTCATCGAAGAGAGCCTATGCCAGCCATTGGCTGAGCTCGTCCCTATGGACCTTGGACTGCTCTCCTGTCGCGAAGTTCTTTACCGTGAGGATACCGGATGCGACCTCATCTTCGCCGAGAATGACAATGGCTCGTGCGAGCTTATTTGCAGTCTCGAACGATTTCTTCAGGCGAAAACTCCCGGCGCCGAGCTCGATACGCAAGCCAGCCGCGCGAAGTTCTTTCGCCAACACTAGCGCTGGTGCATTCATCGCGTCTCCCAGAGGGGCGATATAGGCCTCTGCCAGCACCGGTTCCTGCTTCGCCTGCGCCTCGATCGCCAGCACCAGCCGGTCCTCGCCAATGGCAAAGCCGATTCCGGGAGCCTTTGGTCCGCCGATCGCTTCAGAAAGCCCATCGTAGCGGCCGCCGCCAACGAATGCATTTTGGGCGCCCAGGGCTCCTCCCGACTCGTCGATGAACTCGAACGTTGTCCGCGTGTAATAGTCCAGCCCACGAACCAAACGATGATCCTGTTCGTAAGGCACACCGCAGGCGTCCAATGCGGCGCATACCGCACTGAAATGGGCCTGAGATGCGGCATCCAGAGAGTCCCAAATGCGCGGCAGTTGTGCGATGATCGGCTGGTCTTCCGGGACCTTGCAATCCAGCACTCGAAGGGGATTGGTGTCTGCTCTACGGCGGCAATCCTCACACATCTGCCCGACAACAGGCTGGAGCGCTTCGCGCAATACGGCAATGTATCGCGGCCGGTCCTCCGCGGAACCGACGGAATTGATTTTGAGTTTCCAGCCGGCAATCCCAAGCTCGTTCAGGAAAGTCGCCAGCATCTCCAGCACTTCAGCGTCGCGGAGAGGCGACTCGCTTCCCGCACTGGGCGGACCGATCACTTCAGCGCCAATCTGAGAGAACTGGCGATAGCGTCCCTTTTGCGGCCGCTCGCGACGGAACTGGGGTCCGATGTAGTAGAGCTTCTGCAGCTGGCCGGTTTCACCGAGCTGGTGCTCGATGTAGGCGCGAACCACGCCGGCTGTATTTTCCGGACGCAGAGTCAGGGACTGGGCTTTCTCAGATTGTGCCCGGGGCTGATCAACCCACGTGTACATTTCTTTGGATACAATGTCGGTTTCCTCCCCGACAGTGCGAGAAAACAGTTGCGTATCCTCAAAAATCGGAGTGCGGATTTCCCCGAAGGAATAGCGCTCGAAGACTCGCCGCGCAGTGGCCTCGATCCGATTCCAGAGAGTTGTTTCCGGCGGCAGCAGGTCTCGGGTGCCGCGGACAGATTTCAAAGTACTCATAGATTGCTTTGCCGCAGGGGCGGACCGCACACAGAACAGGCGCGTCGCGGAGCGGCCGAAATTTCAGGATAGCACCCGCGGTGGAAGCCGCTATGTCCCCCGAAAGCGCCTACCAGCGTTTGCTTTCTTCAAGATACGTTGCCGTGTAGTCCAGATAGTTCTTTGCGTATTGCAGGATCATCTCGCGGTCGTCAGGGCTGAGGCGCCGCCGTTCTTTCGCCGGTACACCCGCCCAGAGAGTACAAGGCGGAACGACGGTGTTTTCAGGAACTACGGCCCCCGCCGCGATGATGGATCCCTCACCGATCGTCGCATTATTTAGGATACGGGCCCCGATCCCGATCAGGCAGGCATCTTCAATAACGCAGCCGTGAACTGTTGCGTTATGTCCAATGGTCACCCAGTCACCAATGATTACGGGATACTTATAGCGCATACCGTGAAGCACGGAACAATCCTGAACGTTGCTGTTCGCCCCGATGCGAATGGAATGCACGTCGCCCCGCAAGACCGCGTTCATCCACACACTCGAGTGCTCGCCGAGCTGAACGTCCCCCACGATTTGCGCGGAAACGTCGATATAGCAGGAGGCGGGGATGACGGGAGCATGGCCGAGATAGGGGCGAATCATGAAAAAAGTGCCTCCTTGTTGGATCCTGAGGGTAAAAGTTAGATCTTGAGGGCAGGCCGTTTCCGGTGTAAATCCGCTCTGGAAGTGTAATTTTGGCCGGTTTTGGGCTGAAAAATTGCCGTTCCCATACCAGCAGCGTCGATTTTGGCGTATTTTTACCGACTCATGAAAGAAAAAGGCGCTTTCCTTTTGATAATTACGCTTGAGCACTATGTCAAAAGTAACGTACTCTAGTATGGCCCATTTGGGACGAATGTGAGGTGTAGTTCTCTTGGCAGAGGTTCGCGTGCAAGAAGGCGAGCCGCTTGAAAATGCGTTGCGCCGGTTTAAGCGCAAGGTTCAGCAGGAAGACATCATTAAGGAAGTGAAGCGTCATTCTTTCTACCTGAAACCTGGTGAACGCCGTCGCGTCAAGGAAGCATTGGCACGCAAGCGGAATCGTAAAAAAGCTCGAAAGGAACAAGACTAAGACAGACCGGCCTATCGTGATTCGATGATGCGGTAGGTCGCACGTCCTTAAATAATCAATCAGCACGATTTCAAGGATCCAATTTTTCCTTTCCCTCTCCCTCCCTCCAACTGTCGTCTGCTTTGGGCTTTTGGTGGTACCTCGGATCTGATGCTGACGTGCGACAACGCAACGTTAGGGCTGCGCGGTGGAAGTCTGGAAATGCCAGGGAGGCTCAGGGTAAGCGTATGGAATTCATCGATAAGGTTTTAAAGTGTGTGGACTGTGGAAACGATTTTGTATTTACAGCTGGCGAACAGCTCTTCTTCCACGACAAGCAATTCAAGAATGATCCCAAGCGCTGCAAGCAATGCAAGATCAAGCGTGCTTCGGGAGCGACGGGTGGGGTAAGAACCGAAACACGCACGGTCTGCTCCGAATGCGGCGCGGAAACGACTGTCCCTTTTAAGCCTACTCAGGGCCGGCCAGTGCTCTGCCGGTCATGCTTTCAGCAAAAGCGGCCCGGCTCGGCTACCGTCACGACCGCAGGGGCTGCCTCTTAAGCCTGTTTCGGATTTGCCGTTGTCCCAAAGTCTCGCCAGTTCTCGTGCGGAGAGTATTCCTAGACTATCCGCGGGATAAATCTCCCTGCTAAATTGCGCCCTGCGTCGAGCAGGATTGGCAGGATCTGGCGTTCTGCGCAGCCGCGAGCCCGGATTAGCGAACTCTGGCGGCCTTAGGCGAGGAATGACGGGTTTTGGCAGGCGTGGAACGAATGGCGGGTGCGAGCGGCTTCTGTTTCTTATCTTCGTGGGTGACGAGCAAAGCCTCAATCTGCCGTAGAAGCTCTTCTGTGTTCATCGGCTTCACCAGCATCTGGTCCATGCCGAATTCCTCCCATTCAAAGTCCGTCTGAGGAAAGGCTGTCAACATAGCGACTGCCGGTCTGCTGACGGCTTTCTTGGCCGCACGGGCGACTTCGAGGCCCGCGCTTTCGTTCTCCATGCGCATATCCGTGATCACCATGTGATAGTTGCCGGTGCGCAGCTTGGCTTTCGCTTCGCGGGCGGAGGCGGCCGTTTCGACATCGAAGCCGTTGATTTCGAGGACCGCTTTCAGAGTGAGCAGGATAGCCAACTCGTCATCTACCAGAAGGATGCGACGTTTCATGCTGGACGCTCCGGGGCAAAAAAGGTCAAAGTTACAAAAGCCAGATTGGCGAAGTCAGAATCCCCGCCGCAACGAAGCAAGTCTACGACAAAACAGCATCCCAAGGCACCCAGTACAGGGCGGAGTTCTGAGAGCGCTCCCCCTGAACGACCGCCTCGGCGGTTGATAGACTGACAACGTGGCAGGATACCACGTTGAGAACTTCGGATGTCGCGCGAGCCGCGCCGATGGAGAAGCCATCGACGTGCAATTGCGCCAGCGCGGTCTAACTCCCGCCGACAGCACGACGGCGGACGTGATCGTGGTGAACACGTGCAGTGTTACCGAGCAGGCTGATCGCACCGCACGTGCGTTCCTGCGCCGGGTACAACGCGACAACCCCAGGGCACGTATCGTGGTGACCGGCTGTTATGCGCAACGTGCCCCCCGCGAGGTCGCTGCGCTGAGAGGTGTGCATGCCGTCGTTGGGAATAGCCACAAAGCGCTGGTTCCGGATCTTGCAGCGGAAGCTGCCGGGATTTTGCCAGGCGCCGTATCCTCCGGCTTTGTATCAATAGACGCGTTGCAATCTATTCCGAATCTATGGCGGGGGCCGTCCATACACGTTGACGACATCTTTGCGCACTCGAGCCTTGCCGCCGTCCCGTTTGCCGTCGCCAGCCTTGGGCAGAGCGCCCTCAGCCAGACCCGCCCCAACCTCAAAGTACAAGATGGATGCGGAAACAAGTGCTCGTTTTGCATCATCCCCTCGACTCGAGGCCACAGCCGCTCGATGCCGCTCGAGACATGCCTTCGTTCAGTCGAAACCTTCGTCGAAAGCGGCGGCAAAGAGCTTGTGCTCTCCGGAATCAATCTTGGCCGGTGGGGGCGCGACCTGATTCCGAGTGCCACATTGGAGCAACTGGTTAGCGCCATCCTTTCCCGCACCTCGCTCGAACGGCTGCGCCTTAGCTCAGTCGAGCCGATGGACTGGACGCCGGAACTGATCGCCCTCTTCGGCACTTACGGAACTTCATCGAATCGTCGGCTCGCCCGCCACGCGCATCTGCCCCTTCAATCCGGGTCGGATGCAACGCTGCGCGCCATGCACCGGCGCTACAGGCCCTGGCACTATGCGGAGAAGGTTGCGACGATCCGCCGTGAAATGCCTGACGCCTCCATTGGCGCGGACGTGATGGTCGGATTTCCCGGTGAGAGCGAGGCCACGTTTGAGGAGAGCTTTGCCTTTATTGCCGCGCAGCCGTTTACGTATCTACACTTGTTTCCTTTCTCCGCGCGGCCCGGGACAGCGGCTTGGAGTCTGCATCAGCGTTCCCCGGTGCCTTCGAGGGCGGTCGAGGAACGAATGGGCCGGCTACGCGATCTGATCGCAGGCAAAAATCTTCGCTTCCGGCAAAGCTTCCTGGACCGCTCGTTGCCCGTCATCACCCTGCACACTCCGGAGAGCGAAGTTCGTCAAGGACTTACGCGTGCTCTTACGGACAATTTTCTCCCCGTCGAGCTTCAGGGTAGATTCCCAGCCAACCAAGCCCTGCAGGTGACCATCTCAGGGCTGCACGAAGAGGGTCTTGCCGGGCATCTCGCGGGCTGAGAACCGGATTTGGGGATGTCTTTCGGCCCCGGCTAAGGAGTGCTATTCTTAAACTCCGAGGAGTGTCTCCCTCGACTTTTGGAGGAAACATCGATAAGCGTTCAGCGAAGTCATTCATCCGTATCAACGACCGTATTCGTGCGCGGGAAATCCGCGTCATTGATGAGACTGGTCAACAACTTGGCATTTTGCCTCCCTTTGAAGCTCTGAAGATTGCCCGCGAGCGCGGACTCGACCTCGTCGAGGTTTCACCCACCGCCCAGCCGCCTGTTTGCCGTATTCAGGACTATGGCAAGTTCCTCTACGAGAAGGACAAGAGCGAACGTGCCGCCCGCAAGAAACAGAAGGTGATCGTCGTTAAGGAAGTCAAGTTCTCGGTTACGGTGGACGAGCACGACTATCAGACCAAGAAGAACCAAGCGGTCCGTTTTTTAAACGAAGGTGACAAGGTCAAAGCATCGTTGCGCTTCAAAGGCCGTCAAATGGCGCATCGTGAGCTCGGTTATGCGATCATTAACCGCCTCATTCAGGATATGGGGGACTCGGGCATAGTGGAATTCATGCCGCGCATGGAAGGAACGACGCTTCACGCCATTCTTGCTCCTGGCAAGAAGGCTGAGCCGCCCAAAAAGCCGGCTGCTCCCAAACCCGCTCCGTCTGGCGCCAGCGGACAGCAACAGCCAACGAGCGCACAATCCTGAATCGAGATCATCGGGGCCTGAGCTGGAGCGCGCGCATTTCAACAGCTGGCAAGCGCCGTGTGCCACCCTGGATCACCAGCGGGGCAATCTAGCCCATCCCGCGTGTTTCCCGTATACTGAATAGACGCCCCGAGCGTCCAAAGCAAGCAGGATAACCATGCCCAAACTCAAGACACACAAAGGCGCAGCCAAGCGCTTTAAGAAGACTGGAACGGGAAAGGTATTGCGCGGCCAGACGAAGATGCGCCATATCCTGACCTCGAAGGAAAAGAAGACCAAGCGCAAGCTGGGAGGGAGCGTGCTTGTTTCAGAAGCCGATACTCCCAAAGTCCTGCGCATGATCCCTTACGCCTAAGCTGAACCGGCTTAGGCCCCAAAAAATTGCAGTTCCGGCCCCTGAAATCTAAAGATTTTCAAGTTGGGTCACGTGAGTGAAGAGGCAAGTCCTGCCTCCAGCCACGAAATGGCAGAAGAAAAAGGAGAACGACCATGGCCCGCGTAAAACGTGGAACCAAGCGCAATGACCGCCGCAAGAAAATTCTCAAACGCGCCAGCGGCTATTTCCTCACCAAATCCAAGCTCTATCAGGCTGCTCAGGAAGCAGTCGAACGCGGACTCAAGTTTGCGTATGTCGGCCGCCGCCAGAAGAAGCGCCAGTATCGTTCGCTCTGGATTGTACGGATCGGCGCTGCCGCCAAACTGAATGGGCTCAGCTATTCGCAGCTCATTCACGGTCTGAAGACGGCTGGTGTGGAGCTAGATCGTAAAATTCTCGCTGATATCGCCGTTCGTGACGCCGCCGGCTTTACTGCTCTTGTCGAGCAGGCCAAGAGCGCATTGAAGCCAGCCTCGGCGGCCTAGAAGGTCTCACGCGAGTGAGACCTGAAGCACACAAAATCAGCTCTCAAGAGCGATTACAGCCATGCCCGATGAGGGTACATCCATCATGCGGGCAGAGGCGTTGCCAGCGTAGCCGGCAGCAGTTCGGCGAAAGTTAAAAATTGATACCGTCGATCCCCACGCTCTCAGACTATTCGAATGACTCGCTCGAGCGCTTCTTTGACGCGATCCTCGAGCAGTTCAAGCACGACGTGGCATCCGCTCACTCGGACGAAGAAATCGAACAACTCCGCATTCGATGGGTAGGCCGCAAGCAAGGGCTGCTCTCGTCCATTAGCGAACTCCTCAAAAGTGCGCCTCCTGAGGCCCGACGCGATACGGGCAAGCGCTTCAACGCTCTGAAAACAGCAATTGAGGAGGGTTTGGACCTTCGCCAGAACCAGATCAGGGACCACGCAGGCGAAGGCGAGCCGACAAAGCTCTCCGCCGAAGCTATCGATATCACGCTTCCCGGGACGCGGCGGGCTCTTGGAGCCGAGCATCCCCTGATCAAGACAATGAATGAGATTGTCGCGGTCTTTACCGCGATGGGCTACTCGGTCGGCCTGGGGCCGGAGGTCGAGACTGACTATTACAACTTCGAGTCGTTGAACTTCCCGCCGAACCACCCGGCGCGCGACACACAGGATACATTGGTTGTTGCGAATCAGGAGCGCAAGCCGCTCCGCGAACGGCTCCTGATGCGGACCCACACTTCGCCTGTGCAGATCCGCACCATGGAGCGGCAACCCCCTCCGGTACGTATTGTGATTCCCGGCAAAGTCCATCGCAACGACGCGACTGATGCAACGCATTCGCCGATCTTCCATCAGGTCGAAGGCCTCTGCGTCGATGAAAACATCACCTTCTCGGATCTGAAGGGCACGCTCGATCACGCGATGAAGGCCTTCTTCGGGTCAAGCGTAAAGACTCGTTTTTTTCCCTCGTTCTTTCCCTTCACCGAGCCATCGGCGGATGTGCAGATCAGCTGCATCTTCTGTGGGGGCGCAGGCTGCCGCAAATGCAAACACTCGGGCTGGATTGAGCTGCTCGGCTGCGGGATGGTCGACCCGGCAGTTTTTGCCTTCGCCGCGCAGAAGCAGCCTGCGTATGACCCCAAAAAGATCAGCGGCTTTGCGTTCGGCATGGGAGTCGAACGGATTGCCATGATGAAGTACGGCATCAGCGACATCAGCCAGTTCTACTCAGGAGACATGAGGTTCCTTGAGCAATTCGGGTACAGAGCGTGACAAGTAGGCGGCCAGGGACCTCTGAAGATTTCGCTGACCGGTTCTCACCTGACCGGTTCTTAGCTGACCGATTTTCAGCTGATCGGCCCTTCGCTGACCTATGAGGATTCTCTCCAATTGGCTCCGCGCTTATGTACCTGGCCTCACGGTGGACGATCGTGAACTTGCCGATGCATTAACGTTGCGAGGCGTGGCTGTCGAAGGTGTCTTCGAGCTTGGTCCTGGGGAGGGTTCCCTCTTCGAGATGGACATCACGACCAATCGCGTCGATGCGATGAACCATTACGGCATCGCGCGGGAGGCAGCGGCGATTTATGCACTTCCCCTCGCGCCGCTTGATGTGACACTGACTCCGCCGCACTTGACCTCGAAACCGGTCCCGGTGCTCATCGAAGCTTCTGACCTTTGCGGACGTTTCACGGCGCGGTTGCTGCGCGATATCCGCGTTGCTCCTTCTTCGGGCATCGTGGCAGAGCGCTTCAAGTTGCTCGAGCAAAAGCTGATCTCGAATGCGGTGGATGCAACCAATTACGTTTGGTTAGCGATGGGTCAGCCGACCCACGTCTTCGATGCGGACAAGCTCGAAGGCGGAATCATTGTGCGCCGCGCCCGCAAGGGAGAAAAGCTTAAGACACTCGATGGCGTGGAGCGTGTTCTCGATCCCGAGGACCTGGTCGTGGCGGATGAGAAGAAGGCAGTCGCTCTGGCCGGCGTAATGGGCGGTTGGGATACGATGGTCACGCCCCAGACGAGAAATGTAGTCGTCGAAGCCGCATGGTTCGATCCTCTGTCGATTCGGCGCAGCAGCAAACGCCACGGTTTGCACACAGACGCCTCTCATCGTTTTGAGCGCGGCGCGGATTTCAACGCACCGCCGGTCGCATCTGCCATGGTGAGCCAGTTGCTGCTCTCCTATGGTGGCTTCGCGGAAGGTGAGCTGGTGGATGTCGTCGTCCCCGAAGCCGCTGCCCGTACCGCTCTTCGGCCAAGCATTTCGCTCAGTCATAGCGAGGTTCGCCGTATCCTGGGAGCTACTGAAGATGATCGTGGCGTGGACCAGCAAAGCACAGAATCCGTCCTGCAAGCCCTTGGCTGCGCGCTCGACAAGAAGGCCGAAGGAGTCTACACGGTCAAGCTGCCGAGCTGGCGGCTCGATCTCGAACGCGAGATCGATTTGATTGAAGAGATCGCCCGGGTTTACGGCTACGACCGATTCAAGAGCACATTGCCTGTCTTCGCCGGCGCTGTCGTCGAGCCGACTCAGCTGAGCAAAGAATCCGCGATTCGACGGACCTTGCTCGCGCTCGGCTGGAGCGAAGCGATATCAAGCACGTTCTGTTCTGCTACAGATGCGGATACATTTTCCACTCAACCCGGGATCGCGGTTCCGCTCGGTAATCCGCTCAACGACGAGGCAGGGGTACTGCGCCCGTCGCTTGTTCCTGGCATGCTGACCATGCTTGCCAACAACCTCAACCGCAATGTCAATGACGTTCAACTCTTTGAGTTCGGCACAGTGTTTACCGGAGATCCCGATCGAGTGGAGGAGCGCCCCGCGCTAGCTCTTGGCGCTACCGGAGCAGTGACGAACGGACCGCACCTGCCAGCCCATGAGATCGATTTCTACGATCTCAAGGGAGCCGTCGAAGAGCTGCTCTCGAAGTTCACCACGCGTTCGTTCTATTTCGATGCGTTCCCGACCACGTCTTTCCCGCCAAATTTGACGATCACACCGGCTTGGCTGCATCCGTCGCGTTCCGCGCGCGCCGTCGCAGACGGCTCTACCGTTGCATGGTTTGGACAGCTCCATCCGGACGAAGCGCGGCGGCGCAAGATTCGACAGAGCGTCTATGCCGGCGAGGTGTATCTCGACCGCGTTTATAAGTTAGCCTCGCGCCAGCCGATTGCGCGGGAACTCTCGCGCTTCCAGCCTGTTCGTCGCGATTTCTCGTTTGTATTTCCCGATGAGGTTCAATGGCAACGGATCGCAGATGCGCTTAGCAGCTTGCATATCGCCGAGTTGACGCACTTCGCTCCGCGGGAGATCTTTCGCGATGCAAAGGGGAAGGCCCTGCCCTCAGGGCACTACTCCATTCTGATCGCCGTAACTTTCCAGGCTCTTGAGCGCACACTGCGCGACGATGAGTTGCAAAGCTACTCGCAGTCGATTGTTGATGCATTGCACTCGTTGGGTGGCAAGCAGCGCGCCTGATCCGCTCGTTGCGGCGGCGCTATGTGCTTGTCTATAAAAGCCATCTCCTTGGAAAGGTCGGCTCGGCCTGTCTCGACGTAGCAATCTTACAGTCTTGCTGGACAATTCTGCGGGCTTCTGAGATGCATCTAACCTGATGCAGGAGAGGAACCAAATGCGTCAGCAGAGCGGGTGCAAGCTCAAAAAAAGCGGATATACTCTCCTCAAGTACGAAATCCCTCTTTCCTGATACGAGGCGAGATGTCGACACTAGTTGAGAATTCCCCCGAGATGGCTATGGCCAACAACGATTACTTCCAGGCCTTAGAAGAGCGTGTTCTACGCGCGGTCGAAGTGCTGAAGAACGAACGCGAGCGCCGCGTGTCGGCCGAGCAGCAAATCACAGAGCTTTCCCATCGCTCTGAGGAACAGACCGGGCAGATTTCGCGGCTTGAAGACGAGCTCACTGGACTCAAGAAGGAGCGGGATGCCGTGCGGCAACGCATTGAGCGTCTTCTTGGCCAGTTAGACGAACTTTGAAAGCAGGTTTGAAGATGGGCGAAGTGCAAGACGAATCTCGTCCTACGCACAGCATCGCGGTTGATATCTACGATCAGACGTATCATCTGCGGGGCTCTAATCCCGAGTACATTCAGAAACTCGCACGTATGGTTGACAGTAAGATGCGGGCCGTTGCAGCTCGCGGCAACACCGTCGATTCATTACGTGTGGCGGTGCTGGCGGCGCTCAACATGGCGGACGAGTTGGCCCGGCTCGAAGAGGACCACCGTGCCTTGAGCGGCGCACTAAGCGACACGGCTGCGCTGCGCAGCCGCGCTGACGATCTTTCCGGACTGCTAGATTCCGTTATCGCTGACGTTCGTCGCGCGGGTTAGTTTGATTTCAGTACAAGCGGACTGAACACTTCGAGCAACGGAAGAGCACCTGCGCCGCTTTTTTTCCTACGAGGATTTCAGACCAGCCGCTATTGCTAAGCAGCAAGAAAGCGCGGCGGCCAACCACGTCACCTCCCCGATCACGCGACGAATGGTCCACGCACAAAGCCCAATGCGAAGCAAATATGCTCTGACGTGGGCTCCAGGCGCGAGAGTCAAGGCAAAATGAGGTCCGCTGTAACATTGTTTTCGATCCAGAGCAACGTTGCTCTCGTATCCCTGCGCTCTTCCACTTTGGTTCAGTGATTTCTTGTTTGGCCACTTGCCAACTAACGTATCTACCGCTAGCATCCAGTTAGAGACCGGCCTGCAAAGCAGGTGCGGCAGTTAACGCTGGTTGAACCAACATTCATTGAACCGGGACTCGACTCGAACAATCGGCTCCGTGCGCAGTGTCCGCCAGTCCGGAATGCCTAAAGAGCTGCGGAGAGTTCCACCGTCTTAGGA
>DASYBJ010000075.1:0-3064 GCA_036500845.1 Acidobacteriaceae bacterium
GAATTTGCCAATGGGAAGTACTCTGCGGGACGTCTCAATAAGAGATACCCTTCTGCCCGCAGAACACTGTGACGGCAACGATCGTACTCAATTGAACGGATGAGCGATGGGGACTCGCGAGTTTCCTTGTGATGTGCTTCCATCCGGTCAATAACCTCTTTGCGGCTGAGTCCGGTGTCGGTGGTCAGGACCTCCGTTAACGCTTTGATCTGTTTTCAGGGGAGATCACTTTCCACCTTTGGCGGAAGAATGGGTATTCCAAAAGATGTACGTTCCGCTTCTGGTCGAAGTGACGATATCTACTTTTCCGTCTCCATCCAAATCGGCTGCAAGCACATCCGAGCCAGCACCCGATCGATTGTGGATCAAATGCGGAACAAGTCTCGCTCCGCCTGGAGCTTTGGGATCGCGAACGGTCTCGAACCAATAGAGAACTGCGGGACCGTACGGATCGGGGTCGTAGTAGTCGTCGAGATGCGACCAAAGCCGCTTTCCGACGATGAAATCCGGGATGCCGTCTCCATTCACGTCCGCAATCGCCGTTCCGTGGAGCTCTGAGAACGTGATGCCTTCGGGATTCTTCATGCTACGGTCGCCCATAACCATGTGCTTCACGAAGGTGATGTTGCCGCTGCTGTCGCGTTTCTGCTCGAACCAGGCCAAACCCCATCCGTGGGCCTGCAGACTGGTAACGACATCGGGCAGCCCGTCGCCATTCACGTCGTAAACTCCGATCTCACTGCCGCCCGGAGAAGTCCGTCCCCATTCGCCGAAGGCGACAGGATGATATTTCCAGGGTTGATTGCCGCCGGACGACGCCGGCTGCTCCCACCAACCATCCGCCCCCAAGATATCTACCCGGCCGTCGCCGTTCACATCACCGGCGCCTATTCCGTGTACCGGCCACGGTCCTCGTTCGGAAACCGTATGAACGGTCCACGGCCCGGTTGGGTTCGCCGGATCAGGCTTGGCGTAACGCATGTATCCTTCGGCCTCATACACCAACTCCGGTTTGCCATCGCCATCCACATCCTTGAGCACGGTTTCTTCGCTCTGGACCACAGCAACAACTTTGTATTTCTCCCAGCGCCGCGCTTCGCCCTTCGGGTTCACGTAAAGAACGGCCCCGTCCTTCCCGCCACCGGCGTGACTGGTGGTTAGAACATCCGGCCAACCGTCCCCCGTGAAGTCATACGCATGCTCTACCCAATCGTTTGCGGAGTACTGCGTCGATGTGTTGTAACCCTGGGCCGGATAGATCTCCCGGTAGCTGGTATATTCCGGAGCGAAATAAATGAAGGGTCCGGAAATAATGTCCATCTTGCCGTCGCGATTGAAGTCTGCCGCTGCCGCCGACCAGCCATAGAAGAAGGGGTTGAGCCGCTGGATGCGGAAGCCTTTTCCTACTTCCTCCTGGGGCTCCGACTGCAACGCGAGGTCCTTGTAGGAAACATCCTTAAAGCGCACTTCGCAGTTTCCGCCGACATAGAGGGCAAAAGGTCCGTAAGAGTCCATGTCATCCGTCGCTGCACTTAGGGCTCCTCCGCCGTCGTTCAGAAATCCTCTGACGATGTCGGCGTCGAGCAGAATTTCTATTTGGTTCCACTCTCCCTCTCGAATGCCCTGCTGAGGCCTACTGATCGGGATGGTCACTCCGGGAGGAGCGCTGGGCAGCTCGGGGATCTGCGGTCTGGGTGGAGGAGGTGCAGAAGGATCGGGAGCCGGTGGTGCGAACCGAATCTGTCCCCCGGCGAAGCGAAGTTTCACGCGTTGGGTTTCTTTTCCCGAGGCGTCGAGGGTCAGGTTATAGGCTTCAACCTCGTTGCCGTTGATCGAGACGAACACGCCCTTCGTCGTACCATCGGGAGCCTTTTGCGCGCGAAGCAAAATGCCCGTATCGCAAGCTCCCGAGCAGCGGAAGGCGGTATAGACACCTGTGTCCTGATAGGAGCGGTCCAGCAGAAGCCAGCCGCCGGAGCCCGTTCCCTTCCCGACGATTTCGCCGTTTTCGGCACGCCAATCCGCCTGCCCCAGGGTGTGCCATCCGGCGAGAGTCGAGCCGTCAAACTTCGCGTCGGGGACAAAGGTTGGACCGTCAGCATGCAAAACGAGAGGGGCGGCTCCGAGAAGGACCGCGAACGCGAGCAGAGACAGCTTCATTTGTATTCTCCCCACCACCAACATTTCTGCCCAAGTGATCGATCGATGCATTGCCCGCAAAATCAGGAGGACCGGCGGAGCCACGCCCTCGCAGTCAACGGTTGTGCATTATGCAATAGCCATTGCATTTCCGCCAAGAAGTACATCATGGTAAGCAGATGGTCGTCAAGCGGTCGCTAGGGCCTTCTGTTAACAACAGGGCGAACAGCGTTGCGAGCGAAAACCAAGCCCGGCGAGGCGGGGGCCGAAGGCCTTGGTGGCTACAAGGTCTAGGGAGGCTCTGAAAAACAGTTCCGCTGCTGGTCGAGCAGACGAGATATAGCTTGCGAGAAGCAATTCCACGCACCCGGCGTTGCTGGTAGGAAAGCAGATCCCTCGGCTCGCTGCGCCTCGCTCGGGATGACAGCGTTTAGGTTGAGAGGATCGATGGCAGCAGATCACAGATCTGCTGGCGCCTCGCCCGCAGCTTCGGCGCGTTTTTCAGAGTCTCCCTAGGCTGATAAGAAGAATGGCTTGGTTGTTCGCCGGAAGGCTTCGTCTTTCGCCGCGAAGCTAGGGGGACGGGGCCAATTTCCCCGGCCTCGTTGTCGCTCGTCGCTCGAAGATACCCGATATTCGTCGCTCCTCGCTTCTAAATTTAACGAAGTCACTGCGACAGGTCACCAGCGGGCTGCAGGTTACGATGCTGTGCTTCACTGTCATCGTCGCCCAAAGCCGGGCACCGGTTGGAGGAGAATAGTGCGCGAAAAGCGCGGTAAGCGCGGAAAGTCCCCTGGTTAGCGAGCGATTTCTGCATGGAAAGAGTGGAAAGCCTCTTTTGAGGAAAACTGGCTGCTTCGGCACGGCTGTTGAACCCGCAAAAATACACCGATGTCCCCCTGCTAAGGATCGGAAGAGAAGACAC
>DASYBJ010000076.1:0-13063 GCA_036500845.1 Acidobacteriaceae bacterium
GTCCAAATAAGGACGGTGGTTTGGATTTCGGTGAGTGCATCATCGATCATGCACTCACCAAGATCCGTAGCTATCAGAGGCCGAGAAGCCGCCGTCGACAGCCAACTCCACCCCATTCACGTAGCTCGCTTCGTCGGAAGCAAGAAACAGCGCAACCGCCGCAATCTCTTCTGGACGTCCCATCGTGCCCCGCGGGATCAGGGACTCGAACATCTCCCTCGTCGCCTTGTCGAGTCGCTGGGAGTCCGGCGTGTCGACCTGTCCCGGGCTCAGCACGTTCACCCGGATCTTTCTGCCCTTCAGCTCGTTGAGCCACGTGCGTGCGAACGAGCGCAAGGCCGCCTTGCTGGCCGCATATACGCCGAAGCCAGGAAAGCCTTTCACCGAAGCAACGGAGCCGGTCATGATGATCGATCCGCCATCGTTGAAGAGCGGTAACGCCTTCTGCACGGTAAACAGCGTTCCGCGCACAATCAGGTCGAAGCCTGCATCGAAGTGTTCCTCGGTAATATTCCCCAACGTGGCGGCTTCTCCCTTGCCAGCGCTCGCAAAAAGGACATCGATCTTGCCCTTCTCCCGCTTCACCGTTTCAAACAGGCGGTCGAGGTCGTCCAGATTGGACGCGTCACCGCGCACGCTGGTCACGTTCCGGCCAATCACCTTGACGGCATCATCAAGCTGCTCCTGTCTCCGGCCTGTGATGAAAACGTAGGCGCCTTCTTCCACGAACCTCTTCGCACTCTCCAGCGCCAGTCCGCTCGACCCACCCGTAATGACTGCAACCTTACCTTTTAGCTTTCCCATAATTGCTCCCTTCAGTGGATGTCCAGCATCCACTACTGGGGAGTAGAGTTCTTTGGTAGTGGACGAGAACTGCTTGGGAGTCCGAGCTTTTTGTCCATTCGTCCACGCGGGGAGAATACATTGGATCCGATAACAGACATCTTTAGAACCATGCACGTCACTGCTTTCGGTCTGCACAGGCTCGAAGCCACTGCCCCGTGGGGCTTGAAACAGAAAAATGAAGCCGAAGAAAAAGTCACGCCTTCCGGTAAAAAGATGCCTCCCACAGATTTGGCGCACTTCGTCATGCTTTCGCGCGGCAACTGCTGGCTGAGTGTGGAGGGCATTGCGGATCCTATGCCTCTCACCGGTGGCGACTGCTTCTTGCTCGCCAAGGGGACGTCGATTGTTTTGCGCGACAGCCCGCGCACGCCTCCGAAGTGGAGTTTCCGCGAGGTCGGAGCCAGAGCCAACGGCAATGTCGCTCTTTGTGGAGGGGGCGGAGCACCGACGACGATTATCTGCGGGTCCCTGAGCTTCGATCGCGCCAGCTTGAGGCCGATCACTCAGATGCTGCCGAGCTTCATTCTGATGAAGGCCGATCAAGCACGCACTCTTGCTCTTCACACCACAGTCCAGGCGCTCGCATCGGAGATGGCGGAACAGGCGCCGGGATCGGAAGTCGTCGCGACTCGGCTGGCCGAGGTGATGGTGATCCAGTTGCTCAGGGCCCATATCGCGGCAGGGCCGGAACGCAGCAAAGGATGGCTTCGCGCTGTCTTCGATCCTCGAATGGGCACGGCCCTGAGTGCCATTCACAACAGAGTGAACACACCCTGGACGGTCGAATCCCTGGCTGAAGCGGCGGGCATGTCGCGCTCCGCATTCGCAGCACGTTTCAAAGAGCTACTCGAACAAACACCACTGGAATACGTAACCGAGTGGCGGATGCAGAAGGCGATGCAGCTACTACAGCAGCGCGACAAAAAGCTCATAGACGTCGCTCGATCCGTCGGTTACGAGTCCGACGCCGCATTCAGTAAGGCATTCAAGCGAGTAGTTGGAGCTAATCCTGGGGAATACCTCAAACGTGGATTAGAAGCCCACGATCAGTCCCGGTAAACGGGGCATCGTTTAAGGAGCTGGCGCGGGTTCAGCGTCCGGTTGGACGGTGAACCAGTTGGCAGTAGTCGTTCTCGTACACGTGCCAAATGAAGCCAATAGCCCACTGCCACATTTCTAGTGCGCCCGGGCAGAACTCTTCGATGCACTTCCGCTTCGGCGGCGCGGCTTCTGCTTCGTTGGGACGGGGTGGCTCGCGCGAATGTAGGAGGCCGCGGCCATAAGCCTCACTGCGGGCTTTGGGTCTCCGAAGGCGTCCTGAAGCGCGCCCGTTACTTGCTCGCCCTGAAAATCGCCCAGTGCCCGCGCCGCCGCACTACGGACAAAATAGTCGTGATCCGCCAGCGCATCCACCAACTGCTGCCTCGTGGCGTTCGACTTGTCTTCCGCCAGAAACGTGGCGGTCAACACTCGTGCAGAGTTTCCGTTGTTCCCGCTCCGCGTCATTTTATATGCGTCTATGCCAAACCCAACGGGACCCAACAAGGCGTACGCACCCTGCTCTGCGCCAATCGCGGCCAACTTCGAGGGGCTGTGCAGGTCTTCATTGGCCTGATGCAACCCAGCCCCAACAGCTCCCTGCTTTACTTTTCGCTGTCCAGCAAGAACAGCGTACAAAACGTTCTCTCCACTGCGGTCGTGCATCTTCCAGAGGCTTACTGCCGCGGCAAAGCTTACCTCCGGTGCGCTGTCCTCGAGCGCGGCTTTCAGATCCGGAATAAATATCTTCGCCTTGCTGCCGCCCATCGCCACGATGGCCGCCAGACGCACGTAGCGGTCCGGATCCCGGCCTGCGTCTTGCAGCCACTTCTGGGCCTGCTCAAAGTCGCTTAGCGTGCCGATAGCGGTGACCGCATCGATCCTCGCCGGCCGCGCTTTTGTCTTCGAATCGGAGAGGGCGGCTTTCAGCATCTCCCACGCCGTATTCGTCCCTGACTCTACGCTCGTATTGGCAGATTTGGCAGGCGGTGCTACGGGAGCATCGGGTTCTTCGCCGTTGTCGGGGTTTGCATCCGCCGGAGCAGACTGGGCCGGCGGCGCCGCCTGCTGGGTCTGCGCCAGACTCAGTGGTCGCCCCAGGCATGCGAAAAAGATCAGGACCATCCACGCCTTCATCATGCTTCCTCGCTTGGGGCTCTGAACTGAATTCCCGGCCCATGTGGGCCTTGCGAGGCTGCGCGCTTGCCTCTTCACGTGCCGCACCTCCTAACCTACACCGTGTGCTTACAATCGGCAAAACTTCTGAGACCAGCACCAACGTGACTACGATCGCTCGCACGGCATCAAGGCCGGCGATCACTTGTCGCTCAAAATGCTGCTCAAATTGCGATCGATGCCGGCGAGCTCAGGGGCTGGTCTCTATCCACAGCGGGCACGTCTCGAGCTGCATTGAGCGTTGGCTCGGTTCCGTGCTGCTCGGGATGGCGTGGGACTCACGATGCAGTCAAGCTCGCAGGTGCTGGCGCCGGCGCTGGTCTAGTTTTATTGTCGCGCATCTTCATGAATGGCCGCTCGATACAGTAATAGGACAGAACCGATAGCGTGATCGCGAGTGCAGCGGCACTCGCCCCGAGATGAGGGATGTGCAGAACGTAGGCGATCTTTCCGCCGAGCGGGTGATAGAGGTAGAGGGCATAAGAGATATGTGCGACAAATCGCACGATCCATGCGCTCGAAAACGTCCACGACTTCGCCCCCCAATAAATGAACTGGACCATGAAAATCGCGATAATCAGCGGCTGGGCCATCCACAACAGTAGCGCGGGAAACCGAGCGTCCACGGGCACCAAAACAATCACCACAAGAGCGAGGGCAGGGATTGCTGCCAGCCATTGTCTGCGAAGGAAAACTGTGAAGAGCACCCGCGTCTTCTCCTCCGCGAGCAACATCGCGAGCAGACATCCTATCAGCAGCGCATCCACCCGCATGTCGAAGGTGTTGTAGAAGTAGTTCCAGGAAACGTGCAAGCCAAGATAGAGGATGGCGCGATAGATCCATTGGCCTGCAATGATGAGGCTCAATGCGCGCACCGCTGTTGTTCGCTTCCTGAGTAATGTGAGAAGCAACAGCGGCCAGAGCAAATAGAATTTCTCTTCGATTGCGAGCGACCAGCTGATCCCCATGTTCAGGAGATCGATGCTCGAGTTTGAGGAAAGCCCTCTCCCGTAATCCATGAGGTAGAAAAAAGAAACAATTGAGGACCGCCAGTAGAAGGTACGGGCAAGAAGATCAATCGTCGCCGTGAGAATCCAGCAAACGTAGAAAGTGGGGAAGATGCGGAAAGCGCGACGGCGGTAAAAGTCGCCCAGAGAAATCGAGCCGGTCTTTCTGTATTCCTTGAGCAGCATGGAAGTGATCAGGAACCCGCTCAGCACAAAGAAAATCATTACTCCCATGGAGCCGGTGGGAAGACGCCTGTGCAATAGGACGTCGAACAGCCGGAAGTGGTCGATCAAGACCAGGCTGATGGCGAGAGCGCGAACGGCGTCCAGCCCGCTGATTACTTTACCGGCAAGGATGTTTCTCAACTGTTGGTCGACGGGTAATGGGGCAGCTATTTCCTGAATAGCAGCTCGCACAGAGCCTCCTTCGATTCGCCAGAACAGCGCTGCGATCGAGGGGAACTGCCCGAGGTTTTGAAGTCTCGAAGGAGCGGCCACGACCGAGGGAGTCCAACCTCCTGAAAAGTATCCCATCTTCTTTAGGGAATGCAAAGCAGCGTAGACAGCACAAGATCGGTGGCTTTGCCGCTCTGACAGGCCGTAAACGCCAGCCCGCTATGACGTCATTCTGAGGTGCAGCTCAGGGTCCAGCACTGGGGGAGCGGGGAGCTCCATTACAACTGAACGGTCGACAAGAAAGTAAGCGGCAGCATTCAGCAGCAGAGCGAGCACAGCGGCGACACAGTATCCGGGAGTGGAGTAAGTCCTGAATCCAAACCACGCGATCCAACTGGCGGCGATATGGAGAAGCAGAATCCATGCCGCGTGTATGCGTACTGTAGCGAAGTGAACAGAAAGAACCCATGAGAGTGCAATAAAGAAAAAGGGCCAGCCATACGCCACAAGACGATCAACGCTGGCGCCGAGTGCAGGCGCCAATAAGAAGCTCCCGCCACCGTAAAGAACCGAAAAGCGATAAGCGATTGCTGTGCCTTCGCAATCGCCTCGTTTGGCTTCTCCGGGCTTTAGCCACCGCCACTCCGACAAAAGGCCTGGAGAGAGCAATGCGCGGCGCACAGCAAAGGCCACTCCCGGACCCGCTCCAAAGATGCCGAGCCATGCCAGGAAGGCACGTGCAGGTCCCCAAGCGGACAGACCGCAAACGCCTACCTGGTGAATTTTGCCCAAAGAAAGCCAAGCCGGAATCGTAGTCACCAATTTTGGGGAGCTACAGACCGACAGCGTGTTCGTCCAGAGCCCGAGGCCAATGGTGTTTCGGGGCAAGCTCCACAAGACTTTGCCCAGAGCATAGAGACCCCCGTGAAGTCCCTCGCGTCCCATGGTACCCAGGCTGTCGAAATGATGGCTGGCGAGTACTCCGCCAACGGTCGCCATCACCCCAATCACCACGGCCCTGGCAGGGACCCGACGCCAAGCAGCCCACGCCAAGCAGATGCTTACCAGCAGGGTCGACTCGCGCGCGAGAAACGCTGGGAAGAGCAAAAGCATTGCAAGGGAGAGGCGTCCGGCTACCAGACATAACAGCAGGGCGGCGAGAACGGTGCCGTGAATCAGATCCGGAAGATAGTAATCGTGAAAGATTTCTACCCAAAACGGTAGGAGAAAGACGGCGCCACACAAAACAGCGTCGGCCAGCCCGGGGCCACTGGCGGGAGTATGCTGCACCAACTGAAACACAAGAGCAAGAAAGACGGCCAGACAAACGATACCCAAGACCAGAAAACCCTTGTCCACACCCAAGCCGCTAACCCGGCCTAGCCAACCGGCGATCGCTGGTCCGAGAACACGGGCGGAAAAAGGGCTGGGCACGGCCTCGTGTTGGCCGATTGCAAGCGCGCGATAATACGACGCATCAGGAGAATAGATGGCGCGGGCAGCGCCCACCAGATATGCAAAGCAGAAGCTCGCAATGGGAAAGAGCCAGAGAAGAATCCGCATTCGCGAGCGGACTGGGAGCGTATGTGGTGCCTGCGCCGCCACGCCCTCGTCGGGAGGCATGAGGTAAAGATAGCACGACATCATCGCGTTTCTAGCGATCTCCACTCGAGCTCGAATAACCAATGGACGCCCGAGTCTCCGAACGTAAACCGCGACAAAATATGGCAGTGTGTGAAGTTTATGTTTTGGATAGCAAATGGACCCGGCGAAATCCCCGAGGCCGTGGGATATGACGGCGCGAGATGCACTTGCCGCCGCTTATGATTTCGATTCTGATCCTCACCAGGAATGAAGAGAGCAATCTTGCCGCATGTATCGAAACGGTGAGCTGGTCGGACGACATCCACGTTCTGGACTCATATAGCGACGACTCGACCGTGGAAACCGCACAGCACCTCGGAGCAAAGGTTTGGCAGCGCAATTTTGACAGTTATGCAGGGCAGCAGAATTGAGCTTCGAGCAATATCCCTTTCAATCATCCGTGGGTTTTTTGTCCGACGCGGATGAGCGTGCGACACGTGAACTTGCAGAGTCAATCCGGGAGGCTGTCCAAAGTCCTGGGAGTGCCGTTGCCTTCGAAATTCAGCGCAGGGATTTTTTTCGCGGGACATGGCTCAAGCACGTGCAAGTAACCGCGCTCTATCTGCGGCTCTTCCGGCCTGAGAAGATGCGCTACGAGAGGGTCGTAAATCCCATTTCGATTCCGAGTGGGCCGGTAGCGAGAGTGAGGGGGTACCTCGATCATTACCCCTTCAGCAAAGGCATCGCTGATTGGATCGCCAAACACGATTCCTACAGCACGATGGAAGCGCAGCAGAGCCTCGCCAATCGCGCCGGCCGCTCGCAATAGAGTCTCAAAAAGGCTTTGTTCGCTTCAGATTTCACCGAACGACGGCGGAATGAGAAGGAGCTGTTTTACAGGCTCCCATTCCGGCCTGTCGTCAAATTCCTGGCCGTATATCTCGCAAAAAGGGCTTCCTGGACGGCTATGCCGGGTTTACCTACTCGATCTTGATCGCATTTTACGAGTACATGATTGTGCTGAAAACGCGAGAACTAGAGGAATTGGCAGCACGCACTCGAACCGCGCCCGAAGTCAAAAAGGGCATCGCCGAGACCAGCGAACCGTCTACCAATCCTTGACTGAACGCCCCTTGAGAAGCCCAGTGTGTGTTCGCACTCGTTACCTCCGAGTGCCAATTTTTTTAGCCGGATTAAATTCAACTCTTTGTAACAAGCGACATATCCCGTAATCTGCGTGTCATATATAACAGCACGAGGGGTCAGCCGGAGGGGCGCCGCTACACTTTTCGCCTACTCAGTACCCCGATCGTGGAATGCTCTTTCGATGGAATGACTGGGCATTCTATTGAAACAAACTCACGACCTCTATAGGAGGTGGGATTTGGGCCCTGAACAGCATTCACTGCGCCAGCTTTTCCACGACGTAGTTTCTGAGTGCTATGACTCGCGTCTTGGTTTGCACGACGCGGAGATCTCAACCTACGTTGCCGACCTGCTTACTGAATTCTGCCGTGCGGAGAATATCTACCGCATCCGTGATGTTTACGGAAATCCAGTCCGGGAGGTGGGGGAGATGCTGGTTGCCGCTGATCCCATCCACGGCACTGCATCGTCTTTCGATGCTGAGCGGGAGATCCGCAAGCACATTGGAGATTACACACTCTTCTTCACCGGCATGTATCCCGATTCGATGCACCTCTGGCGGCACCGCCATGGGGAAAGCTTCTTTGAGATGGTACAGGCTGGCAAGGAGAGCTACTACATCGTGTCGCAATTTGACCTCTTCGAATATGCTCTGGAGGCTCCATTTTTTGGTCGCCTGTCCAGTTCCTTCGAAGACTGCATCTACGGTTTGAACCTAGTCCGCGGCGAGCTCGACCGGCTCAAGGCGATCGCTCCCCCCGGGTCGGGAGATGTCTCGACGACAGGCCCACAAAAGCATTTGATGTAGAGCGACGCATATCACGGCAAGACTCATAACGCAGAATCCTGCGGCAAACTGCGAGCTCAAGCTCACTCCGCTACAGGGGGAGCAGGTACAACCGGAGCCCACGTTTGATGCGTTTCCGTGCGCTCGCGTACAATCCAACTTGTTCCAACTGGTTCGGCTCCGTACATTTAGGCCAATATAGCGTGGTGCTCCAGCCGGCCGGTTGACGTCATGGCTGCCGCAACAACCAGTAATGTTGCAACATTGAGGTCTGCAGCTGCCACATCACTTTAAGCCCACAGCGCATCGCGCGCTCCATGGAACAAGTCACGCAGATATCGTATGAACCTTAGGCGCATTCTGCAGGTAGCATTAACTGCTTTTCTGGGACAAGGCATCAGCATCATCACGCAACTGCTTGTGCCGCCTTTCTTTCTGCGTTTTTATCCCCATGGGCTCGAGGTATATGGTGAGTGGATCGCGCTTAGTGCATCGGTCAACTACCTCGGGACACTAAATTATGGCATCCAGACCTACGCGAACAATGAGATGTCGATCCTGTACAACGGAGGCAAAACAAACGCGGCAAAATCAGTCCAAGCGAGCGCATTGCGTTTCCTTCTGGTGTTGATAGGGTTGTTTATGTTTGGGGGGACCAGCATCTTTCTTATTCCGATAAGCCGGTGGCTTAAACTGACGCACGTCAATTCTCGGGATGCATCACTTACACTGTATCTTCTGATACTTCAGATGGCTGTGGCCATGCTGTTCAGCTTGCTGACTAACAGCTATATGGTAGTTGGCAAGCTTCATAGAGGGAACTATTGGGGGAACGGTCAACGGCTTTGTAGTGTTTTGTGCATGAGTCTAGCAATTCCGCTTAAAGCTTCATTCCCCGCTTTGGCAAGCATTCAGTTGGGTTCTCTGCTGCTTTTCTTCTTCTTTGTTTTCGTGGATATCAGACGCACGGCTCCGATACTCTTACCGTCGCTTGGCCATGGCAGCTGGAAGCAGGTGACTTCGATCCTGAAGCCCAGCGGGCATTTCGGCCTGATCGCAATGGCGGGATTTCTCACCTGGCAAGCGCCCGTCATTGTTATCCAGCGATTCCTTGGCCCTGCTACGGTTGGCGTCTTCGCCCTGGTGCGGGTGGTGTTCCAAATGTCCCGCCAAATTCTGTCCGTTGCCAGTTCGATGATTAGTCAGGACATCACCCTGCTTGTCGGGCAGCGCGATTGGGTAACATTGAGGCGTCTCTACGATCTGTCAGAGAGAGTGGTGTTGCTTTTGATACCCATCGTAAGCATCGGGAGCCTCTTGATGTGTCCATTCTTGTTTACGGTCTGGCTTCATAAGCGAAACCTCTACAGTCCAGGACTTTGCATTCTGATGGCGATGCTATCAGCTGTATTGGGTATCAAAGAGCACAAGACGCAATTTCAGTCGTCCAGCAACCAACATGAGGCGTTGTCTGTTTTCGTTCTTTGCGGCTACACCTGCATGCTGATAGCGTCTATCCCAATGATGAAAGCATTTGGTCTGGTCGGATTTATGTGGACGTGGATCCTTTGGGAAGTCATCCAAACGGCCTTTGTGCTACGCCTGAACAACAGTTTGTTTCCCAAGGAGCTTCAGATCTCAATCAATCCTGTACTCCGTCTGGTCGCTCTGATGAGTGTCTCTGTCGCGATCGCCGTTTGGCCAGCCTACCATGAGGTAACTTGGCCGCTTTCGATCGTCGTAGTCACCGCGACTGGCGTATCGGTGATCTTGGGAGTTGCCGCATATTTCATATTCGGCTTAGGCGAAATTCGCAGGTTGCTTCAAGCGAGGCTGGCCAATCGCCTGGTTGCAAATTCGTAGGCTGCCCGAGCTGCTCGGGATCCGAGTTTACCACTAGAGGTGGACGCTTTGATTACGCGGCTTCTCGTAGTCTCCAGCCGGATTCTTGCACGTTTCGGGTGTTGGGGGCTGACGGTTTTCGCATTAAGCTTGGTGAGGCCATTTGCCAACCTAGATGCCGTCTCTCAGGGACGTCTGGCTTATGCTTGCTCCCTGGCCAGGCAAAATCGCAGAGTTCGCAATCTAATTGCGAATATGATCAAACGCGAGCGTAACGCCTCGGCAGCAACTACTCTTTCGTTAGCCGACGTCGCCTGGAGGTTGGGTGAGCGCAGCTTAGCAGAAGTACTAGCCGCACGTGCCGGGAACGCTGGGGCCACCCCAGCACAGCTTTCGGTCGCGGCAGCCCAACAAAAATTTGCGCGGGTGATTCGAGATGGGACTCTTGTGTGTACCTTGGGAGCCTCTCTAGATGCGGCCTGCCGGCGGTTCAACCCACATTACCCAATCGTCATAGTGCTTGTAAGTAGTCGATATTTAGAGATCTTTGCGCTTTGGAAGCGCCAGCTTGATTTGAATGTGAGTGACGGGCAACTCCTTGTAATTGCCCTGGATGAAGCGGCAACCGAGACTCTGCGGCAGACAAGTCAGTGCACTGTAGTTGACCTTTCATATATGCTCCAGTTCGATAGTTCCGGTGGAATGAAGGATCATAGCAAGCGACATATGTGGGTATGTCGCGTAATGATACTCAAGTACTTTATTTCGCTTGGTTACACGGTTATCTCGCTTGACGTCGACGCACTCCTGGTTGGTAGCCTATCTCGCCTGCTCGATACTCTTCCCCGGTTTGACATTCTTGCGCAGAGGGACCGCTCTATCCCTATGGACGTTACTCGCAAGCTTGGCTTTATTCTGTGTTGCGGCTTTCTGATGATTCGGCCAACTCCAGAGACAGTGACATTTATGACGGAGTATCTGAGCCAAACGATTCTTGAGTTAGATGATCAAACCGCGCTTAATCATCTGCTCGCGGAGAACACGATTGCGAATCGTCTCCAAGGAGCTCTCTCCCTTTCATTTCAAAGCAGAGGCATTTCGTGGGTATGCCCGGATCCGTCCCTTGTTTCACGAGATCTGAACTACGGTGATGTCATCCGGCATTTTTACGCAGAGAATCAGGGCCTAGATGAAGTGATGCGACGGTTAGGATTGAGCAAGACTGGCGCTCCCTGAAGACCGGGCCACAGCGGGAAAGGTGACAAGACCTGGTAGAAGGAAAGTGGCCGATAGGGCCGAAACACAATTGGTAGCCCTCATGTTGGAAAGCCCCTCTGGATTGCGGTTCGAGCAGAACAGCAATTTAGTTTATGGCTTTCTCCAGTCTCCAGAGGACTGCTCCGCCGGTTTGGAATACCTCGTGCGTTTCCCAGCCCGGAATCGCCGGCGGCCGTTTCGCACGGCTGGCGTAAACGTAATTTACCCGATATCTTAGCAACTCGTCCGGCAAGTTTAGATTTCGGTATCGTGCTGTCGCTTTGGCGATCCCCAGCGGCGAGAGCGAAGGTTTCATCATGTCACGATAGGGTGACCACTCGTAAAGGAATCCGGCGTAGCTTGTGTTAAGAGGATTCTGGTCCGAGGGCGTGCGGGGCCATGGTCCGTCCAACTCTTCAATAACTCTGCTTTCCGGCGTGCTCGTGAGCGCATTCGCAAGCAGGAAGCGATCAAGAACCTCGTCATCTGAGCCCGATGTTCGGCTGCCGTTCGCCAGCAGCGAATAGTTATGCGTGAAGACCGGGAGAACAACGCAGAGCGAAAGATCGGTCGTTGCGATTACATCGTCAGGGCTGGTGTTCTGGTTGAGCCAGCCGAAAAGAGCGGCTTCCGCAGGGAAAATCCGATGTCCTTGCGCGGAATTAATGGCCCCGGAGATCTGCTCCGCCGTACAGAGCGCGAAGAGGGCGATGAAGAGCCCTGCACTCAAGGTGGCGGAGCTCCGGAGGCGCGTGCGCTGAGTGACGACCAAAAATAAGAGCATGATCAGAATGATCGTGGCCGGCTGGATTACCATGTGCGGGTAATGGATCTCCGGCTGGATGTTGAAACCAGTGACGATCTGCATGTTCATCGCTGCAATCGCGGAGAGCGCGACGCAGGCACAGACGAGCACTGCTGCATCCGTGAGCTGCCGTGCATGATCAGGAATGTCGTTAAGCCTGGTTCGGAACAGGCCCCAAAAAAGGAGACAGAGCGCTACAGCTGAAAACCAGCAGACAGTCAGTTCTTTCGCTAGCAGCGTTACCGAATGCGAGTGCAGCATCCCAAGCCGTGCGGAGCGATAGGCATAGCCATGGGTCTTGTTCGCGGCCTTCGTCCATAGAACAAAGGGCAATCCTACGAGGGCTGTGGTCACCAGTGAAAGAACGCTCTCTCTCAACCTGTCTCGCCACATTACAAGTGTAGCGAGCGTTACCAGCGCGATGCATCCGCTCCAAGGGATCGCATAGTAAACATAGCTATAGAAAAGAAGCCCTCCTAAGATTCCGGCAAGGCACGCATACCTTTTTGATCCTCGGTACAAGGCCCCTCCGAGCGACAAGCAGGCTGCGAGGAACAGCGGAAAGGTCATGTTGGGGTGGGGATTGCGCGCCGCTTGGAGCGTGTCACTGAAAGTAGAATGCAAACCAGAATGAAAGATCGCCAGCGCGCCGTCGTAAATGGTTCGCGCCGAGAAACTGAGAACCAAAACAACCAACGCCAGGAACGCCGCCAGCCATGCTGATACGGAGTACCGGCGGAACATGAAGATCAAAGTCCAAGCCGTGAGGGCCGGAAAGAGAAACTGGACAAAGATCTGGGCTGCATCCACGCTGTGGAACAGCCTGGCGAAGATCACCTCTGTTTCGATTGGAAGGATCGAATACGGAACCGGTTCATCCCGATGCTCGAAAGCATCGACGTCATATGCCGCACGGTGGTGCTGATAGGTATAGTTGACCTGTGCTCCGTACGCGAAGGTCTCGTCCCACACCATCATGCTGGGTGTTCTGGCGGAAAAAGGGCTGTAGCCGCCAAGAGGCTGCAAGCAAAGGAACCGCACACCATGTGGCAGAACAAACAGGATGCCAATGAGGCACGAGAGGGCCAGTTGGATAAGCTGCGGTTTCGGCATAGCCATCTGCTGCGAGGAGCCAGACCTGGACCCGGCCGGCATGGGGAGGGCTGCTTTCATTTTGCG